>JANWKZ010000048.1 GCA_025451115.1 Bacteroidia bacterium | reverse complement strand
CATTTCTGTTATGAAAAAAATATTTCTGTCCGCATTCGCTCTTACTGCATTTTCAGTGAGCGCGCAGCAATTGCCTTTGTTCAGTCAATACCTGAACAACGATTTCCTTCTGAACCCGGCGGTGTCAGGCACCAAAGCCTATATCCCGGTCTCTGTATCAGCCCGTATGCAATGGGTCAATTTTAATGGTGCGCCATCCAGCCAGGTTGGAAGCATACATGCTCCTATTACTAAAAATGTTGGTATGGGTCTTGGGATCACCAATTTTACGGCAGGAGCCACTAAAATGACCTCTGCACAAATTTCCTACGCGTATCGTTTTAAAATAAACGAAAAGATCAGGATGTCGTTCGGCTTAGCGCCTATGATCATCCAGCATACTATTGCGAAAGATAAATTAACGCTGGAAGATGCCAACGACAATACCTTCAACAAATTGAATGGAAAGACCACCATTGCCGATCTGAATACCGGCATTTACGCTTATGGAGCTAAATGGACAGCCAGTGTTTCTGTGCCACAGGTGATGGGAAGCAGATACCGTTTGGGTGATGACCTGTTCAAAGAACGACTGAAAAGACATTACCTGGTATATGGTTCTTATGATCTTACCTGTAAAGAAAAGTATACTATTACGCCCTCAGCACTCATCAAGGTTATTGAATCGGGCGCACCTCTGCAGTTCGATCTTAATGTGAAGGTTAATTATGACAATTTATTCTGGGCCGGACTTTCTTATCGCGCCGCTTCTTCGCAAAGTTTTAACGAGGCTGCTGTTGTTTTTGTGGGCGTGCAAAAGAATAATTTAATTCTCGGTTATTCCTACGATTACGGTTTCTCTTCGATCCGTTCTTATAGCATGGGCTCGCACGAGGTATTCCTTACCTACCGAATTCCTTGCAAGGATTGCGACAAACCCATTGAAATAATTGAAACAACCGCTAAAGAAAATCAATAGAGTCATTATCACTTAAAAAAGCACACATGAAGAAGATCGTTTTATTACTTGTTATTGCACTGAGTTTTGCCGGCTTTGCCCAGAGCGAAGAAGGCATTAAGTTCGATCACGGCACCTGGAAAGAGATCCTGGCCCGTGCCAAGGAAGAAAATAAACTGGTTATGCTGGACGCGTACACTTCCTGGTGCGGTCCCTGCAAATGGATGGCAAAGAATATCTTCCCGATGAAAGATGTGGCTGATTTTTACAACAAGAACTTTGTTCCTGCCAAGATCGATATGGAAAAAGGAGAAGGGATCGAGATCGCAAAAAAGTATGAGGTGATGAATTACCCTACTTTCCTTTTCGTAGACGGAGAAGGGAAATTGGTGCACCGTATTTGCGGAAGCCGCGAAGCTGACGCTTTCATGAAAGCCGGAAAGGAAGCGATGAGTCCAACCCTGAATTACGCGTTCCTGGAAAAGAACTTCAAGGAGAGCGGCAAACCGGCTGCAGCCACAGCTTACTTCAATGCTGCCAGTGAAGCGTGCATGGATGTGGAAAAAGACGTAAGTAAATACCTCGCTGCTAAAAAACCGGAAGAGCTGTTTGAGCAAGCTAATTACGACCTGTTGATGTATTTCATCAATGAGCATACGAACCCATCTTTTACCTACCTTGTTAGTCACTACACGGATTTTACCGCAAAACACAAAAAGGAAGATATTGACGAAAAAATAAAAACTGTATACACCACGTCTATCAAGAAAGCGCTGCGTTCGAAGGAAGCCGGCAAACTTGTCGAAGTACAAAAGGCTTATCGTGAACAGGCAAACGCGCCTGTTAAATATCTTGACTCTTATACTAATATGACGCAGGCAAAGATCAGCAGGGATACTTCGCTGTATTTTAAAGCGATCATTGAGTTCACAGATAATTACCTCTTAGCTGATGTCAACGCGCTCAATTCGAACGCCTGGGATTTTTATGAAAAGACCGACAATAAAGCGTACCTGGTGAAAGCCGAAGAATGGGCGAAAAAATCAACCGAATTGGCTCCGGGCTATGCTAATTTCGATACTTATGCCGCTGTATTATTCAAACTCGGAAAATACCCCGAAGCCAAAGCAACAGCCACAAAAGCGATCGACCTTGGCAAGAAGAACAGTGAGGACGTAAAAGAGACCGAAGGCTTACTTGACAAGATCAACGAGAAGCTGAAGGTTTAAACGCCTTTCAGCTTCCTGATATTCCTTTCTATATATATTTCAGAGGTAAGTAAAGCCGTTTGTATGCGTTTTGCGTAAAGTATGCTGTCTACGATCGCTTTTTGTTTTTCTTCGATCACCTCTTTTTGCAGCGTTATCTCCAGGTTCGCTTTTTGCTTTTGCAGGTAACTACGATAAGCGAAGATGGCAAAACCCAAAACCAGCAAGCCGAATCCGGAAATAGCAAATAAAATAATTCGTTGCTTTCTTTTTTCCGCCTCAGCGATGGCTTCCTTCTTTTCCTGTTCGAGCTTAGCGGCAGCTTCCCTTTTCTCGAACCCGTAATTCATTTCGCTGCGTACCATTTTTTTTGTACTCTCCTCGTTATTTAAACTATCCCGATAAGCCACATACATTTTATAATCGTGCAACGCTTCCTTGAAATTACCCAATACCGCGTGAACATCCGTGCGATACCCATAACCGGCGCGTAGGTCATCCATGCTTCTTACCTCCTCGGCCATAATGATCCCTTTATTAAGCCAGGTGATCGCTTCCTGTGGTTTGTTGATCTTATAATAAAGATTTCCCAGGTCATTATAGATTGCCGCCAGGTTCTGCTTGTCGCCTATCGAATCTGATAATTTCATTATGCGGGCATAGTTAACAAAGGCTTTATCGTATTGCTGCAGGTAGATATAAACATTAGCCATGTTACCATACGCGCTTATGAGTCCTTGCACATCTCCTATACGTGCCTCTATCGCTGCGGCCCGCTCATAATACTGCATAGCTTCCGGAAAGTCCACTTTGTTCTCATAAAAATTCCCAAGGTTATTGATAGTATGCGCGTAATGCGAATCAAGTGTATCACCTGTCTCTGTTTTGATCTTCAGGGAAGCCTTAAAGTTCCTCATGGCCTCCTCCGCGTTTCCCTGCGCATAGTACATGTTCCCAATGTTATGATAGGTGGCCGCTACACCGGCTTTATCGTGCAATTCTTCACGAAGCTTTAAGGTAGAATAGTAATGCTTTAGTGTTTCGGGATAATTTCCCCAGGCGTAATACACCAGGCCGAAATATGTATGATTAATGGCAAGACCTCTTTTGTAAGAAGCGCTTTGCGCGATCTCAAAAGACATTTGGTTATAATACATCGCGCTGTCGAACTCACTGGTGATGATCAGGTAACGGGTATACGCATTGATCCGGTTTACTTTTTGCGTATCGCTTTCCGACAGATAGATCTGCCTGCGCAGAGAATCGCTCATCGACTGCTGAGCGTTAGCCAACAGACCAAAAACGATGAACAAAGTGAAAAGCGAAAACTTCATACTTTGTAAATATAAGAAATTGTGGAGGCGGGTAAAAACTAACTGAAGGCTTTCTTAATTTTCAAATAATCAAGATAATACAACACTTTTAGCGAGATCATATTGTTTTGTGGCGAATTTAAGCTGGATTTGAAATTGTTGTAATAATCAACGTCTACCACACCCTCTCTCTTCAACAAAGAACTCTTCCAAACCAGGTTCAGCTCGCTGCCCGGCGCAAACTGCCAGAAGAATACCATGTCAATATTGAACGCGTTAAAATTGACATTATGATCGTTGGCATATAACGAATCATGACTCAGATAACCATCGTTGCCCAGTGTATAATATCCTTTGTAATCGGCGCTCGACCAATAATGACGAAGGCGGAAGGAAAGCGACATCTTATTGGTGAATTTGTATACACTGGATAGGGTATTGCTTACCGTGTTCATATTACGCTTTCCGAAGGTTATGTCTGTGCCGTTATAGTTCACAAATCCTATATCATCATAACGGAGATTGTCTGAGAATTCGAAAATGAATGATAATTTATTATTCATGCGATAACGCGGAGAAACCCAGAAATTGATATTACGGCGATCATTCTCGATGAAATAACGATAGTTTGATGAAATATCGAGCGCAAATTTCTTTCGGTAATCGGTAGAGATAAAACCTCCGTAATTATAGTTTATCGGAAAGGTATAATAGTGGTTCGGGATACGGGGCTCATAATAATCATACGTGATCACAGGCTCGAAACCGTAATTGACCCCGCAGGTGAAGAAGTTCTTTTTGAACGTCGTGCGCGTATTCCCATAGATGCCAAAGTTCCAGAACGCGTTGGGATTGAACATGCGCTGGTAACTGAAATAGATATTATTGAAGATATTGTTCAGCTTCCAGAAAGGTTTGTAGATATTGTAGTTCAATTCTAAGCCCGTCTCCATATTATTGCTGAGAAAAAGGATACCCAGGTCATTGGGATTATACCTATCTGATTTCACTGCCCCGTAAAACGCCCAGGTGAAATTGCCTCCGCTCTTTCCGAAGTCGAGATTAGCCGCATAACCGGTATAGGGCTTCAGGCTATCCGGAAAAAAACGATTGCTCACTACCCCGCTTGCTCCCACTGTATAGGTATTCTTCCTATTGTTCAAACGCAGTCCGCTTCCTGTTACGTTTGCATCGTAATAATGTCCTTCGCGTGTTACATTGGTATTTACGAGGTAGATCGATGAATTATTCTTCATAGCCTGATCGAGCACCACAATATTATAGTTTGTGAAAGGAGAGGTAAGGATCTTACGCGTGTTTCCGGTCATCGTATCCTGTACGGTAGCGAACATTTGGTTGGAGACCGCGTTAAACACACCAATACCCAATTTGCCTGCTGTGCGCCCCGAAAGTTTTGTGGCGTTGAGCAATTGTGTTTGCGTGGGGTTCTTGATGATCTTCTCGTCGGTGTTCAATTGGTAATACGCATCGTAATAACCTATGGCGGTTCCTCCCACCCTGCGCGAATAAAATAATCCCCCGCGATTGAACAACTCGGTTCCTTCGGTAAAGAAAGGCCTGCGCTCCTGGAACTGCACCTCGAAAGGCGAAAGATTCAGCACCTGGTTATCTGATTGCACCTGGCTGAAATCAGGCACCAGTGTCATATCCAAAGTAAAAGCGTCCGACAAACCGTATTTTACATCCATACCACCGCTGGCCGTATAAGTAAGATCGTTCACACCCGGTATTTTGTAAGGATAGTGATTTAAGATCCCTGCTACATAAGGTGAAAAAGAAAGTCGCACGGGAGGTTTGATGTTTTGCAGACCTGTGAGATCTCCAAACTGTCGCACTAATCCTCCTATCACAGGGTTCAATCGGTTCCAGAACGACATCTCTCTTGTGCGACGTATTTTGCGGATGATATTAAAGCCCCAGGTTTGCACTTCTTTCTTCGAGAAACGCAGGGCCGAGTACGGGATCTTCATTTCAATGGCCCATCCCTGTTCGTTTATCTTCACCTGGCTGATCCAAACCGCGTTCCAGTCGAAATCCTGCCCGTCAATGCTATAGCGGGCGTCGATCTGTGTGCCGGCCGAGGTCACAAAAAATCCGTAGGCATTAATATCATCGTTGTAAGTATCGAAGAACACGCCGAAAAGATCCGCGTTTGCCTCATTATCACGCGTGCTAAGCTCGCGCAATACGCTATCCGGGGAAACATCATACATCTGTGCAGAAATGTAAATGGCCTCGTCATCGTAGATGAGCCGAACTTCCTCTTTTTGTTCCGAGGGTTCATCGGGACGCAATTCGCGTTGAATAAAATCCGAAGCAACTTCTGATAAAGTCCAGCAGCTATCGGCTAGCACACCATCGATCTTAGGTGCCACGGTAATTCTTACCGCCTTCATACTTCTTTGCGGAAAAAGATTAGCCTGGTCAACAGACTTCACGCTATCAGCCTGCGAAAAAAGCAACCCGCTAAAAGCGAGAAAAACAAATGTCAAAAAAAGCCGCTGCATACCATTACAAAAATAGGTAGAACAAAATGTGGTAACATCCCCCGTTTGACGGGAAAACATTTTTTAACAGAAAAGGCCTGACAAAACCGACAAAACTCTACTTTTTGCCGATGTACCTGGAGAGGTTGCGCGCTATATATCTTTCGGAGGTCAAAAGCGCCGATTGGATGCGGCGGGCGTAATGAATACTATCGAGTATTTCCCTTTGTTTCTCCTCGATCAGGTCCTTTTGTTTCATAATGGCGAAGTTTGCCTTTCTTTTCTGTAAAAAGCTGCGGTAGGCAAAGATGGCGAAGCCCAACACAAGAATACCGAAGCCCGAAATGGCCCACAAAATGATGCGCTGCCTTCGGCTTTCGGCTGCCGCAATAGCTTCCTTCTTTTCCTGTTCAAGACGCGTGGCGGCTTCTTTTTTATCAAACTCGTAATTCATTTCCAGGCGTGTGCTTTCGCGGGTGTTCTCTTCATTCAACAGGCTGTCGCGGGCGGCTATGTAAGACTTGTAATGCAGGTAAGCTTCTTTTGCCCTTCCGGTTTTTTCGCAAAGGTCGCTGAGTGCCTGCAGGGCGTCTTTCATGCTTTCGAGGTCTCCTATTTCCGTACAGATCTCCAATGCTTTATTGGCGTAGATATCGGCGGCGGCATATTTTTCCATTTTGGTGTTGATCACAGCCAGGTTGATAAAGGTGATGCCCTCTCCCTGCCTGTCGCCAATTTGCTGGTGGATCTCGAGCGAAGAGAATTGCGCTTTCAGGGCTTCGTCAAGTTTGTTCTGTGCGAGGTGAATGATGCCAATATTACCATACGCGTTCGCTATCCCTTGTTCGTTATGGGTCTCCTTCATCAAGGCAAGGCTTAGGCGATAATTTTTCAATGCCTCAGGATAATCGTTCTTGTTGTAATACAGGTTTCCGATATTGCCGTATGAATTGGCCATACCTCTCTTATTCCCCAATTCCTTCCGTATCTGCAAAGCGATCTCATGATATTTCAGCGCCAGGTCGAACTGGTTCTGTATCCCGTAAATATTTCCGATTCCGTTATGGATCGAGGCTACTCCTCTTTTATCGTGCAGTGTTTCCTGGATACGCAGTGCCTTATAGTAATGCTGGAGTGCCAATGGGTAAAAACCTTTATTGAAAAAGATCACACCCAGTGTATTGTGCGATTGCGCAATGCCTTTATCCCACGCCTTTCCACCCGGTAAAACAGGTTCTGAGGCGTGTTGCAGCGCCAGGTTGGTGTAGAGCAACGCCGAATCGTAATTTCCCGCACTCATGAGTTCCCATCCCAGGTTCATTTCGGTTTTTACTCTATTCGTATCGTGCTTTGAAGATCCGAGGAGCTCCCGGAGTGAATCGATCGCTTCCCGCTGCGCATCCATAGCAACAGAAAAGCCCAACAGCACACCTATTAAAGCACAACGAAAGCGCATAGCTGATTAAAAATTTTAGACACGAATTCCGATCAAAAGCACGTCGTCTATCTGTTCTAAACTTCCTTTCCAATCGGAAAAGGTCGATTCGAGTTTGTTCTTCTGCTCATCCATTCCTTGATGCGAAATGGAAGCCAGGAGTTCTTCCAACTGCTTATACTTGAATTTTTTTCCGCGCGGACCTCCGAATTGATCAGCGAAACCATCGTTAAAGAGATAGATGCAGTCGCCCTCATTAAGTTCCACGATCTGGGTAGTGTATTTGAATCCATCGGGCTTTATCTGTCCTACGGCGTGGTGATCTGTTTTAACATGCGTCACGCTTTTATCTTTACGAACTACGTAAGCAACATGGTTAGCGCCCGCGAGGTACATGGTCTTTTTATCGGGAGGCAACACGCAGAAGGAGATGTCCATCCCATCCCGAATGAAGGATTGTTTCTCTTTATACGTAAGGGCTTCCTGCAATTTGCGGTCGATGAACTCAATTGCCTCGCAGGGTTTGTTAACGGTTGGTTCAGTGAGCGATTGCTTCAAAAAACTACTGCCCAACATGGTCATGAACGCGCCGGGCACTCCATGACCCGTACAATCGGCCACGGCGGCACCTATCAGTTCCATTCCGTCGTTGGTCTTGATCTTCTCTATAAAATAGAAATCGCCGCTCACAATGTCTTTGGGCTTGTAAAGGATAAAGTGTTCGGGCAATAAATCAGAGATCTTTTCTTCTTCGGGCAAAATAGCCTGCTGAATTCGTAACGCGTAGCGGATACTGTCGGTGATGTCCTTGTTCTTTTGTGTAAGCTCATGGTTCATCTCATTGATAGCCTTCTCGTACTTGAGTCGCTCGCGGATATCGCGGGCATACATCACAATAGCGGGATGCTCATCGAAAGAACCGATCTTCGCGCTGCATTCTACATGCACCACTTCCCCATTCTTGTGCAGGTAAGGGATATCGGTGAACACCATCCCTTTGCTTTCCCATACATCAGCTATGATCTCGGCGCTTCGATGCACTTTATCTTTTGGTAAAAGATCAAAATAGGTCCTTCCCAAAAGTTCATGCAGGGTATACCCAAGTACCTGCGCGGCGGCATTATTTACGTGGAGGATCTTTCCATTCACGATCTCAATAACGAAAAGCGCATCATTGGTGTGCGCCACGATGTTCTCGAACGAGCGCAGGTACTTCAGGTAGTGTAAAGACTTCCTTGTTTGCCTTCTTTCGCGGTAAATAAAGAAAGCCGAGAGCGCCAGCAGAATGCCAATTATCAGAAGATAGATCCCCGTCATGTTATGCCGCGTGTAGTTTTTCCACGATGGGTATGATGGTTTCCGGATTCAGGATCTCTCCGGCTATTTGAGGGTTAGAAGTGTATAATATATTGCCGCTGATATCCACCAAAAAAGAGGCGGGGAGCGGAATCCCATCGGCACATTTCGTCATGGGGTGATTGGAATGTTTCTGCATGCCGTAAGCTCTCACCGCCTCCATTTTATCGTCTGAAAGTAATTTATAATCCAATCCGAGTTTATCCACCATTTCTTTGTTCACACCCACGTTATCCGGGCCAATGGCCAGCAACATGATATTTTTAGCCGCAAAGCGTTCCTTGTTCCTTTCGTAGGAGCGCAACATAATGTGGCAGGTGGGGCACCAATCGCCCCGCACAAAAATAAGCAGCACGTGCCTTTTGTTCCTGAACTCATCGAGGCTTACATTTTTTCCTTCTTCATCAGGTAGAGAAAAACCGGGTGCAGGCCGACCTATTTCCACACCATAACGGTCAATGGCTGTAGCGGCAATATCCCTGCGTTCTGTAATGATGCCGAGTATCATAAAAGTGGTAAAAAACAAAGTGAGTGCAGGCATGGCCCAGCCAACCCAGCCGGTGCTATCTAAAAGATTTGCCGAAACGTAAAGGGACATGGCAAGTAGATAAAACACGGGTTCGATCCATTTTATCCGGACATAAGCCAATTGTTCAAATACCAGTATGCGAAAAGATCCTACCGCTGCGGCAAAGATCAAAGCCGGCACCATAAGGTACATGCCTCCCGGAGGCGAGAGTACATATCCGAAAACTCCGCATACAATAAAAAGCTGTACCGACTTCCATTTGGTGGAACCCGTTTTAACTCCAGCCATACTGAAGGCCCATGCCAATAAGCCGGCAGTTGCTGCTATAGCCGGATACTCTTTCCAGGCTAATAAGATACTGGCCATGGCGAACACCGCCCCTATTATACTAAAACCATACTTCTTCATAAACCGATTAATTTCTACCAAATATAAAAAAAATACGGTTGTATTGGCTGTTTCCTTCCCCTCCTCGTCGAGGAGGGGCTAGAGTTGGATCTCGAAAAGACTCAGGGTAAGTCCCCAATAATGTTGAGGCAAGGTAGTGGGCTGGGGAAGGTGTTTTTGACCGATATAGGTAAAGCCGCAGTTAACGTAGTAAGCTTTCAGTTTTTCATTATCGCCCCAGGTGTCCATGCGGATGAATTTCCGGCCGTTTTGCAAAGCATGTTCGGCCGCCCACTTTTTAATGAGGTGCATAATGCCTTTTCCTTTGAAGTGTGGGTTAGTTGCGATGCGATGCAGGTAGATAGAAGGTTCCTTATCTTTTTCTTCCCAGATGATGGGATCGTTGTAAACTACCGAGAAAACACAGGCGATCTCGTTTCCTTCCACGATCCTATAATGACGCTTTTCTTTGATCTCGTTCTCAATAAGTGCGCGATCGAACTCGGGCCAGAGATTGTATCCGTTAATGCGCTGATAATCTACCGCGGCGCGGTAAAGTGCCATGGCCGGATCGAGGTCCTGTATTTCGCTGGGTTCAATTCGCATATCAGATTGCACGGTGCATGGTATAAGGATCCTTTAATCAAAATTCAGCTCCATCCGTATATTCGCCCTGATGAACTCACTCGTTCCCAATGGCACTTCCTGAAATCCCAGTTTATAATATAATTTTATAGCCTTTGCAGAACCCTCGGTGTTAGAAAACAAAATGATCTTCTTAGCTCCCAGGTTCCTGATGGCTTGTACCGACTCCTCCCCTATTTTGTTTCCGATCTTTAAACCACGGTATTCTTCGTCGACCGCCATTTTGATCATTTCATAAACACCCTCACCCATATTAAGGTAGGCGCATGTGCCCACGGGGTAACCTTTATACAACGCTATGTAGATCTTTCCTCCGCCCTTTAAAACGTATCCTTCGGGGTCCTCCACGGTCTTGATGTCTTCTTCTTCCATTACATACAGGCGGGTGATCCACTGCTCATTGATCTCTTTGAAACGCACGCGGTGCTCATGGGTATATTCCACGATTGTTACGTCCTTTTCGTCGCGGGTTGTTTTTTCCGGGTGCAACATGGTTTCTATCATTTTACTTTTTTTATTGTCTTTTCTTTGTACTGTCATTCCGAGTCGGCCAAAGGCCGGGTTGCTCATGAGGAATCCGCCAATCGAAGCGACGATGACCTCATTTAACCCGGCCGCTTAACGCTAGCCAAGGTCAAGCTCATTATTTTCTCCGTCCGTTTCAAAACAAGCATTTCCTTGGGAGCTTTTGCTTCGGCAAATCCCAATTTATAATAGAGGCGATGTGCTTCCTGCATAGCATTGGTGGTTTGCAGCCAGAGTTCGGTGGCGCGGTTTTCTTTGCAGCGACTGATGCATCGTTCTATTAATTTAGTTGCGATGCCCAGTTTGCGGGTTTCGGGATCTATATAAAGTTTAGCGAACTCGAATTTATCTTCACTCAGTCTTTTTAAAGCAACACAGCCCACCACTTTCTCTTTGTAAAGCGCGTAGAAAACAAAACCGCCGGTTTCCAAATACGCTTTGTCAGGATTTCTTAAGGTGAACTCATCTTCTTTCTCAAGTTTACCATCTAAAACACCCAGGAGCCAGTTGCCGGCCAGGTCGTAAAAATATTTTTTGAGTGATGGCTTATAATCGAGTACTTCTACCGCTTCATGCTTCTCCACTTGATGAATGCGCTGGTTGAGCGGCACTTTTTCCATCTCTTTTTCTATGCGGGAAACAATATTGATAAAATCAGGATGACCCGTGGTGAGCAATTGCTGCAGGCTGATTGAAATATTTTGCCATACCGGACTCAGCTTAGGTAAAAGGCCTTGTCCTTTAACTGTTAAGGTAACGTGTTTGCTGCGGGCATCATCAGGATTAGGTTTAATTTTTACCAACCCGTTCTGCTCCATTTCGCGCACAATGTTCTTTACAGTTATATGCGTGAAACCGATGGAGGCCGTGATATCCTGCATGGTAAGCGGCTTGCCGGCATTAAGCAAAGTATGATAAGTAGCGAACCAGCTTGCCTTGAAATTAATGCCCAGCTCGCTGTAGATCTTATCTCCCTCGCTTTGCAGCTTCTCGCCTATGCGCCTGAGCCTTGTAGCCCCCGCCAGATAACCAACTTTTGAAATACTGTCCGACATTTATGAAAGATGTTTCACAAATGTATGAAAGAAGTTTCATATTTGTCAAGAACAATTATTTAATGCCCTGATTATTAGCCAAAAACAAAAGCACAGGACCCTTTTCCTGTGCTAAACCAAAAACCCAAATCACAACCAAGCTTCAAAATCCTCCCGCCTAAGCGGGAGGATCGCGGGGCTAATACTCCTGCATGATCAGCCCCTGTATGTTATTTTCCGGCAATTGTACCCATATCTTTCACCACTTCCACCCAGCGGCCCGGTACGCGGGCATTGATGGTGTTGTCGTACATCGCTTCGCTGTATACGGTGGGCAGGTAGAATTTGCCCAGGTAGGTAGCGTTGAGCTGCAGTACAAATGTTTTACTTGTGTTAGCAGGTAACTCGTAATAGCTGTAAACCCTGTCGTCGCGGATATCCTGGTAACGCGCCGCGCTTGAGCTGCCGTTCTCGTCCATGCGGCTGTTATGTATCTCCCAACCACTAGGGAAGATCTGGTTCAGCGCCATTTCCTTCAGGAAACCTTTGTTACCGGGGTTGCTGATGGTAACCTCGGCTACGAAATCCATGCCCTGTTGTAATTTGTCAGGTTGGATCTCTTTACCCTTCATATCCTTATAATGCACTTTCATAGCGAGGTCTTTAGCGGTCGAGCTCTTGTCACCAACCAGCGGAACTCCTTCTACGATCACTTTCGCAAACAAAGTGCTCTTACCGGTGTTCTTCATCGCAACTTTGGCGTTCTTAGCAAAATCCTTATCCGTGTATTTTACTTGATAAAGAGATTTCTTGCTGGTCTTGCTGCCCATCTCGCCCGCGTTCACCGAGTATGAGAAGCTCATTTCGCCGTTATTCTCCTTCACCCCGGTGTATTCGCACATAGCTAATAAACTATAAGCGGTCTCCTGCGTGCTCATCCACGTATTAGAGCTTAACGATTTAGCCACTTGTTTCGCCAAAGGCCATGCCTTTGTTTTTTCATTCAGCATACTCAACGTCTCAAGGATCATAGCCTCGTCACGTGTATCAGAACCATAAGAGTAAGAAAGCTCTTTATAAGGTTTCACCTCAGTGCTTAAGCCATTCACCAGTTTCAGTGCAACCTCATTCTGACCAACCATTTTATAAGCCGCGGCCAGTCTCCATTTAGCGGTAGAAGAAAGATTTTTTTCCTCGCGCAACCTGTTCATCGCGCCCATCTCGGCATTTCCGCTCAGTGCCAGTACAAACAAACGGTAAGCCTGAACCACTTCATTCGTCTGACTGCCATGCGGGTGCGTATACGGACTACTACTGTTGTTCCAGTTGCGCGCTTCCTGTTGTTGGTATTTCACCCATTTGGTTTTCATGTTATGTGGCAGGTTATATCCTTGTTTCTCCGCTTCTATCATAAAGTGACCTGCGTAGTTACTGCCCCACTCACTGTCGAAACCTTCACCGGGCCAGTAAGAGAAACCTCCGTTAGCGGTCTGGAACAATTGCAGGCGTTTTAAACCGGCTTTGATGTTATCGCTCACTTTCAATTTCTGAGTTTCTTTCATTTCCATCAGGTTCATCACATATAATTGCGGGAACACTGAAGAAGTGGTTTGTTCTATACATCCGTGCGGGTACTGGATCAGGTAATCCAGGCGTTTCTCCAACCCCATAGAAGGAATGCTCGAGAACTCGATCGTGGCTTTGTTTGTACCGGCAATTCCTTTGAAGGCGATGTCGGTGCTCCATTCCTTGCCGGGCTCCAGCACCATTTCCTGTCCGTCGACCACTTTGGGATTAGGCGTGCGTACGTCAAGTTCAATTTCCTGCACTGCTTTTTCTTTTCCGCTGGTAGCGGTTATTTTCACTCTAGCTATGCCGATCTGTGCCGCTACGTTGAGTTTGAAGTTGATCACTTCGTCGCCAACCTGCTTGAACTTCATTGTTTGTGTTTTATCGCCATCCAGAGTCAACAGCTCGTTCACTTCAACTTCAACTTTCACATCTTTCACGTGGCTTTCCATGGCGAAAACGTTTACAGGTAAGAAAACAGACTCTTGTGGACCAAGTACACGAGGCAAAGTAGCCAGTAACATTAATGGTTTCCTTACAGCCACAGCTTTCTCTG
>JANWKZ010000047.1 GCA_025451115.1 Bacteroidia bacterium | reverse complement strand
TACGGACAAGTAAAGTGGGGTCTCTTAGAAAGTCAGCTAGTAAGACCAAGAAGGCCATTACAAATACCTGTACCAGCATGTCGGCAAAATAAAGGTTCGCATGATACCATAAATTCCCGGATGCGAATAAATAAACGGTGTAGGCCACGAAACCCGGAACATAAATATGCTGCCTTAGATCTCTACCTGCCAGTTTATAGATAAGTAAAAGAAGCAGGAAGCCGCTTAAAAAATGAATGGCGAGACTGAAAACGTGAATGGCTGTCACACTTGGGCTCACACCAAACAGCTTAAACACAAAATGGGGAGCAAGAAAGCAAAGAGGCGGGTAAGAAACATAGTAAATATGGTAATTCTCATCCCTGAACTTGAATTTATCAAAGATGTTCTTTTCCGGTTCCCCGTCGAAATTTAGCACAGGAGAATAATGGAAATAGCCTAACCCGTGCTTTTGATAGATAGACAATGTAGTAAGTACGTGCCCGGTGATGAACTCGTGGTGTCTCCCCATCGGGGCTCGCATATTTTCTATCCGCACCAATACAGAGACGATAAATAAAACAAGGATAAGGGTCCAATTAAGTAAAACCTGCCTGCGTTTTGGAAAAAGAGAGATCATTTTGCTAAATTGCGCTAAATATACAAATGTTGAAGCAATTTGCTTTTATTTTAGTTATCCTGATCTGCCTCTTTTTTGGTTTTACCAGGCAAAAGCTGGAACTTCCTGTTATGCGCGAGATAAAGGAAGACTATGAAAATAATGAGGGCGGCCCCCAGGTTACGGATGCCGACTCTTATAATGGCAGTTATAGCACATTTGTAGATAGTAGGTCACATTTTAGTTCGGCACTCGTAATTCCCTTAAAGGATTTTAGTTCAGAAAAAGTATTCAAAGTTAAGTTCTCGGCGTATTTTAAAAAGAGGTCGGCGAATATCTATGAAACGGGTTTGGCTTTTAAGGGTGAGAACAGGGGCGGAACATCGATCTTTTGGAATTTCGATTTTTTGGATGATGATCTTGATGGGACGGTCAATGAATGGGTGTTTGTGGAAAAGGAATGGATACTTAACCGGAACTTTGATCCAGCAGACAGTTTCGTTTTTTTTGTGGGTAACGGAAAGGGCATCGAAGAAGTTCTCATGGATAAAGTAAGGGTTAAAATATATTAGGATAGCCCAAATGGATGCTGTGGTAAATCTTTTATCTTTGTAAGACTCAGTTGAAGAAATAAGGCGTTTATGAAAAAATATCTTCCAGCCATTTTATCTATTTTTTTTGGCGCTTTTATTTTATGTATTCCTTCCATATATAATGGGTACCCCTTGGTATATTCTGATACCTGCACCTATATTGATACTGGTTTTAAGAGCGTAACACCTCTTGACCGGCCCTTAACCTATGGTCTGTTCGTCAGGCATTCGAGTTTGGCGTTCTCGTTGTGGTTCACAATTGTTGCCCAGTCCTTATTGGTCGCTTCAATGGTATACATGTTCATGGAAACCTTTTTTCAGGCCAGAAAGCTGGCCATGATCTATGTTTTTTCTATCATGTGCCTTACTTTTTTTACGGGAATTGGATGGTATTCCTGCCAGGTCATGCCCGATACATTCGCTCCTGTGCTGGCATTATCTGTCGTTTTTTTGGCACTCAATAAAAAAATGCACCTGGCCAAACTTATTGCGGTTTCCATCATTATGGTATTTAGTGCGGCTACGCATTTCTCTCACCTTGTACTATCCGCGGCTTTTTCGGCTCTTTTCCTGGGGACGGGCCTTTTGTTTTATATACGTAAGAAGAATGTTGTGATCCCGTTTAAAAGGATCTTTCTCATAACCGGTCTGTGCATTACGGCATGGTTCTACGTTTTGATACTTCATTACACACACGAAGGAGGGTTCAGACTGAGCAGAGGAAAACACGTTTTCCTCATGTCACATTTCATCGAATCGGGTACCATGCAGGAGTTTTTGAAGGAAAATTGCGGTAAACCTGAATTAAAGGATTGCAAAATGTGCCTGTACAAGGATTCGCTCGAAAAGAACTCGGGCGCTTTTCTCTGGGTTTGGACCAGTTCGCTATACAAAATGGGTGGCTGGGAAAAAACGGAAGATGAGTTCAATTACCTGATAAATACCATGAATTCTGATCCTAAGTATCTTGTAAAGAATGTAGCGGGCTCCGTGCGTTTCGGTTTTTCTCAATTAATAAACAACAATGTGGGAGAAGGGATGATCCCGTATCCCATCAATACCCCACCTTACCTGGCAATTGACAAGTATTTTAATGATGAAATGAACCCTTATCTCACGGCTCGCCAAATGCAGGGGGCGCCTTTATTTGCCGTGATGGAAACTCTTAATGATAGACAAAACCTCTTGCTTTTCGCTTGTGTGCTGATCTGTCTGCTGTATTATGTTTTCTACCGACAGCGCAGCAGCGACATTTATTATTACGGCATCCTGATCATTTTATTCATTCTACTCAACGCTTTTCTTACGGCAGGTATGAACGTGCCTGTGGGAAGATTACAGGCGCGCATCGTGTGGCTATTGCCCATGTTTGTGATCGTTCTGGTTGCGATCAATTATAAGAAGATAATTCAGCGTATAACCAGCCTTATTAAAGATGAAGATAATCTGCATAGGCCGTAATTACGCCGAACACGCCAAAGAAATGAAGTCGGATGTACCGACGGAGCCCGTTTTTTTCATGAAACCTGAGACAGCTTTATTGAAGGGAAGCGATTTTTATTATCCTGATTTCACTAAGGATCTTCATCACGAAGTAGAGATCGTGCTGAAGATCTCTAAGAACGGAAAACATATTGCCGAAGAATTTGCCTCAGGTTATTATAATGAAATAGGTGTGGGCATCGATTTCACCGCCCGCGATCTGCAAATGAAATGCAAAGAAAAAGGACTTCCCTGGGAGAAAGCCAAGGCCTTCGATCATTCTGCTCCCGTAAGCGAGTTTGTAGCCAAAGATAAGTTCAACCTGGCCAACCTGGCATTCAATTTGAAGATAAACGGCGGAGAAAGACAAAAAGGAAATACAAAGGATCTGCTATTTTCTTTTGAGCAGGTGATCGCTTATGTTTCTAAATTTGTGACACTAAAGACCGGAGATCTCATTTTTACAGGAACACCGGAAGGTGTTAGTGCTGTACAGAAAGGCGACGTACTTGAGGCTGCGATAGAAGGAAAAAAACTACTTACTTTAAGCATTAAATGAAAAAGATAATTCTATACTTACTCCTCGTACTTACTCCTAGTACTTTCCTGGGGCAAAAACCCAAATTGGTGGTAGGCATCGTGGTAGATCAAATGCGCTACGATTACCTGTTTCGTTTTTCTGAAAAATACGGAAGCGGCGGCTTTAAGCGGTTACTCAATAGCGGTTTTGAGTGCCGTAACGCGCAGTATAATTATGTTCCTACTTATACAGCCCCTGGTCACGCCTCAATTTATACAGGAACCACGCCCGCTGTTCATGGAATTGCCGCGAATGACTGGTACGATCGAAAATTGAAAAAGGTTGTTTACTGCGCTTACGATAAGAATGTAAAACCTGTCGGTACCGCCGCCGCTACCGGCTTAATGTCGCCTGTAAATCTTGATGCAACTACTATTGGAGATGAGCTGGAAGTGTCTACTAATCAAAAAGCCAAGGTCATAGGAATTGCTTTAAAGGACAGGAGCTCTATTCTACCGGCCGGACATGCAGCCGATGCGGCCTATTGGTTTGATGAGAACACGGGGAATTTCATTACCTCTAGTTTTTACAGGAATGACCTTCCTAAATGGTTGAACGAATACAACGCAAAAAAACAGGCCGTCAATTACCTGAAGAAAGGATGGAATACCCTGCTCCCAATTGATAAATACAATGAAAGCCTGCCAGATGATAACGGGTTTGAAAAAGCTCCTAATGGCAAGCCCCAGCCTGTTTTTCCTTATGAGTATAGTACCCAGCTTGCAAAAGGTCAGTTAGGGATCATTCGCTATACGCCTCATGGGAATACAATGACCAAAGAAATGGCCCTTGCCGCTATTGAGGGTGAAGGACTGGGAGCTGACTCCATCTGTGATATGCTTTGTGTAAGTTTTTCCTCTACAGACCTTGTGGGCCATGCTTACGGACCCAAATCAGTAGAGGTGGAGGATACTTATATACGCCTGGATAAGGACCTGGAAGAGCTTTTTAATTACCTGGATACAAAAGTTGGAAAAGGAAATTATACTTTGTTCCTCACTGCCGATCACGGGGCTGTGGAAGTTCCGGCTTATTTGCAATCACTTAAAATAAATGCCGGGAATCCGGATGCGTTGGGTATGGTAAAACGACTTAAGTCAGCGCTTCATAAACAATACGGGGATTCGCTTATTTCGCAATACGTGAACCAGCAGTTCTACCTCAACGACTCGCTGCTTGATCTAAAGAAACTGGATAAAATGAGCGTCGAAAAATTCTGTGCTGTCATTCTCATGAAAAATGAAGAAATAAGCGATGTAGTGCTCGGCGAGCAAATGGATCTGCAACAGCAAAATGATATTCTTTTTCGCGGCCTTATACAAAGAGGTTATAACAAAAAACGTAGCGGCGACATTATGATATGCTATAAACCCGGGTATGCCGAGCATGAGAAAACCGGAACAACGCATGGAACCTCTTTCAGTTATGACACGCATATTCCTATCCTGTTCTACGGAAAAGGAATAACCATCGGAAGTACTTTGCGAATGGTTTATATAACTGATATTGCTTCCACTATTTGTCAATTGCTCAACATTCCTTATACCAACGGGAACATAGGAAATCCTATCTTTGAGGCCATTAAATAAGGTGGCAAACAGCATTCATATCACAAGTGAACTTAAGGGCGAAATGGTGAAGAAAGGAATTTTCCTTGTTTTGCTCCATGCCAACCGTGTCCCGCCTCATATTGGAATGATGATGGACAATGTGTATCATTCGTTGGCTATAAAAGGACAGGAACTCAATGTCTCCGGCGAAGCGCTCCTAAAAAACATTTCAGTTCGAAAAATACCTTCTGTTTTCATTGAAATAGCGAGGCATCCGGTCTTTAGCAATGATCACTTAGGAGAATCTTTTGCTGAGCACGTTAAGCAATTCGATAAGGTAAACCCTACCGGGAATACCTGTCTTTCCCCCGTAAAACTCTTTTTTAGCGAGTTTTATGCGTTGGAAAGTAATAAGATCGACCTGGTCTTTGACCTGTTGGAAGGATTGCAAATCAACCATTTTTCACAAGCCGCTTTTGGAGCTCATTTGGGTGAATTGAAAGGAAATATTTTCTATCTTCAACCTTATAAGCGGGCCGACCTCGATAAGCAAATAGGGGAGGAGCTGGCGAGACTTAAAAAATGAACCTGAAGGGAGAAAATATTTTTTTGCGTGCACTCGAACCGGGCGACCTGGATGTACTTTATAAATGGGAGAATAATCCCGGTATCTGGAAGGTGAGTAATACGCTTGCCCCTTTTTCTAAATTTGTGCTTGAGCAGTATTTGGTGAATGCGCATGAAGATATTTTTACCGCAAAGCAAATACGCCTGATGATCTGTTCGCAGGATTCAAAGGCGATCGGTACGATCGAGCTTTTTGATCTCGATGCTTTGAATGGGAGGGTGGGAATAGGTATTCTCATTGACGAATCTGCGAAGGGAAAAGGCTATGCGCAGGAGGCCTTAAAGATCTTGATAGAGTATTGTTTTGAGATCCTCTTGCTGAAGCAGGTCTTTTGTAATATTTCGGCAAGTAATGAGAAAAGCATTCATTTATTTAAGAAGATAGGGTTTACGGAATCGGGCTGTAAAAAGAATTGGAACAAAGTGGGGCAAAACAAATACGAGGATGAATTCATCCTGCAATTGATCAAATGAGCAAGACCTTAATAAAGAACGCTACCATTGTGAACGAAGACGAGGTCTTCGTTTCGGATCTGTTGATAGAGAACGGCCTGATCAAAGAAATAGGCAGAGAGATAGAAGCGGTGGACGCTGAAATTTTTGATGCTACCGGACTTCATTTATTCCCGGGCTTAATTGACGACCAGGTGCATTTCCGTGAACCTGGCTTGACGCATAAAGGTGAAATTTATACGGAAGCAAAAGCGGCCGTGGCCGGAGGTGTAACCACGTACATGGAAATGCCAAATACCCAGCCTCAAGCCGTAACTGTGGCAGAATTAGAAAAAAAATATAAGCGCGCTTCCGAGGTTTCCCTTGCCAATTATTCCTTTTTCATGGGAACCACCAATGATAACCTGGAGGAGATACAAAAGGTGGACTTCAAAAAGGTTTGCGGACTGAAAATATTCATGGGTTCTTCAACCGGAAATATGCTGGTTGATCGAAAAGAAACACTCGAAAAAATATTTTCTTCTGTTAAGACCCTTATCGCAACGCATTGCGAGGATGATGTGATGATCAAGAATAACCTGGATAGGATCGTGGCGGAGTATGGAGAAGATATTCCGGCGTACTTTCATCCGATCATCCGAAACGATGAGGCTTGTTATTCTTCTTCTTCTATGGCCGTTGAGCTCGCAAAGAAGTATGGGGCACGACTTCACATTCTTCATATTTCATCCGCCAAAGAGCTTTCGCTTTTCACGAACAAAATTCCTTTAAAGGAAAAGAAGATAACGGCCGAAGCCTGCATTCACCACCTTTGGTTCTCCGATGAGGATTACAAGACAAAAGGTAACTTCATTAAGTGGAATCCTGCAGTTAAAACGGCCTACGACCGCGACAATATCATGGAAGCGGTTCTAGACGGAAGAATTGACGTTATCGCAACCGATCATGCTCCACATACTATGGAAGAGAAATCGCAATCTTATTTAAAAGCTCCTTCGGGTGGCCCACTGGTTCAGCATAGTTTACTTGCGCTGCTCGACTTTTATCATAAGGGAAAAATGTCGCTTGAAATGATCACCCGTAAAACGGCCCACAACGTGGCCGACCTCTTTGAAATTGAGAAGCGCGGTTACATCCGGGAAGGGTATCATGCGGATCTGGTGCTGGCCGATCTCAGAAAGCCTTATAAGGTCACGAAACAGAATTTACTTTATAAATGCGGCTGGAGCCCCTTCGAAGGCCATGAGTTCGCTTCTTCGGTAGTCGCTACTTTTGTGAACGGCCACAAGGTCTATCATAACGGAACTTTCAACGAAGATAAAAAGGGAACGCGCCTCTCATTTAACCGCTAGGCCCTTATCTTTCTCCATCGCTTTCAGGATCTCGGTGGCACGCTTGTTGGTGGGATGTTTCTTAACGAGCTTTTTTAATGTTTCAATAGCATTCTTCTTATCTCCTTTAAAATTATAAAGTCCGGCCATGTTCATTAGTGCGTCTTCGTTGTCGGGATCGAGACTTAAGGCCTTATTGTATAATTGCTCGGCCATCACCGAGTTTCCTTCCGACAAATAAAGAAATCCAAGATTTGAGATAGCCGCAGCGTATTTCGGGTTTTCCTTTAATGTCTCATCGAAGTATTTATGCGCCATTTTATTATTCCCAACCATCGCATAAGCAGTGGCAAGTTTATCGGTGAACTCAGGAACAAAAGGCGCCAGCTTGTTCGCTTCTTGCAGGCACATCAGCGCCTCATTATATTTCTGCAGGTAAGTGAATGATTCGGCCATTCTGTAGCAGGTCCAGGCGTGTTGGTTGTCGTACGATTTTTTGTTCAGTCGATAGGCAAATAATTTTTCCCGGCCTATCTCATTTACCAGGCTGCTCACCTTCACATAATCATTCTTCAGGAAATATAATTGCACAAGCGCGTCAAAGTTCTTTAAAGTAAGGTCTTTGCTTTTTGTGGAAAGATATTTGGCGGCTGAATCGAGATAGATCGTTTTCAACTCAAATTTCTCGTACTGGTTGATATAAGCTTTCGCTTTGGTGAGTGAATCAGGCGCCTTTTCGTTAATGGCATAGAGACCTAAAAACGTTTTGATCTTTTCTTTTTCTTTCTTAGTGACAGGTTTTCGGATATAATGATCATGTACCGTTACATGCGGAATATCAATAGAGCCTGATTTAGGCATGTGACAGCCCACACAGTTCAATAAAGACGCCGGAGCGTGTCCTTTTTTTGCATTTCGGGCGGCAATAACATTCTTATCAGTACAATCCAGGTTCGATTTCCCCCCGGACTGATGACAGTTCTTACAGGTATTGTTAAATATTTCAGTTCCTGTTTCCCTTACACTTACGTGGGGGTTGTGACAGGTCACGCAGGTCAAGGCATCTTTATAGGGCTTCAGCTTATTCTTTACTTCGGATGGTTTAAACGATTTTATAAAGCACTGGCTCATTTTCAGGCGGTCGGCGTGACTGGCCATGATGAACTCATCATCAGCTCCTTCATATTTTGGAAGGAACACGGAAATGTAGTCGCTTAATTTTTGTCCCGGGTGAAAATCTAAAAATGATTTGTTTTCTTTGAGAATAGCGTTTCCCTGTAAGTGGCAACGCTGGCAAACATCGAATTGCAGATCAATGGGAAGTTTGGAAGGATTCACTATACTGTAATCAATATACTTCGTGGTATCAACTTTACTTCCTGTGCTTCTCTGTTGTACATGCACGCTTCCCGGGCCGTGACAACGTTCGCAGTTAATACCTTCGGGAACGCTTTTGTATTTATTTTCTGAACCAAGCACAAAATCCGGCAATGCGTTATGGCAGCTCATGCATTCGAGCCCGATCTTTCTTGTAAAACGTGTATTTACTCCATTCTCAAATCCGGGAGGTAAATGCCATTCCTTTTTCTGTGTATAAAAGGTCATGGGCATCTGGTTGAAATAACCATTTATATTCTGCATGTGCGAATTGGTGTGATGGCCCGATCCGATCACATAATCACATTTCTCCAAACGTTTATATACCGTATCCTTGCCCTGCAGTCGGAATTCCCTGAAATAGAGTGAATCATTTATTCCCCAGAAAGCTTTGTAGCGAAAGTCCGAGAATTCATCATAAATGAGCGAGTGGCCGAAGTCACCCGAAGATTTTTGTTTTGTGGCCACCGCAAAAGATTGGCCCATGCCGGTTTTGATGAATGTGTTATAAATGTCCTGGTGGCAAAGGAGGCAAGTGTTTATTCCTACGTAACGCGCCGTATCGGCGTGATTCAGGTAAACGAGCGTATCTTTTTTGGGTATATCTGCAACAGGCCTGCTTTTTTCTCCATCGCACGACGAAAGAAAAAAAGCACAGAGAATAAAGGAGAAATTAATTCCCGAAAGAAGTGTATTTTTTAACATCCTTATCGGTAATGGTTTTATCGCATAGAATGGTTAGACGTTCCATTACGTTACGGAACTCGCGTATGTTGCCTGTCCATGGTAATTGCTGCAATGCTTTGAGTCCTTCGGGCGTAATGGATTTAACTGAGTTGCCCTGTTCTGTGCAGATCATATTCAGAAAATGTTCTGCCAGCAAAGGAATGTCTTCTTTACGATCGGCCAGTGAGGGCACATGAATTGGAATTACACTCAGGCGATGATAAAGATCTTCGCGGAAGTTACCTTTTTCGATCTCCTGCTGCAGGTTCTTGTTCGTAGCAGCAACAACCCGCACATTAACTGAGATCGATTTGTCTCCACCCACGCGGGTGATCTTATTTTCCTGTAAGGCGCGTAATACTTTAGCCTGGGCAGATAAACTCATGTCGCCGATCTCATCTAAAAATAAAGTGCCGCCCTCCGCGAGCTCAAATTTTCCTTTGCGTGTGGCAACAGCCGAAGTGAAAGAGCCTTTTTCGTGACCAAACAATTCGCTTTCGATCAATTCGGACGGGATCGCGGCGCAATTCACTTCAATAAATGAGAATTTGGCGCGGTTACTTTTATCATGCAGTTGTTTAGCCACTAGTTCTTTTCCCGACCCGTTCGGACCGGTGATCAGAACACGGGCATCGGTTGGAGCTACTTTCTCAATTAGACTCTTTACTTCACCAATGGCCTTCGAGTCGCCGATGATATCGCTCCCTTTACTTATTTTTTTCTTGAGTGTTTTCGTTTCACTAACCAGGTGCTGCCTGTCCATGGCGTTTCGCAAGGTCACCAGCAAACGATTCAGGTCTACGGGTTTGGTTAAAAAATCGTAAGCGCCTTTTTTTACAGCTTCCACAGCGGTCTCAATATTTCCATGCCCGCTCATCATAATAAGTGGAACATCTATTTCCTCTTTGCTCAGTTTCTGTAAAAGTTCCAGTCCGTCGAGCTTGGGCATTTTCACATCGCACAATACGAGGTCATAGGTATCGGAAGTTAGTTTGGTAAAGCCGCTTTGCCCGTCTTCCGCCTCGTCTACGGTAAATTTTTCAAACTCCATGATCTCACGCAGGGAGCGGCGTATACTTTTTTCGTCGTCTATGATCAGTACTTTAGGCATGGTAATTAATCTTCTTCAATATCTAAATGAAACTTATGCAGGAATCTATGCAAGATAGGAATAAACAGGAAAGCTATGCTACTTAAAAATGCAATACCGCTGTAAATGGCGTAACATGAGGCAAAGATCTTGGCGGTATCCGTTTCGGCCTTGTCAACGGGCCCCATTCCGGTCAGTATCATGGATGCATTGAGGAGAGAATCGGTCCATCCGAGGTTCATAGTGCTATGATAACCAATCATACCGATGCATAAGGAAAAAACGATCAACCCCATTGCCAGAAAAAAATTCTTCAGCAATTTATTTAAAAAGTGTTTGGGATGCGGAAGTTCCTTGATGCGGCCTTTGTTCATTAGTACAAAAATACAAAACCCTCTCGGCTTAGCCGAGAGGGTTTGTTTTTATTTCTTTAAGGAATCCCTGATCTCCACCAGGAGCTTCTCGGTAGTGGTAGGCTCGGGTGGGGGAGCGGGTTTTTCTTCTTCTTTTTTCTTCATCTTATTGATACCCTTTATGACAACGAACAGCACCAACGCTACCATCGTAAAATTGATAATGGCTGCAAGGAAGCTCCCGTATTTAACAGAGCCAAACATGGTTAGTTCCTGTAAATTGGTGAGATGTGCGGCGTCAAGCGCCGGTTTCAGCAATAAAGGTGTAATTACATCGTCAATCAATGAGTTTATGATCTTAGCGAAAGCTGCACCGATCACCACACCAATGGCAAGATCTATGACATTACCTTTAATGGCGAAAGTTTTGAATTCAGAAATGAATCCCATAAATTAATTGTTTCCGAGAACCTTTAACAGTTCATCGAGTTTAGGTGTCAGGATTATTTCGGTACGACGATTCTTCTTACGCGCTTCCGGTGTTTTTGCATTGTCTAAAGGGAAGAACTCGCCGCGACCGGCTGAAGTGATACGCTTTGGATCGATGTTCGGACTGCTGCTAAGAAGTATTTTGGTAACAGAAGTAGCCCGCATCACGCTCAGGTCCCAGTTATCTTTAATATCGCCACTGCCTTTCATAGCTACGTCATCCGTATGACCTTCCACCATGATATTGATGTCGGGATTTTGGTCTAATACTTTTGCCAGACTTTTTAAAGCTTCAATTCCTTTTGGCTGCACATCGGTCTTACCGCTCGCGAACAGAAGTGTTTCATCCATACTCACGTAGATCTTCCCGTTCTTCTGGGTAATGGTCAGTCCTTTATTCTCAAACGCGAAAAGCGCGTCGCTGAGTTTTTTCTTAAGATCGGCTGCCGCCTGGTCTTTTTGTTTCAGGATGTCTTCCAGTTCTTTTACCCGCGCTTCGCGCGCTTTGAGCTGCTCTGACAAAGCATCCAGTTCTTTTTTCTGCTGCGCCAGTTGGGCGGCCAGGGCCTTCAGCTCATCTTCCTTTTTAAGTAGGGCTGCCTGGGTGGCCTGCAGGTCGGTGCTCAGTTTGGCGTTGTCGCGCTCGCTGCCGGCAAGCAATTTGTTGTATTTGTCCAAAAGTGACTCGTTCAGCTGGTTCAGTTTATCGTATTTTACGGTAAGCACGCGGTAGTTAGAACCCAGTATATTGGTATCGCGCCTCAGGCCGTCTATCTCTTTTATGTCCTTTGCCAATTGTTCGGCGTTCTCTTTCAGTTTGGCTTCGTTGCCTTGATTGGTGGTCTTCAGGGCTGTTAGCTCGTTCTCGCAGGCGGTGCGTTTTTCGTTGCACTCGTCGAGCTTACGGGCCGGCACGCAACTGGTGAGCACCAGGGCGGCGAAGATAGAGAGGGATAGAAATTTCTTTATCATAGTATTGGGTTTAACAAATTGATGTTAGCAAAAATAGAATATTAGCGGCTGTAGAACCCGATTTTTTTTGAAACTTTTTAACAGCTAAAAAGTATAAGGAATATGAGCTCACTTAACCAGAACTGGCTGACCGAAAATCACATCGATTTTGAGTACAAAAAGTACGTTGTTCTGGCCTATCTCCAGGAGGTACAGCATGCGTATGAACAGACCGAGCTTTATCCTCCTTTGGCGGAAGTGATAGAGCATTACCGGAACCTCAAACAGCTCAAGGAGAATTCGGAACGCATCAAAAAAGGCCTGCTGCAGGAACTGAAGGGCATCGATTCGCAGAAAATGGAGCTGCTTTATAG
>JANWKZ010000046.1 GCA_025451115.1 Bacteroidia bacterium | reverse complement strand
GAGCTCGCCGTTCTTAACCTTATCTCCCACTTTCTTATGCCATTTGGCTACCACACCTTCGGTCATGGTATCACTCAGCTTGGGCATTTTTACGATCTCAGCCATATTGGATTTACAATTTTATTATTTACGATTTTACCATTTATATTTTACGACCCGGCTGTTCAATCTCCAAATCGTAAATGTTTAAATCGTCAATCATTCTTTTATGTAAGGATAATCTTGTTGAACATACACATCGTGGTACAACTCTTCCGGATCCGGGTAAGGGCTTTCCTCAGCGAATTTCACTGATTCCTCCACGAGCGCTTTTATTTTCGTTTCCATCATTTCAATTCCGGCGTCGTCTATCCACTTATTGTTCTTCAGTGTCTCGATCACTTTATCGATCGGGTCCTGGTGTTTGTATTCTTCCACTTCTTCCTTGCTGCGATAGGTTTGCGGATCGCTCATACTGTGTCCACGGTAGCGGTAGGTTTTCATTTCCAACAAAGTTGGGCCATCACCGCGGCGCGCGCGGGCAGCAGCTTCTTCAATGGCTTCATGAACTGCTTCCACGGTCATACCGTCAACAGGTTTAGCGGGCATATCGTAAGCCAACCCAATTTTCCAGAGATCGTGTACGTTGCTGGTACGTTCAACCGAAGTACCCATGGCGTAGTGATTATTTTCAATGATGAAGATCACAGGCAATTTCCAGGTCATCGCCATATTGAAAGCCTCATGCAAAGCTCCCTGGCGTACGGCTCCGTCGCCCATCGCGCAAACGCAAAGATTATCGGTTCCGTTATATTTTTCTGCAAATGCAAGTCCCGCTCCAAGTGGAACCTGGCCGCCTACAATTCCGTGTCCGCCTACAAATCCGTGTTCTTTGCTAAAAATGTGCATCGATCCACCCTTGCCTTTTGAGCAACCGGTGATCTTGGCAAACAGTTCAGCCATTACGTATTTTGGATGCAGCCCTAAAGCAATGGGATGTACGTGATCGCGGTAAGCGGTAATGTGTTTGTCGCCTTTTTTGGTGGCGCTCACGGTACCGGCCACAATGGCTTCCTGCCCATTATAGAGATGGCAAAAACCTTTTATTTTTTGCATGGTATACAATTGCCCTGTGCGTTCTTCGAAACGGCGCTTGAGCAACATGCTTTCGTACCAGGTTAAATAGTTCTCTTTGGTGAATTTCAGCTTCTTATCAGCTTGCGCGGCAACTTTTCCCATGGGATGGTATTAGGTACGACAAAAATAACAAAAATACCGAAGGAAAGGGTATACGTTACACGTTATAAGTGATTAGAATTCAGTGGTTAGTGATTGGTGATTAGTGGTTAGTTAACAGCCGGGTAAATGTTGCCTTTGGTGTGGAAGTTAAATCTAAAAAAAACAAGCTGCGTTAAGGATCCAAACAGCCCGCAGGGGTTCTTTTTGGGGCGAGGCTTCTGCTCGCCCCAAAAAAACGGCACCCGTTTGGAGCCTGACCGCGAGTGCGCCCGGCTGTTGCGCACCTCGCGGAAACGCCCAAAACCTCCAAAATTCCCTCGAAAACAAGGCCAAAAAATGACTATATTTGCCCGCCCGAAACGTACCGTTTTCGGTACGGGCGTGGCACCCCTAATTAGAGAATGAAGAACATACGTAACTTTTGTATCATTGCCCACATTGACCACGGGAAATCTACCCTGGCCGACCGACTTTTAGAGTATACTAATACCATTACCAAACGCGAGATGCAGGCGCAGGTGCTTGACGATATGGACCTGGAGAAAGAGCGCGGCATTACCATTAAGAGTCACGCCATTAAGATGGATTATGAGTATAAGGGAGAGAAATATTCTTTGAACCTTATTGATACGCCCGGCCACGTTGATTTTAGTTACGAAGTATCGCGTTCTATTGCGGCCTGCGAGGGCGCGCTTTTGATCGTTGACGCGGCGCAGGGAATACAGGCGCAGACCATATCTAATTTGTATTTGGCCCTTGAGCATGATCTTACTATTATTCCGATCTTAAATAAAATTGATCTTCCGAGCGCGGAGCCTGAACTGGTGAAAGACCAAATTGTTGACCTACTGGGTTGCAAGCGCGAAGAGATCATGGCCGCATCGGGTAAGACCGGGACAGGAGTACATGAAATTTTAGAGCAGGTTGTAGAAAGAATTCCCGCACCAAAAGGAGACGAAAATGCTCCGCTACAGGCTTTGATCTTTGATTCGGTGTTCAATTCTTTTCGCGGCATCATCGCTTATTTCAGGATCTACAACGGCGCCATTAAAAAAGGCGACAAAGTAAAATTTGTGAATACCGGCGCTGAATATAACGCAGATGAAATTGGTGTTTTACGTTTGAAACAGGAACCCCGTGATTCGGTGCATACCGGTGATGTAGGTTATATTATTTCGGGAATTAAAGAAGCTAAAGAAGTTAAGGTAGGAGATACGATTACCACGGTTGCTAATCCGTGCAAAGAAGGCATACAGGGTTTTGAAGATGTGAAGCCGATGGTGTTTGCCGGCATATACCCGGTAGATACAGAAGATTACGAAGAACTCCGTTACTCGATGGAGAAACTGCAATTGAACGACGCCTCTTTAACCTGGGAACCTGAAAGTTCGGCAGCTCTTGGCTTTGGGTTCCGTTGCGGATTCCTGGGCATGCTACACATGGAGATCATCCAGGAACGTCTGGAGCGCGAGTTCAACATGACCGTGATCACCACGGTGCCCAACGTGTCGTACACCGCTTATCAAACCAACGGCGATGTTGTAACCGTAAACAATCCAAGTGATCTGCCCGATCCTGGAAGAATTGAATACATTGAAGAGCCTTATATTAAAGCAAGCATCATCACCAAATCAGAATTCATTGGTCCGGTAATGACACTTTGCCTCGAAAAACGCGGACAGATCGTAAACCAGAATTACCTTACTGCCGATCGTGTAGAGCTGACCTTTGAAATGCCCCTGGGCGAGATCGTATTTGATTTTTACGATCGATTGAAGTCTATCTCTAAAGGCTACGCCTCTTTCGATTACCATCCTATCGGCATGAAGCAAAGCGACCTGGTGAAAATGGATATTCTTTTGAATGCCGAGCCGGTTGACGCACTCTCTGCCCTGATACACCGCAGCAACGCTTACGAGTTTGGCAAGAAGATCTGTGAAAAATTAAAAGAGCTCATCCCGCGCCAGCAATTTGAAATTCCGATCCAGGCTGCTATTGGCGCCAAGATCATTGCGCGTGAAACTATTCGTGCCATCCGCAAAGATGTAACCGCTAAATGTTATGGTGGTGATATCTCGCGTAAACGCAAGCTGTTGGAAAAGCAGAAAGAAGGAAAGAAAAAGATGAAGCAGGTGGGCAGCGTAGAGATCCCGCAAAGCGCCTTCATGGCCGTTCTTAAGCTGAACGACTAAATTCCAGTTAAATCAAGCGTAAAATTTTACATTTCGTACCTTTACCCTTATGAAACGCTTGCCTGTTTTCATATTTCTATTTGTTCTATCGACCGCTGTTTGTGGGCAGGATAGTGATACGATCCGCTATCGCAGCACAAGCTTTCATGGCTCTGTTTCCGATTTCATTCTTATTTCTCCGGCCTATTCGAGCTACGGTGGCTTTTTTCCATCGGCCGCGCTCAGTTTAAAATCGGGCAAAGCGGATAGCCTTTATAGGTCCAAAAAGGCTCTGAATTTTTCGATCATGGTAGGAGCCGCGGGCTCACGCTATCTTTTTTTCCAGGAAGAGTTCTTCCGTAATTTTTTGGATAAGCACCCCTTCCATGTGTTGTCGAAACGCTTCTGGGGCGGTTTCGGTATTAACTACAGAAAACAGCTCTCGGAGAAATTTGTGTTTGATGTAGACCTGATGCCCTGCATACAGGTGAACGTAGATAAATCGGAAGAAACGAAGACCGATACATCCGGTTGGAACTCGGTGGGATACGAAAGTATTTACCAGGGCATCCACCTCAATGCCTATTGCAAACTGGAATACAAGCTAAAGGGCGACTTCTCGCCTTTCCTGAGCGTTTCCGCAGCCCTGCCATTAACGCATACCATAGCACGCGACCCAATGGACGAACCTTATCATAATGTATTTAAAGGACAGCTTTTTGTTGGCATTGGCGTTAGTTACTATTACAAAAGCCGCCATATTGTTGATCCCGGCGAAAAAAAGCAGCCCAAGCCATAAAATATGTATTTTTAGAATGTCAAATGGAACTCCTCTTTAAGAACATACAGCGTCACGTATCCCTCAACGATAAGGAAAAGAAGTTGCTGGCCGAAACTTTTCATTCAAAAAAAGTGAAGCGCAAACAATTCCTGCAGGAAGCCGGCGACGTGAGCCGTTATTTTTATTTTGTATTGGAAGGATGTCTGCGTACTTATTATACTGACAAAGATGGCGAAGAACATGTCTTGGGATTTGCTATCGAAGACTGGTGGGCAGGCGACTACGCCAGTTTGAACAGCGGGGCCGCTTCGATCTTCAGTATCGACGCGCTGGAAGACGCGGAAGTGATCTATGCTGATAAGACCGGGATGGATAAATTGTACGCTGCTATGCCCCAATTGGAAAAATATTTCCGCATCATTTTCCAGAATGCGCTGGCGGCACAATTTCAGCGCATCACCAATACCAATAGTTTTACTGCTGAAGAGCGTTATGTGGCCTTTCAGAAAAAATACCCGCAGTTCGACCGCCGCATCCCACAAAAATACCTCGCTTCTTATTTAGGTATCACGCCCGAGTTCCTGAGCAAACTAAAGAAACATCTTCTTACCGGGAAATAACAACCGTTGGAAGTCCCGGGTTCCTTGTTCCATCATGTTGTAATTATTAAGTAGATGTTCAATTAAACATGTAGCGCTAAACATGGAACGTGGAACTTTTAAACACAAAACGGCTGTTAAGTTAACTTAGTTCAAGTTTATTTCATGGCTTGGTTCATTCACCCGTGGCTTTGCGCACACATACCTTTGTATCATAAATCCAATAAAAAACATTTTATGAATACAAAGAACAAGATCATCCTTACAGCCTTAGCGATAGCAACGCTGTTTGGTAAAGTAAACGCGCAAAACACCCAATGGAACCTCGACAAAAGTCACTCCTCTATGGGTTTCTCAGTAGAGCACATGGTAGTTTCTGAAACGGTTGGACAGTTCAACGATTTCAGCACAAACATCAAATCCGATAAACCCGATTTTACAGATGTAAAGGGCGATCTCACCATGCAGGTTGCTTCCATTGATACGAAAGACGCGAAGCGCGATGGTCACTTAAAAAGCGCAGATTTTTTCGATGCGGAAAAATATCCTACCGTTAAGTTCGAGATCAAGCAATTCGCGAAGATCAAAGACAAGGAATATAAGGTAGTGGGTAACTTAACCATGCATGGAGTAACGCGCAGTGTGACCTTAACCGGAAAATTCGCGGGCATTGTAAAAGATCCATACGGTATGACACGCACCGGCATAAAAGTAAGCGGCGAGATCGACCGTTATGACTTCGGCTTGAAATATAACGCGGCCATGGAGGCCGGCGGGATGGTAATAGGTCAAAAAGTTACAATAAACTGTAACATCGAACTTACCCAGGCGACCAAATCCTAATCTGGATAAATGGTATTATTTTAGAGACGGTCGGTGAATTTTTAGCCGACCGTCTTTTTTGTCTCTTTTTGGGACTATTACGTCTATTTCTTTTGGTTTTGATATCAGTTTTTCGTAACTTAACCTGTTATTTAAAAACTTGCCAAAGAAATGACCAAAAAGACTATCCTCTTACTAAACTTTTTCCTTTTGTTTAGTATCGGCCTTTGCGCGCAGCAGGGCGATAAGGAAAAAGCCAAAGCCGAAACAGACCGCCTCATGAAACTGTACCAGAAACTGGAGGGAACCTACCAGGTACAGGTCATTGACTCACGTGAAAAAGTTGGTTTTCCTCTTGCCACTTTAGACGAAATTGTTTCGAAACGCCAAACCAGCGAAACCGTTTATTTATGGCTTAAGAGCAATATCCGTGTAATGGTGTTACCCTTCTCGGAAATAAATAAACCCGAATTTGTGCGCTTACCACAAACAGCTTATTATTCATCTGATAATTTACCCGGTAATAAATAATAAAAATGAAAAAGATCCTTGCCATCTTGTTTCTTGCCGGTTTAAGCTCTGGGAACTTATTTTCCCAATCGATGAACTGCGCAACAGCTACCTCTATTAATCTCTCAAGCGGCTCGGCCTGCGTGAACGGCACGAATGCCGGCGCCCTTACAGACAATACGCTTTACGGAACCTGTAACGCAACTCCGGTTGACGTGGTTTGGTATACCTACGTAGCAAACGGTTCCAACAACACGTATACCGTAAACCCCGGTACTATGCAGAATGCCGAGATCATTATTTATACCGGAAACTGCCCGGGCGGCGCGGGTGCACAGTTAGAATATTGTACAACCGCCACCGGCGGCAACAACATCAACACCACCTGGGGTATGACAGCCGGGCAACAGGTTTGGATAGGTGTTGCTTCCACTACCTTGCAGGACGGGACTTTCCAGCTTTGCATCAATTCAACACCGCCGGCGCCAAACCCAGGTAATACCTGCGCCCAGGCTATAGCTGTTTGTACCACACCTTTCGTACAAAATACTATTCCTTCAAACTCTTCGGGCCAAACTCCGAATTGTTTTTTAAGCGCGCCGCAACAGGACATCTGGATAAAATTCACCATCACACAATCCGGTCTGCTGGCCTGGACAGCGACATGCCCTGCCGCATCAGAGTACGACTGGGCACTTTGGAATATAAGCGCGGGTTGTCCCGGCACAGTGGCTTGCTGCAATTATAATTACGCGGCAGGTTCGGGCGCCGGTTTTGGAATGCAGAATCAAACAGGTACGGTTACTTGTGGAAATAACGGTGGCGCCGGTGATCCGCAGGAATTCTCGCCTGCCATAAATGTTACGTGTGGGCAAACCTACGCGATACAAATATCGAACTACAGTAATAATAACACGGGTTTCACTTTAAATTTCACCAACTCGACAGCCGCAATAAATTCCAACGCAAACTTTACAGTGGCTCCTTCGCTTGTTTGCGGCGCGAGTTTGAACGCGGTGATCAACGATATGTCTACCGGAGATTGCGCCGCGGTTTGGGACTACGGAGACGGTTCTGCAAATTACAATGGCGGAACCCCGCCCAGTCATAACTACACCACGCCCGGAACTTACGCGATAACGGAAACCATTGGTGGAGCCTGTCCGTCTACACACACAGAGTTCGTACAATTATTGGCGCCACTCGCTGCAACAGTTACTGCAACCAACACGGGTTGTTCGGGAGGTTGTACGGGAACGGCAAGCGTGACCGCAGTTACAGGTGGTGACGGAACTTATACTTATTCATGGGCACCGGGTGGGCAAACAACCACTACACTTTCAGGTATCTGCGCGGGCACCTATACAGCAACTATTTCAAATGCACTTTGCGCAAGCTCTGTAACGCAAACGGTAACTGTTCTGTCTGCGGGATCTGCCACCATAGCTGTGAACTCCGCAGCGATCTGTGATGGGAATAATACCACACTCACAGCAAACGGATGTACAACGTAT
>JANWKZ010000045.1 GCA_025451115.1 Bacteroidia bacterium | reverse complement strand
TCGAAATGAATGCCGGTCATATCCTTTAAGAATTTTTTCTTGGTCGAATCCCAGTAATTGCGCCACATCCTCATTTTGGGCGGCAGTGGGAATTTGTGCATATGCGGTTCCAATTTGGTCTTGATCCTCCACAAACGGGTGCGGAGAAGTACGTAAAGGGAAACCGGTTTCCGTATAAAGAAAGGTTTATTGTAATGAAATTCGGTGTGTTTCCACTCCGGCAGGTCGTAGGAATCTAATTTGTGAAATGGGAAATCACCAAAATCAACCGGCGACAAACCAGCCGTAAAAAGATCGAACTTTTCACTGAGGGCCTTTATTTGCCTTCGTAACCTCGGATCTGAGTTCAGGTGACTGTAACTGATGATGAGTATTTTCTTTTTACTCATGTTAGGAAAGCAACTTGGAAGTGATCAGGCAGAACCAGTCATTGTCAAGGTTCTTGTCTCTTTTCGGGTTGATGATATTTTCTGTTTCCAGTTTATCCTTCGCCCCGGCGATCATTTCCTGTATAACAGGCGCTTCCATCCATTTTTTTTGGGGAGGCTCGTAGCCGATCTTGTCTCTGCGCCACGTGATATCGTGTGGAAGTATGTCTTCATACGATTTACGAAGCAGGTATTTGGTCCAGCTATTATTGATCTTGAGCGTGGAGGGCATGTTGAAACAGAACTCAACGAGTTGGTGATTCAGAAAGGGAAGGCGTACTTCACGGGAAAAAGCCATGGAGTTCCGGTCGGCAAAGCGCAGCAGATCTTCCAGCCCCTGTACACAGCTATTATAGTGCAGGTGTTCTTTTAATGTATTTCCTGAATCAGCTTTGAAAAGTTTCGAATGATAGGCTGAGCTGAAATCGGCATTCAGGAAGGGTTCGATCTTTTTCCCGGCAGGAGTTTTAAGGGCAATAGGTTGTGGTTTCACCGGAACCACCGACCTGTAAATGGGCCGCAGTATATCCTTGGCTTTGTTCTTCAGTTTATTGACAGTTATAGAAGAAGACGGTGTCGTCAGCTGCATATAAGGCGCCGCGTAATCCGGGTTGTATACCGCGCGATAAGCAGCCAGTTCATTGTCATGCAACACAGGGTTTGTATTATAGAGTTCACGCAGGTAAGTGTGGAAATAGTAGTGATATCCTCCAAGTATCTCGTCGGCACCCTGCCCATCGAGAAGAACGGTCACATTGTTCTCGCGTGCCAACTTCATCACACACCATTGCGCCATAATACTGGCCGTACCAAAAGGTTCTTCCTGGTGATAGAACAGTTTATCAAAATTATCGATCAGTACCTGCTCGTCGGGCCATGTATAGTGCGGAATCACCTTGGTTTTGCTTGTAACCATCTCCATAAACCTGCCCTCATCTTTTTCAAAGTTTCGGAATCGGGCCGAAAATGTTTTTTGGGTGATCTTGCTGTCGGCATTTATTTTATCGATGAGGCAAACGATCGTAGAGCTGTCCAGGCCTCCCGAAAGACTGGATCCAACAGGAACATCCGAACGTAATCGCAGTCGTACCGAATTCTCAAACAGGGATCTGAAAGTATCGATGGCTTCGGCTTCGCTGATGCGTGAATTTTCCTGGTTCAGGTTGATCTTCCAGTATCTCTTCTTTACCAGGTTGAGTTGGCTGTCGAGGAGGATATAATGGGCAGGCTCAAGTTTAAGGATGTTCTCATAAAAAGTTTCTGCTTTGTTCTCCGGGTTGCTAAGTCGGTATACACTGTGGCAGAAATTGTATAACATGGTTCGGTTGGTTTCTTTCGGAATACCCGCCCCCCAAAGCGCTTTCATTTCTGAAGCGAAAAGGAATTTTTTACCCTTCACATAGTGGTAGAAAAATGGTTTTTCCCCAAAACGGTCGCGGGCGCAGAAGAGTGTCTTTTCTTTTTCGTCCCAGATGGCAAAGGCAAACATGCCATCTAACTCGTCGAGACATTTAGGGCCTTTAAGCGCGTAGAGCGCAAGCAACACCTCGGTATCTGACTGTGAAGTGAATTTAATGCCTTTAGACAGTAATTGATCTCTAAGTTCAATGTAATTATAGATCTCGCCATTGAATGTAATGGTATAGCGTCCCGAATCCCAGTGCATGGGCTGTCGAGCGTCATCAGAAAGGTCAATGATCGAAAGTCGGCGGTGACCTAACCCTACCGTTTGGTTGTTGTTCACCCACTGTCCTTCCCCGTCGGGCCCGCGATGAGTGATCGTATCGGTCATCTTTTTAACGAATTGTTTTTCTACGTTGCCCGAACTGTTATAAACGCCTGAAATTCCACACATATTGTCTTTTTTAAATGCTTAGTATTCTTTTTAAATTCTCCTGTTGTTTCTCTTTTGAGAAGATGCTGTATATGGTCTTGCGATTGTGCTCTATCTCTTCCTTACTGAGTGGCTCCAGTGACCTTTCAATGGGCCATGCCCTGAAGTCATCCATCGTGAACATCTTAATGCCTTGCCTTGTAAGAAAACGGTAAAAGACATTGCATTTCTGTGTGAATACTTTTTTTCCATAAAAAAGCAACATGAATATGTTTGTGCCTGCCTGGTTTACTTTATGGTTCATGAGCGCTATATCGGTTTGTGCTAACATGGAATAGTAATCAGGTTTGCTCATATATTTATCAAGTGGCACGAAGGCACTTTTGAGTCCGGCCGAAAGTTTTTTTTTAATGTGGGGAATATATTGTGGGTCGCCATAGGACAGGGGAACCTTCACTTTGATGCTCTTTCCGGATATTTTATCTTTTATCACATCGATCAGTTCTTCGTGGTTGTTTCCGGCAACTCCGCAGTTCCCAAAAAGAATGGACCTTTCCTTTCTGCCGGCGCTCTCTTCAGTTGGCACAAGCGTATTTTCGGCGGTAAAATGTGTATAGAAACTGGGGAGGTAGATCGCACGCGTTGGATAGTTGCTGCGGATGAACTCATATTCAAGATCGTTGTAGCCCGCAATGTAGTCTATCCGTTCTGTCATTCTGTACTTCACTTCCATGTACTTCCTTTTTTCCCTTCGCATTACTTCGCGCCAGAATTCGGCTTTCTTGCGGTAATGCGACAAAAGAAACTTAGGATTATAGGGGTCATAGGTTACTTCTGAATTTATGGCATCCAGTTTTTCCTGTTTCTGTTGAGCGTATTTGATCGATTTTTCATCGTACAGCATTTCCCCAAATTTCCATTCGGGGTGTTGATAATCGCTTCCAAAAAAGAACCAAACCACTTTTATATCCCGGGGTATGCTTGCCAGGAACTCATGCATCTCGTAGGTAAGGTTGTGGTTGAATACTTTGTCGTACTCGCGGATGTTGGCAAGTGCTTCGTTAAAACAGTTCGCTCCTTTGTAACGTGTCCGGGCCTGAACCTGTTCGTCGAGGTTTATTAGTTTGTTGAAATCTCCGGAATTTGTAAAGTACACGGCGAAATCATGATTCTCAGGCTTATCCACCTCGCAGGTGATGCGGAAGAAATCGTTGATGAAGGGAGTGTCCTGTATGATCTGGAGGACTTTCATTTTAGCAGACATCTTTGTTGGCGACCCGGCTTTTAAGATAGTTCTTTGCCTCTTTCCCTGTATTGGCTATAAGGTCGAAGATGGTAACGGTAGGTTCAAAGTTTCCGAACTGTTGCGGATAATCCGCATACGAATAGTTTTTATACGTGAGCCTGATATTATTTTGACTGAATAAGGCAAGGTCGAGGTAGCTTTCTGCGGCAGGACCTGATAAATAGCTGGTAGTGTTTAGTTTTTTGAAAAGGTCCATAAGCCTTTCCGTTTTTGTCCCGCTTAATTGAAAGGGTTCGGAGCGAATGATGCGGGTCTTAATGTCGAGGTATTCGCAGGTAACTTTTAAAAAACTTTCATTTATTTCACTGAGGTAGTTACTCTGTACTGAAGCTCCCTTTTCCCAAAGCTCTGCCGCTTCTTTATAGAAGGGGGCCTTGCCTAAACTTGACCTTAACTGGCTTGCATGACTTTTTTTCCAGGTATCGTCCTTCAATTGAACTTCGTTTATATTCATGCCCAGTTTAATATTGAGCGGAAGCGTGATCCATTTAAGACCATCTGGGTATTTTAACTGATTTCGGTTTCGCCAGCTTCCTTTGGAATATTGTACATCGTCATAAATAACGAACGTATCTACACTGTTAATGAAATCAAAGTAACCACGCCATGGGATATAATTCGATTGTATGACCCCCGTCTTCATTACTTGTTGGATAATATTTTGGAGAAACGGGGTTTTAATTTCAGGAATTTCTCTTCAAACAAATGATAGGAGAGTGACGACAAGAGAACGGTGATGGCCACACTGAGTATAAAGAGGCAAATGTTAAAGAATAGGCTTTCGACATTGAATAGAAAAAGGCAAATGTTCATACTGATCACTATGCCAAGCGGATTATAAATGTAGAGTCCATAGGAGATCTTTCCCAGGTATTTCAAGGCCGCGTTTTCAAGATTAAGAATGGGTTTGGGGTTGGATGCGAGGTTTAAAATAAGAAATGCGAAGAACACCGAATAAATGAGGTGATGACAATAGTTGAAAGTGAGATTAAATAACAGGGCGGCCAGTATACTTAACAGGACGACCCATTGTGTTATTTTGTGGTAAACGAAAGACAGGAAAGGTTTGTAACCTGCACAGAGCAGGTAAGCCATCATTCCGCCTATGGCCATATTATCGATCCTGAAATAATAAATGAAGTTTTTGATAGCCAGTAACCGAGGATGCACGGAGTAATCAGGGATGAATGTATCCATCAGGAAAGGGAGGAAAGCTATGGTGCCGGCAATAACAAGTAGAACGGGCATGATCCTTTGGCGGAATAAAATGAACAGGCTTGGCCAAAATAAATAGAACTGCTCTTCAACTCCCACCGACCATAATTGGGAGCCGAAAGGAACGAGGTCGTATACTATGTAGCTTACATCCGGAAGGAATACCAGAAAAAGTGTAAGTTTCGAATAGAAAAATGTGTCAGCCGATGGAGTAAGTGCGGGGTTATCGGGATTCGGATTTAAAGAATGGCTGTATTCTGAAAAATGAGGTATCGTTAAAAGATGAGGCAACAGGAAAAAGGACAGCAAAACGGTAAGATAATACAGGGGAAAGATGCGAAGTATCCGGCGCATGTAAAAAAAACGTAGCTGTATTTTGCCGAACCTTTTATGTTCTTCCAGTAAAAGGTAAGTAATAAGAAAGCCGCTAAGCACGAAGAAAAGAGTTACGCCCAGCTGACCGAAATTGGTTTCGATCGGAAATTTATACTCGTTAACACCGTATAGAAGTTTAAAGAATTTGATGTGACTGTAGATCACCATGAAGGCGGCTATAAAACGTAATCCGTTTAGATTAGGAAAATAGACGTGGCTTTTATTTTCAGGCATTTAATTTTTCAGAATGCTTGTAGCGATGAGGCATCTTTCTATTTCGCTTTCGGTCATCGCGGGGTAGAGGGGGAGAGAGATAGTTGTGTTGAATAGGCGGACAGCGGAAGGAAACTGTGCGTCGGCACCGCCGGTTAAGCGATGAAGTAATTTATCAACTCCTTTTCTTATGTGTATTTTTTCTTTTTCAAAGAGGGGTTGGTACTTTTCAGTTCCGCCGTGTACCCGGATGGCCATGCGGAAGAACATGGAGCTTGCTTTTGCCTCGTAATTTACCATTTTGATATCGATAGCGGCTAGGTGTGTAAGGTATTTCCCTGCTATCTCACGCCTTTTCTTTAAAAATTCGGGGTAGCGGTTCAGCTGGCTCAGGCCAAGGGCTGCCTGTATATCGCTTAGAGGCGACAGGAAACGCGCTTTTAAAATATCTTTATTGCCGTCCCTTATCTCCTTTGCTTTTTCGAGTAGTGAGTTGTTGTTTGAGACGATCATGCCCCCTTCACCGGAGGTGAAACATTTGGTAGGGTGAAAAGAGAATACGGCAATGTCGCCTTCAATTTTGTCGATCTGTTTGTCGCCCACAGCCTGTGCGCAATCTTCAATTACGGGTACATTTAATTTTTTGAAACCTTTGATGTCGGCGAAGATCCCATACATGTGCGGAACGATGAGCGCGGCTGTATTTGCGTTAATGAGTTTTTCTACGCATTGGGGTTCTACCACCCAGTTCTCGCTTACATCGCACAACACAGGGGTTGCCCCGGAGGCAAGTACAGCTTCATAAACTGATTCGCAAACGTAGGTAGGTAGTATCACTTCCTTGCCGGCTTTTACGTCGAGGGCAAGAAGGGCAAGATAGATGGCCCCGGCGCCGCTGCCCACGGCAACGCCGCCTTTTCCGCTTACCCATTCGGAAAGGGTTATTTCAAAAGATCGTACTTTTTCACCCAGTGCAAGCATCCCCGATGAAAGCGTTTCCGCCACCGCTGTTTTATCAGCTTCGGTTATCCAGGGTTTTGAATGGAGTATCCAGCTCAAGAGATCTCACGGTTTTTAAATTCCTCAACCATATTGGCATAACTGCGTCCTTCATCGGGCCAACGCGTTTGCTTCCAGTCCGGACAGTTTCCGCAGAAAGCGTGCTTGCCGTATTTATTGCAAGTATGCGCTTCGCGCAGCTCTTTGTAAAATTGACTCTGCCAAACTTCTTTTATAGTGGTAGTTCTGTAATCTGTAATAACAGAGCCGTGCACCCAATCCTGCGGACAAAAAACAAGTTCGCCACGGGGGTTCACAATTATTCTTTCCCAGGGATAGAGGCAAGGGGTTCTCTCCTTATTGGCGTCATCTTTAGCAAGGTCATCGGCCAGGTTCTTTACCGCTCCTGCGCCCGAGTGTAACCTTCTTACCACAACGTAATCGGCGCCTGCTTCTTTCCAGAATTTTTCAAATAGCGGGCCTTCGCCTTCGTTCTGTGGTTGTTCGATAAAACTTAAAATGATCTTGGTTTTGCTTCCACGTTCTTTATTTCGTGCGATCAGGTTTAAAATATTCTGTCTTACAACAGGAAGTTCGCCGTTCACGCGAATGGTGGCATACGTTTCGTCTTTGAAAGCGTCGGTACTAATGTCGATCACGCCGAGCCCAATATCGAGTAATTTTTCAATACGGGGTTTTGTAAGCAGGGTTCCGTTGGTGGTTAAGGTCACCATGGTGCCCGAGTTCTTTACGGCATAATCCATCATGTCGTAAATATAACGGTGCAGGAGAGGTTCTCCTTCTCCGGTGTAACGGATGTATTGCGTGATCCCCTTGCCGTGCTCGCGTACCTCGTCTACAATTTTTTTATTAAGAGCAGGGTCCTGTGAACGGCCGGCGTAATGCTCGGACTGTTTGAAGGCGGGATGGGGGCAATGTATGCATGCCAGGTTACATAGCTCGGTTGAGTCTATGATGATCTGCGAAGGAAAATCGGGACTTAAACGCCCATAAAATCCGTAACGCACTTTTTCGTTTGTTGGTGTTGTACTCATTTTGTAAGGATTAATTTTGTTGTTTCTATCACGTCTGTTGTATCATTATCGGTCATGGCGGCGCTGATGGGAAGTGTAATGATCTCATCAAACACCTTCTCGCTCACAGGAAGAGACTGCTTGCCAAAGCTCTCTTTGTAGTAATCCATCATGTGCAGGGGCATGTAATGGATACTTGCGCCAATGTTCTTATCACGCATCTCCACCAGGAACTCATCGCGGTTGATCTTCATTTTATCAAGCGGAAGTTTTATCACGTAGAGGTGTTTGGCATGACTTTCCTTTTCGAGCCCTTCCTGGAACCTCAATGCCGGCGTTAAGACCTTCAATTCGTTGTAGTACCTGTTTCCTATGTGCTGGCGTGTTTTTTGAAAATCATTGAAGCGCTTCAGTTGAATACGCCCGATGCAGGCGTGCAGATCGATATAGTTCATTTTATGACCCAATTGTTCGAGTTGCGAATAGATCATGGCTTTTGGATTGGTGAAGCGTTTCCACGCGTTCACAGGCATTCCATGCTGGCGCAGGCTTCTGAGTTTATCGGCCAGTTCATTGTCGTTAAGGGCAATGGCTCCACCCTCACCGGTAGAAAGATTTTTATTGGCGTAGAAACTGAAACAGGTAAGATTTCCCGAGGAGCCAACTGTTTTTCCATCGCTGTAACTTGAACCAAAAGCGTGGGCGGCATCTTCAATGATACGGATGCGTTCAGGCAGTGCTTTGCGCAATTCCCCGATATCAATTGTAAGGCCGCCATAATGAACAACCATCACAGCCTTGGTTCGCGTGGTAACCTGTTTAAGCACCAGGTCGGGAGTAAGACAAAGTGTGTTCTCGTCAATATCGCAAAATACGGGTTTGGCCCCGCAATAGATGGCGGCATTGGCTGTGCTGCACCAGGTAAGTGAAGGAATGATCACTTCATCGCCCTCGCCAATTCCATTCACTTTTAAGGAAAGGAACAAGGCCGATGTACAGGAGTCTACCGTAACCACATGTTTTGCGCCGCAATAGCGGGCAAGTTCCTGTTCAAAGGCCACAACTTCCTGACCCATTCCGATCCAGCCGCTGCGCATTACACGCGTGATGGCTTCGATCTCTTCTTCCGAAAAATTCGGTTTTCCAAATGGAAGATAGGTGTTACGCATTTTAGATCTTTTTTGTCTCGATCTTCAGATCGAATTTTTTATTCGGGTGACTGGGAATATTTGTGAAATAAGTTTTAAAATCAGCGCGGATATAAATAGCGCACATGGTATTGGATACGTGGTAAATGTGCTTGTGTTCACTTTCAGGCATGCCATCGTAAATACCGGCG
>JANWKZ010000044.1 GCA_025451115.1 Bacteroidia bacterium | reverse complement strand
CATGTTGTTTTTGCTTTGCGCCTTATTTGCGTATCACTCATCATCGTTGTGCTTGCCCGTCCTCAATCGCGCAGCAGCTGGAAAGATGTTAAGACAGAAGGGATCGACATTGTAATGAGTATGGACATCTCCCACTCTATGTTAGCCAAGGATTTCAATCCAAATCGACTGGAGGCTTCGAAAGAAGTAGCAAAAGAATTCATTGATGCCCGTCCAAATGACCGTATTGGACTGGTAGTTTTTGGCGGAGAGGCGTTTACACAATGCCCTTTAACTACCGATCATACCGTGATCAAGAATATGTTCAAAGATGTGAATGCAGGAATGCTTGCGCAAGGAACCGCCATAGGGATGGGAATTGCTGATGCTGTAGCACGTGTGAAAGACAGTAAAGCAAAAAGCAAGGTTGTTATTCTTTTATCAGACGGCGTGAGTAATACCGGGGAGATCGCTCCTCTCACCGCCGGAGAGATCGCAAAAACATTTGGCGTGCGCGTTTATACGATTGGTGTAGGAACACGTGGAAAAGCACTTACTCCGGTGGGCATGTATCCTAACGGACAGTTTGCCTACGATTACGTGGATGTAGAGATCGACGAACCCACCATGCAAAAGATAGCCACCGAAACCGGTGGAAAATACTTCCGTGCTACCGATAAGAAAAGTCTGCGAAACGTTTACAAGGAAATTGACAAAATGGAGAAATCCATTATCAGCGAAAAGAATTTCTCAGACAAGGAAGAACATTTCCTGCCTTTTGCTTTGGCAGCTGCGCTGGCTTTGTTGCTAGAATTCTTTATAAAACATTTAATTATTAACCCGGTCACCTGATGCTGCGCTTTGAGAACATACTTTTCCTTTGGGGGTTGGGCATCATTCCGGTGTTGATCATCATCTTTATGCTTTTGATGATCCGAAAGAAGCAGCGACTGCAAAAACTCGGCGAGTTCAGGCTTATCCTGAACATGATACCCGATGTTTCTTTGGCGCGCCAGATCGTAAAATTTATTTTCTACTCCTATGCTCTCTTCTTTTTGATACTCGGTATAGCCAACCTGCAAACCGGAAGCAAAATGCAGGAAGTGAAACGCAACGGCGCCGACATCATGCTTTGTCTTGATGTATCGAATTCGATGATGGCCGAAGACCTGAAACCAAACCGTCTTGAACGAGCCAAACAAGCCATCGAAAAAATGATCGATAAGCTGGAAGGCGACCGCATCGGCATGATCGTCTTTGCCGGAGATGCTTATGTGCAATTACCGATCACCACCGATTATGGCGCCGCCAAATTGTTCCTTGGGTCTATTTCGCCCGGTATGGTACCCACCCAGGGAACTGCTATTGGCGCAGCCATCGAGAAAGCCCTGGGGGCTTTTGGAAAGGATGAAGGAAAGAACAAAGCGATCGTCATCATTACCGACGGAGAGAACCATGAAGACGATGCGATAAAACTGGCGGAAGAAGCGGATAAGAACGATATTTCTATTCATACGATCGGTATTGGCTCTGATGCGGGTGTGCCTATTCCTATTTACCAGAACGGAGTGCCGGCCGGCTACAGGAAGGACCGCGAAGGAAATACAGTTATTACGAAACTAAATGATCAGTTACTAAAAGAGATAGCCGGTGAAACAAACGGTGTTTATGTAAAAGCCAGCAACGCCGATGTTGGGTTGGGCGCGGTGCTCAACAAGATAGCCGAATTAGATAAAAAAGAAATTGAATCGAAACGGTATACCGATTACGAGGACCAATTTCAATGGTTTATAGGTGCGGCTTTGCTATTCCTTTTGATCGAGTTCTTTATCAATGAAAAAGTGAATGCCTGGTTTAGAAGGCTAAAATTATTTGAAACTAAATGACGCGTGTGTTGAATATATTGCACTTACTCTGGCGAGGTAAACTCGCCACCGCGAGCCTGGCCTCGTGGCTTATACTGGCTCCTTATACTTTTTGGGGCCAGCAGGAGCGCTATGTGTTGCGGGAAGGGAATAACCAATACAATAATGGTCGCTACAAGCAGGCCGAACAATATTACTCGGAAGCCCTGAAGGAAAAGAACAATTACTTTAAGGCAAACTACAATTTAGGGAACGCCCAGTACAAACAGGGGAAGTTCTCCGAGGCGCAGGGACAATACGATGTATTCATTAAGAACAGCGGAAATAAGGATACGCTTACGAGAGCTTTCCATAACCTCGGTAATTCCTATCTGAAACAAAAGAAGTACGAAGACGCGATCAAAGCTTACAAGAGTTCGCTAAAACTCAATCCAAAGGATGAAGATACCCGCTACAACCTAGCTTTCGCGAAAAAGAAACTGGAGGAGAAGCAAAAGAACGACAAGGATAACAAAGACAATAAAGAGAATAAGGACAACAAGGAAGACAAGAAGGATAAAAAAGACCAACAGAACAAAGACAATAAGGATCAGCAAAAGGAGCAACAGCCCAAGATGAGTAAGGAAGAAGCTCAGCGTATGTTGGAAGCTTTAAAGAACGCGGAACAAAAACTGCAGGAACTGCATAAGAAAAAAGGTGATAAATCAGATAAGAGAACGATAGACAAGGATTGGTAATGAAGAGAAAGATAGAAATAGGGCATTTCCTGTTGCCGGCAATTGTGTTGCTGGCCTGGCCGTATTACGCTTTCTCCCAAAAACTGGTAGCGCAGGTCAGTAAGAATAAAGTTATGACCGGCGAAGTGTTCCAGGTAAATTTCTCTACCAGTGGCAACATGACAACCTTCAAAGCACCTTCTATGGCCGGCTTTGATGTTTATTCGGGTCCCAACCAGTCTACAAGCGTGCAGATCGTTAATGGGAATATGAGCCAGACGATCAGTTGCTCTTACATGATAGCCGGAAAGAAAGAAGGAAAATATACCATCGGCGCAGCTGTAGCCACGATCAATGGGAACAAGGCCGAGTCGACCCCCATTACAATTGAAGTTGTTAAAGGAGCTACGTCTCAGCAGGGCCAGCAAAGTCAGAACGATCCTTATGGTAACGATCCTAACGCACAACAGCAACAACAGAAACAAGCCACAGCCATACCTGAGAACGACGAGCTCTTTGTTCGTACTTATGTAAGTAAGAAGCAACTTTATCTAGGCGAACAGATCATCGTTACACAAAAAGTTTATTCGCGGTTAAACCTTCGCAATTTCCAGAACATCAAAGCTCCGGGTTACACCGGGTTCTGGTCGAAGGATGAGAAGAAAACCTCTTTCACTTCGCAATACGAGAACCTCGATGGGATCCAATACGTGGTTGTGGAACTTTCCAAGACATATCTTTTCCCGCAGCGTTCGGGTAAACTAACGATAGATCCGATAGAAGTAGATTGCATAGTAAGGAAGCAGGTTAAAAAGAATCCAAGTATCCTCGACCAGCTTTTTGGCGGGGCTTACCAGGATGTGATCGCCAAGATCAAGAGCAAACCTGTTACGCTCGATGTTCTGCCTTTACCTGAAAAGAACAAACCCGTGGGCTTCACGGGCGCGGTTGGTAAATTCAGCTGCAGCGCAAAGCTTAACCACGATAAAGTAAAAGTCAACGAATCGATCAATTTAAAGATCACGATAAGCGGAACCGGGAATATAAGTCTTGCAGAGGGCCCGAAAGTGACCTTCCCCGAAGGTTTCGAGACGTACGAGCCTAAGGTGAGCGAGAATATCTCTACCAGTGGTTCAGTGAGCGGGTCAAAGACCTACGACTATCTTATCGTTCCTCGGCGCGAAGGGAATTACGTGATCAATGATCTTGCGTTCAGTTATTTTGACCTTGAGAGAAAACAGTACATCACACTCCCCTCGTCCGAATTGAGAATTACAGTTGAGAAAGGTGATGCAGGCTCCTCTACCGGCGCCAGCGTTTACAACCCAAAGAACGAGATCGGTCAGCAGGAAAACGATATCCGCTATATTAAATTGGGCGATCTTCAATTACAGACTGCCAATGAAGAATTTTTTGGTTCAGGAAAACATTATTTATTCCTGGTATTGCCATTGGTTCTGTTCCTGCTCTTTTTAGGGGGAAGAAGTTATTATCTCAAATCGCAGGGCGATGTGGTGGCCGTGAAAGAGCGTAAAGCCGCCCGCATTGCCAAGAAACAGTTATCCGTTGCCGAAAAACTGAAAGCGGAGAACAAACGTGATGAGTTCTACAGCGAGGTATTAACTGCATTGAATAAATACGCCAGTCACAAAATGAATATCCCTGTTGCCGATCTTTCGAAAGAAAAGATCTCTGCGAGTCTCGCAGAAAAAGGCGTAAACAACGATACGATCCAAAAACTGATCAACACCCTGAACGACTGCGAATACGCCCGCTACGCCCCCGCCGCAGCCGAACAGGACTTGAATTTGGTTTACAATAATACTGTTGAACTTATTACTAAGATAGAAGATGAGAGCAAGTAGTAACATGATCAATCTATTAGCAGGTCATGCTGAACTTGTTTCAGCATCGCACAACCCCATCCGAAAAAGGATTTCAGGGCACGCAACGCCATTCAGTAATTTGTACAAAGCCTTATCGTGCCTGGCGGTAATCCTCTGTCTCGCCTTCACTTCAAAAGCCCAAAACCTTGCCGACAGCGCGCAAAAAGCCTACGAGAAGCAGCAATACAAAACCGCGATCGTTCATTACGAAAGAATACTGGCAAGCGGACAAAGCTCGGCCAATTTGTATTTCAACATCGGTAACGCTTATTACAAGGATAACCAGTTAGGAAAAGCTATTTACTATTACGAGCTGGCAAGAAAGCTGAGTCCCGGAGATGAGGATATCAAAACAAATCTTAAGATCGCTAATTCGAAAACAATTGATAAGATCGACGCGAAAGAGAATTTCCTGGCCGGCGCTATTAAATCAGGCATTTATAGTATGTTCAGCACAAGCGGCTGGGCCTGGCTGAGTATACTCGCGGTAGTATTTACTTAGCTTTGTATAGCAGGTTTTATCGTAAGCGAAAAACTTTTCTTCCGCCGACTTTACTTTTGGCTGGCTTTGGCGGGAGCTATCAAGTTTGTTTTAGTATTCTCCATAGGTTTTGCCTCTTTGCACAACCTGAACAAAAAAACGCAGGGCATCGTCACTTCTCAAGTGGCACAAGTACTTAACGCGCCCAACGAGAGTGGCAAACCCAAATTCAGTCTGCACGAAGGAACAAAACTCACCGTTCTCAGCACAAATGAAGATTGGACCTCCGTACAACTGGCCAACGGCAACGAAGGCTGGATAAAGACTTCGGAGCTGGGATTATTCTAAACCACTACCCCTGCTCTCTCAGCTTCGCCGAGATTCTCCTCCCCTGAAAGGGGAGACGCTTTTTGTAATACTAAGCTGGAAACGGAATACGCCTCCCCTTTCAGGGGAGGATAGTCGCAGCTTCCTTCGCGAAGTGAAGAAGCAGACAGGAGGGGTCGGGGTTTAGCAGGAAGCCAGTCATTTTTGGTACCTTTGCAAGAATGAAAAAAGTGAAAATATACCACCAGCCCTTTTGCAGTAAATGCCAGGAGGCTATGGGCATTTTAGAGGGAAGCAATTGCGAGATTGAGGCCGTTGAGTACATGAAGAACATGCCTACCAAAGAAGAACTAAAAGACTTGTTAAATAAACTCGGACTAAAACCTTTCGAGATCATCCGAACAACAGAACCCGTTTTTGAAAAGAAGTTCAAGGACAAAACGCTTACTGACGAAGAATGGTTGGATGCGTTAATTCAAAACCCGATCCTATTACAAAGACCTATTTTGGTTTCTGGAGATAAGGCTATTATTGGGAGGCCGGTTGAGAAAGTGGTGGAGTTGGTGAATACCTATCGGCCAATTTAGGTTCGCTGCTTTACTTTTTACCTTTACTTGCGATTTTCATCAATCCAGTGACAACTTCAATAAATCTTTGCGATTTAAAAACTTTTTCGAGTAATTCTTTAAATTCCTGTTCGTTATTAGCTCTTAATTTTTCTTGATAGCCCTTTCTTTTTTGAGTAACTTCTTCATATATTGAGTCTTCCAAATCAACGACTATAGGCGCTAGCTCAATATTATAACCAAAGGTCATCACCTTAAGCTTGTAACTGGGCACATATTGACTTCCCAAATAAACAATAAATTGAAATTCATTATGAAGATGTGAGCTCATTTTTCCCACAGCATTCAAAGCTGTACAACTCATTTGTGCTAAGCCATTGGTAGCTTTTTCAAATCCCGCTATACTATTTTCAAAAACCCTCTCTGGATATTCTCTCGGCGATTCATTAAATTTATTCCACTCCATATTTAAATTGTGTTATATTCATACAAGATAGGCAAATGATCTGAACCTATTATTGCGTTTTTTTTCACATCAAAGAAATTAGTTTCGCCTATACGTTCAATAACTTCAATTCTTTCATAGACCAAATCGCTTTTAAGTTTTTGACTTACAACTACTTGGTCTAAATAATGAAATTCGAGAATGTCAAAAGAAAAGCCAGAAGGTCTTTTGAAATGCATCGTTCCCGGAAAATGCCCTCTTGAATAAAGTTTCCACGTGGGGTTAAAGTAAGATGACCTACTTTCATCCAAATGAGTTATTTCTTTTCTACCATTAGGACTATTTGTTGCCAAAAAACCATCGAAATCAATCATTGGTTTTTCAAACGGATTGACATTAAAGTCTCCTATGATAAGAATCCTTTCATTTAATGAATCTCCTATTTCAGAATCAATTTCGTTTCTAAAATTCCTAATGAATTTCTTAAGTCCGTCAATGTGTTGAAACATAGTCGAAGGAAAGTGGATAGACACAATATACGTTTCAGTATTCTTATCCTTAATTGAAGTATAGTATTTTGATTGAACTGACAATTCAACGTCAACGTTCATTTTTTTTAGGATTTTTACTCTTTCACATCCCGGATTGCTGAATATTTCATACCCAAGTTTAAAGAAATGAGCTTCATTAATAACTAAAAATTCCAAATGTGTTTCGGATAGAAAAAACACATCAGGGCACTCGCACACTAGAATGTCAATAATTAATTGAAGATATTCAATACTCTTAGTATTCCAATAAACACATTTCATCTCTTATTCCGATATTACATCGTTTATTTTCCTCAATCTCTCGATCGCCCTTGCAATATACTTCTCATTCGTAAGCAGAGAATTCTGGATCTTACGGGCATAGTAGATAGAATCGAGTATCTCTTTGTTCTTCTCTTCAATGATGTCTTTCTGTCTTTGAATGAGTCGGAGGCGGTTCACCATAAAAACTGCGAAGCCGATTACCAATATCAACCCGCCTATCAAAGCAAAACGTTGGGTCCTTTCCTTCGAGGCACGCGCTTCATAGACCTTTTTCTCCTCTCCCGCCTTTACGCTGTCGGCCGCGGCTTTCTTTCCGTACTCGTACTGGAAGCTTTTTTGAAGCAGGTTTTTTGTTACTGACACATTCGTAATACTATCGCTCATCAGTTTGAAGAGCTTCTCCATTTCAAATGCTTCCTTCCAGCGACCCCCTTTCGAATAAATAAGGGCCAGTTCGCCGCTCGCGTTCCGTATGTATTCGGGATAACCTAATTCCTGCGCCAATTTCAAACTCCTTTCAAAACTGGTTTGTGCTTCCGCGGTCTTTCCAAGGTCTATTTTAGCAAGTCCAATATTGAAAAGGGTGAAAGCCGTACCCTCTTTATCCTTTATTTCTTCCCGAAAATGCAGGGACTTATCATAATACTCCATCGCCTTTTCGTGCATCCCAAGCCTGTTGTATACCGCGCCTATATTATTTAAAACATTGCCAAGCGTCATTTTATTATTCAACAGAGATCCTATTTGTAAAGCCCTGTTATAATAGTAAAGGGCTTTTTCGGCGTTACCATCGTCATATAATCCACCAAGGCTGTTCAATGAATTGGCGATCCCTCCACTGTCATGCAACTCTTCTTTTAAAGCGTGACTGCGCAGGTAATAATTCCTTGCGCGGGCCGTATCTCCCAGCTCTTCATAAATATGCCCGATATTATGCAGCGAATAAGACATCCCCGACTTATCGTTGATCGACTCTTTGATCTTGAGTCCCCGCAAATGATATTCCAGCGCCCTTGGAATATCTCCCTGCGCGTTATAAATAGTAGCGATGTTGTTCAGGGAAACAGAAATACCTTCCTGATCGTTTATTTCCAGATCAACTTCCATCGCTTTCATATAGTATTCGAGTGCCTTTTGAATATCTCCCTGCTCGTTGGTGATATAGCCAATATTGTTATAGCCGGCTGATTTTATTTTAAGGTAAGCAATTCGTTCAGTTCCCTTCGCGGTCTTGAGATGATTATTGGCCAGGGCGATGGCTTTTTGGCAAAGCGGAATAATTGTATCGTAATTTTCCTCGTAAACAGCTTCTGATAAAAGGATCATCAAGCGTCCGCGCGTGGTATCATGTTTAGCGGCTTTGTATAAGCCCTCAAGGGAATCCACATAACCCGGCTGGGCGCGGCCGATAAAAGAGATCAAAAGAAAGAGGAGAAAAAGGGATCTTGGCATTCTCAAATATAAGAATATCATTTTAAATTTCCTTCAACCATAGATATCACAGAATGATCTTTCCACTTAAGCGAGCCAACCTTGGAATAGGTTATCTCTCCTTTGGCATTAATAAGGTAATTGACCGGGATAGCGTTTATACCGAGTTCATTGAAAGGTTTTTCGCTTCTTAAGAAAATGAATGGATATTTTTTTCTTTGGATGTACAAGTTGATCTTTTCGGGGGCTTCATCGCTCACCACGATCACCTCTACATCCTTTAATTCACCTTTCAGTTTAGCCTCATTGAGCTGTTTGAGTTCCAATACACACTCGCCGCACCAGGTGCCGAAGAAGGAATAAATGATCTTTTTGCCTTTGAAGGTGTTAAGGTTGACCTTCTGGCCGGCCGTATCTGTATAATTAAGAGAGAAAACATCAAGTCCGGGCGCTATGCGGTATTTCTGGTATTGATAGAGCAGAACGAGGCTCAAACCCACCAAAAACAACACCAAAGGCCACCACTTCTTCATAGATACGAATTACGAATAACAGCCTGCGAATATACGAATTTGCCGGAGGGTGCAGAATACGGCCTGCGACGTCATCCAAATGGCTGTTCATTCGTATATTCGCAAAAGATTCGTAATTCGTATCCCAGTGAAGGTTTTGAAGAAAATATTGAGAATTACACTGAAAGTGATCATGTGGTTCTTCATTCTGTCTATCGCCAGCACTATTTTATTCCGCTGGGTGCCGGTTCCGTGTACCCCATTAATGCTGAAACGTTGCGTGCAGCAGAAGTTTGACGGGAAGTCGATGAAGATGGACAAAGACTGGGTTAGCCTTGAAGAAATATCTCCGCATCTGCAGTTGGCCGTAGTTTGCAGTGAGGACCAGAACTTTTTGATGCATTACGGCTTTGATTTCAAGGCGCTGAAAAAGGCCATGATCAATAACGAGAAAAGTAAGAAGATAAGAGGCGGTAGTACGATCTCGCAACAAACGGCCAAGAATGTTTATTTGTGGGATGGAAGGAATTATGTACGGAAAGCTTTTGAGGTCTATTTTACACTGCTGATAGAAACATTATGGAGCAAAGAGCGCATCATGGAAATGTACCTGAACGTAGTAGAGTTTGGAGATGGGATCTATGGAGCCGAAGCTGCTGCGAAACATTATTTCAAAAAATCAGCTGCAAAACTTACCCGGGAGGAAGCTGCTATTCTCGCCGCCCTCCTACCCAATCCGCGCAGCTATGGAAAACACATAAACGGCAAATACATCCAGGGCCGCAAAGTGTGGTGCCTGCAGCAAATGCGTTTCTGGGGCGGCAAACTTGATTACGATAAGTACGAGGATGAACCGGAAGAGAAAGCTCCGAAAAAACACAAACGCTAACCACCCCCTCTCCGCCGTCCCTACGGGACAGCTACGGTCCCCCTTGCAGGGGGACAAATAGCAGCCAATAATTTAGATAATGTTGTATTTGTATTGAGTTGCCCACCTTCAAGGGGGACCGATGTCTCGGCTAAGCCGAGACGAGAGGGGGTGGATCAAATGACTATCTTAGTGCCTGGAAGGAGTATTCTTAACTCTTCTATAGCATTCTTATCAGAAGCAATTGGATTCTCCCGAAGATCAAGTGTGCCTAAATTTTTCAGGAGACAGATTGTATCCGGGATCTTTGTGATATTGTTCTTCTTTAAAGAGAGATAAAAGAGCTTTTTGCATTTATAGATCTGCCTTGGAACTACACTTAGTTTATTAAAATCAAGTACCAGTACCTCCAGATTGCTCATGTTGGTAAGCGTATCCGGAATAGCCTGTATCTGGCAATTAGCAAGCACCAGTGTTTTCATTGTAGAAACTTCAAATAATGGGGCTGGCATGCTGTCCATAATAGCGCTCTCGACCACAAAATCATTCAGCGACTTCATGAACTTTAAGGTCTTGGGTAACTTCAGTGTATCGTTCTGTGAAGAGAATTTGAAAGTTTTGAGCTTTTTCAAATAAGCGATCTCAGCCGGAATGGAATCAATACGACTATTGATGATCTCGAGATACATCAGGTTGGACAAGGCACCCAACTTATCCGGAAATTTTTTGAACTCGTTGTTATAGGAACCTAAATAAACAAGATTGTATAGCGATGTAAAATCGGCAGGCCACTCACTTATGGAAACACTCTGCAGGTTAAGCGCCTGCATGTTCTTTAGCTTCGTGATCTTGGGCCAAACCTTCGGTTCAACCGGCTTGTAACTCAGGTTCATTTTGTAAACCTTCATTTCATCCTTCAAAGCGTCTTTGAGGTCGGTATAAACAAAGGCTCCGTACGGGCCGTAATTATCAAAAGCGGTCTTCTTGGGATCGTCCTGCGCGCGAAGGGAGACCGCCGTTAAAAAAGAGAGATATAGAAGGGCTTTTACGCGCATAAGCTTCCGCCTAAAATACCTATTATTAGATGTTTCGGGCAAATTATTTTCAACTATTTTTGCTACATGCAAATATCCTTCCAAAAATTCCAGGGCTGCGGCAACGATTTCATAATCATTGATAATCGCAAGGGTGAGATCAAGCTCAGCAACCAGCAGATAGAGATACTTTGCGACCGCCATTTTGGTATTGGCGCCGATGGGCTTATGTTGCTGGAGAATGCTTCCGGCTACGATTTTAAGATGGTGTATTATAACAGCGACGGCAATATCAGTTCGCTTTGCGGGAACGGAAGCCGCTGCATTACCCGTTTCGCTCAAAGCCTGGGCATCATTAAGGAAAAAGCCCATTTTTTAGCCGCTGATGGAGAACATCATTCGATCATTACCGGCGAAGAAGTAGCGCTGCACATGAACAATGTGGAGAAAATAGAAGACCTTGGCGGATCCTTTTTTCTTAATACCGGTTCGCCGCACGTAGTAAAATGGGTAGAGAATTTAGAAAACTACGATGTTTATGGAGAAGGCCGCAAAATTCGAAACAGCGAGCGTTTTAAGAACGGCGGCACCAACGTGAATTTCATTCAGCAGACCGATAGAGGCATTTTCATCCGCACCTATGAAAGAGGCGTGGAAAATGAAACCTTAGCCTGTGGCACAGGCGTTACCGCTGCCGCTTTGGTAGCCGCCCAAGCCGGGAAGGCCACAAGCTCAAATTCCTGTAAGGTGCAGGCCCTTGGCGGAAATCTCACTGTAGACCTCAAGAACAATAACGGCTCTTTTTCGGATGTATGGCTGAAAGGTCCCGCCGAGTTCGTTTTCGAGGGAAAAATTACCATTTAAGACCCACGCCAAAACATCCCCCTGTTCAGCGGCTTAACGCTTCGCGTTACACCTGAACGGTCCCCCTTCGAAGGGGGAATGGTTCTCGTTAATTTTTGTATTATTTGTAAACCCGATCTTTTAACATGGAGCAAGTTTTAGAATTCAATACAAAAAAAGAATACACTATTCCCCCTTCGAAGGGGGAAAGTTCTGTTCCGGAAGCGAAGCTCAGGAACGAACAGGGGGATGTGTTCGGAGGTCGGAATCCCCCATTCAGGGTGATTGCCAATCTATCGAAAAATCTATCTTTGTTTCATAATATAAATCAATCATGAAAAAGACCCTTTTCTTAGCACTGTCAGCTTTCGCAATTTCCAGCCTCGCACAAGTTAACCTGCCCGGCAAGGGCCTGAATAAACTCTCCATCAGCAAACCCGAGGTAACCACCCAACTGGTTGAGAACGTAGAGAAAAAAGGCGACGAGATCGTGATCCCTTATAAAAAATACCTGTTATCTAACGGCATCACCCTCATCATTCATGAAGATCATAGCGATCCTATCGTTTACGTGGATGTAACCTACCACGTAGGTTCTAACCGCGAACAGCAAGGCCGTTCGGGCTTCGCACACTTCTTTGAGCACATGATGTTCCAGGGCTCCAAGCACGTGGCCGACGAACAACATTTTAAAACGGTTACCGAAGCAGGCGGAACACTGAACGGAACTACAAACTCCGATCGCACCAACTATTTCGAGATACTTCCCTCCAACCAATTAGAAACAGCGCTTTGGCTGGAAAGCGACCGCATGGGATTTCTGCTGGATTCGGTTACACAACCCAAATTTGAAGTACAGCGCGCTACTGTAAAGAATGAACGTGGACAGAACTACGATAACCGTCCGTACGGATTAGTGATCGAAAAAATTGGTGAGGCTATTTTCCCGCAGGGTCATCCTTACTCCTGGACAACGATCGGTTATATTGAAGACCTGAACCGTGTTGATGTGAACGACCTGAAGCGTTTCTACCTGCGCTGGTATGGCCCGAACAACGCTGTTATAACACTGGCCGGTGACGTTACCCCCGAGCAGGCGATCCCGCTCATAGAAAAATATTTTGGCGTTATACCAAAGGGGCCTGAAGTAAAGAACATGCCCCTGGCTCCGGCCAACCTGCCCGAAACACGTTATATCTCTTATGAGGATAATATCAAATTCCCACAATTGACCTTGGTATGGCCCACCGTACAGTCTTATCACCCCGATGCGATGGCTCTCGCGGCTTTAGCAGAGATGATCTCGGGAAGCAAATCTTCTGTTTTGCAACAGAACCTGATCAAGAACAAAAAAGCGGTGAACGCAAGTACTTTCAATTACGAGCGTGAACTGGCCGGTTTAATGGTTGTACAAATTCGCGCAAATAAAGAAGATAGTCTCGCTAAAATAGAGAAACAGGTAATGAGCCTGCTCGAACTGTTCGAGAAAAAAGGAATGAGCCAGGCGCAATTAGATGCTTTCAAAGTTTCCATGCGCTCAAACATCATCTCTTCCTTAAGCACAGTGAACGGAAAAGGCGCCATGCTGGCACAGTACCAGACTTTCACCGGCAATGCCGACCTGATCAAAAAACAAATTGAGTCGCTGAACAAACTGACCCTGGGCGATGTAATGAATGTCTATAATAAATACATCAAAGGCAAGTCACACGTGGTGTTGAGTGTAGTTCCGAAAGGAAAACCAGAGCTGAGCGCAAAAGCCGACAACTGGAAAATGTACCAGCGCACGATAGAACAGGAATCGGCCGAATACAAAGGGTTAACCTATAACCCTCTTAAGGATTCTTTTGATCGTTTTAAACAACCTAAAGGCGGAGCGAGCCCTGTAGTGAATGTACCTGCTTATTGGGTGGAGAAATTCCCGAACGGCATTAAATTCATCGGTACCGTTTCCAATGAAATTCCAAAGGTTTCTATGCAGATATCTATTCCTGCCGGTCACCGTTACGGCAGCGCGGATAAAGCGGGGCTTGCCTATTTGACAGCAGATCTTTTGAATGAATCGACACAATTACACACGCCTGAAGAGATCAGCGACATGCTGGATGCTTTGGGTTCTTCGGTGGATGTATCAGCGGGAACGAATGAAGTTATCATTAACGTTTCGGCACTTACCGAGAACTTAGACAAAACACTTACGATCGTTGAAGAGATGCTGATGAAACCCAAATTCAGCCAGGAAGATTTTGACCGCAGTAAAAAGCAACAGCTCGATGGCATCCAACAGCAAATGGCCACTGCAGCCCCTGTGGCCGACATGGTCTTTATGAACCTCCTTTACGGAAAAGGACACATTATGAGCGTGCCAACCATCGGTACAGCAGAAACTGTAGGTAAGCTTACGCTGGAAGATGTGAAAGCTTATTATCAGAAATATTACTCGCCAAGCGGCTGCAAAGTGATGATAGTGGGTAACCTTACCCAACAACAGCTCATGCCGAAAATGAAATTCCTGAATAGCTGGACCGGGAAACCTGTAGAGCGTGCGGCAGAACCCACACCTCCCACAATTGCCAAGACCATGATCTACTTCGTAGATAAAAAAGGTGCTCCACAATCGGAGATCCGCATTGGTAATATAGCCATGCCTTATGACGCTACCGGCGATTATTACAAGTCGAGCATCATGAACTTTCCTTTCGGCGCGTCCTTTAATGGTCGCGTGAACCTGTTACTACGTGAAAAACGGGGCTTTACTTACGGAGCACGCGGAGCTTTTAACGGTGGGCTGTGGGACGGAACCTTTGTGATGAACGCGGGTGTTCGTGCCAATGCAACCGACAGCGCTTTGGTTGATTTTATGAGCGAAATGAAACGCTATGCCGAAGGCGGTATGACGGCCGATGAACTTGCGTTCACAAAGAGCAGCTTAGGCCAGAGCGATGCACTGAAATATGAAGCTCCCTTCCAGAAAGCTTCTTTCTTAAAGCGTTTGCTGGATTATAACCTGGATGGCAATTATGTGAAGACGCAAAGCTCTATCCTGCAAGGTATAACGCTTGAGGAACTGAATAAGATGGCGAAGAAGAAATATAATTACAATAACGTGAACATCTTAATTGTTGGCGACAAGGCCACGTACCTGGAGAAAGTGAAGAAGCTGGGATACGACGTGAAGGTGGTTGACACCAACGGGATGGAAGTTAAAGAGCAATAGTGAAAAATTAAATACCCGGAAAAGCCACCCCACGGGTGGCTTTTTTTTTTGGTGCCTGTTTAAATAGTACTTTTGCACCCGCTTTATGCGCTACCGTATTCACATAAAAGAAACCCTGTGGTTGTCTGCGCCGCTCATTGTTACGCAGATCGGGCATATCATTACCGGTATGACCGATAACGCTTTTCTCGGCAGGGTTAATTTAGAGAGCCAGGACGCGGGAATTTTGTCGGGCAACGTTTTTGTGTTGCTTTTGGTATTTCTTATTGGCATGTGCCAGGGTTTGACGCCCAAAATTGCCGACGCGCATGTGAACGGCAGGGAAAAAGAGAAAGCTTTTCTTCTTAAGAATTCGCTTTTGCTTAACCTGCTTAACGCGGTGATGCTTTATGTTCTCATTATTTGCGGGATGCAGTTGCTGAGTTATTTCGATCAGCCGCAAGACGTGGTAGAACTGGCCAAGCCCTTTCTGAATATAATCGCTTTGTCTTTGATTCCGCTTTCGGTCTTCTTTACCTTCAAGCAGTATTGTGAGGGATTAAGTAATACAAGGGCTGCGATGTATATCAGTATTTCTAGTAATATTTTGAACGTGATACTGAATTACGGGTTGATATTCGGTAAGCTGGGTATGCCGGAGATGGGTTACCTCGGTGCTGCCTGGGCCACTTTTATTTCGAGGGTATTTATGGCGGTGGCCTTTTTCATTTACCTGAAGCTGCGGCCTGAGCTAAAAACTGTTTTTGAATATTGGAAAGAGATACGAATTGAAAAACGGGGAATGAACACTTTGTTCAAGATAGGAATTGGTCCGGCCATTCAATACATCTTTGAAGTAGCCGCGTTTACGGTGGCGGGTTTCATGGCGGGCTGGATGGGAAAAGAGACCTTTGCTTCGCACGGGATCGCTTTGAGCATCGCTTCGTTCACTTACATGTTCGCCAGCGGCATTAGTGGGGCATCTTCTATTCGTGTGGCAAATTTCAACGGGCTGAGTGATAAAGAGAATGTGAAGAAAGCCGGCACAAGTGCATTCCTGATAGTAGCCGGTATCATGGCAGTGTTTGGCATTACGTTCCTGGTGTTTAACTACACTTTCACTTCTATCTTCAGTAAGATACCCGGCGTTATCGATCTTTCGGCAAAACTTCTGTTGGTTGCGGCGGTTTTCCAATTGTTTGATGGCGTGCAGTGTGTTGGACTGGGAATTCTGCGCGGGTTAAGCGATGTCAAAATTCCCACCATACTTGCGCTTACCGCTTATTGGTTGGTGGCGCTGCCTCTCGCTTACTTCTCTGCCTATAAATTAGATTTCGGCGTATTTGGTATTTGGGCCGGATTGAGCGCCGGGCTTATTTTCGCGGCGGTGGCGTTCGTTGCCAGGTTTCGATACCTTGCGAACAGGAATTAAGCCCCATCGACCATTCACAAAAAACGTGTAATAAAGAAGCCTTTTTCATCGCTAAAAAGTTGAAAAACAATAAGAAAGGCCGAAAAGTGGTGACTTAACTATATAAAAAACAATCAGTTAAAAAAAAGTTTGTTATTAACAAGTTATTATTAGCTTTGTATAGTTAAAACTAAACTCTATTAAAATGAACATCTACGTAAGAAACCTTAACTTCAGCCTCACAGAAGACGAATTAAGACAAGTATTTGCCCAGTTCGGCGCAGTTGACTCGGTAAAAATTATTAAAGACAAATTTACCGGCCGTGCAAAAGGCTTCGGGTTTGTTGAAATGCCTAACGAAAGTGAAGGCCAGGCCGCAATTGATAAATTGAACGGTACTGATGTAAAAGGAAGGAACATGTTTGTTGACAAAGCAAACCCTCCAAAAGCAAAAGAAGCATAAGCTCTTCTCTATATTGAATAAAAAACCCAGGCTTTCGTCTGGGTTTTTTTATTTAGACTCTTTTGGTGTGTAAACTGCTTTTTCCTTCTTGCTCTTGTCGCGCTTTACGTTGTCGTTCTTGCTTTTCGGGTTCTTTACGTCCACATCCGCTTCGTAAGTCCATTTTCCTCTCGAAGGAAAGAACGCGTCATAACTGAAATCAGGTCCATAGAACTGGGCCATTCCTTCATTGTCGGCGTCCTTAGGCGTAAGATGATCGAAAACGATAGCATTATTAAAGTAACGCAGCGACATGGTGACCTTCGCCGAATACTGGAACATCACACGCTTTGGATTCTTTTTGGGGATCTTAAAAACGTCTTTTCCGAATAAAGGCGTGCCATCCGGTTTAAAACTCAAGATGTCGATGAACTTCCTGGATACCGTTTTATCATTTCCATCCCAGGCCAGCAGCGTATAATAATCGTCGTTCGGAATAATATCATAATACAGCATGCCAAACCATTTTGTGTGATCGCCCACATGCGCCTCGGGGCTTACTTTAACCGCGCCTGATCTATCCTGCAGCGGCCAGAGTTCGTAATGCTTTGTTTTTTCATTCAGCGCCTGGATGAACCCAAAATAATGATATGTACCATCTTCCTTATCGAGGTTCCAGGTAATAACCCTTACTTTTTTATCTGAAGAAACAAGGCGAGAGATCTGTTTCAGCGAATCGAAAGGATAATAGAAAGAGAGATCGTTCAGCAGCACTTCATCCAGCAATTTCCAAAACTTTGAATTTACCCTGAACTGCGTGGTATCAACTTTGGTGGAGAATACTTTCTTTTGAAGCACATTCAGGCTGTCCTCGTATTTCCTGAAATAAGCGACATCTTTCTCGGCCAGTTCCTGCGAAAAGACAGAAATAGAAAATGCAAAAAACAGGAAGGTATGTAAGAGCCTTGGGTTCATTATGGGTAAATAACGCCGTAAAGGCTTATAAATTACAAATGTAATGCCGCTTTTTTAGCTAAAAGCTGCTCCTCGGTCTCTTTGAAATCCTCATCGGGAACACAGCAGTCAACCGGGCAAACCGCGGCGCACTGTGGCTCATCGTGGAAACCTTTGCACTCGGTACATTTATCGGTAACGATGAAGTAGACATCCATACTGCCGGGCGTTTGCGGGTTTTCAGCGTCGGTCTCAACACCGGTGCTCAATCCTTTGAACATTCCCTTTAAAGTAGTACCGTCTGAGAAACGCCACTCGGCGCCTCCTTCATATATCGCGTTGTTGGGGCATTCAGGTTCACAGGCCCCACAGTTTATGCACTCGTCCGTTATTTTAATGGCCATTTTGCGTAATTTTGCTGGAGAAATCCGCTGCAAATATACGGAGGATTTAGTGATTTTTATATTGATGTATCTTAATACTTAACAGCACGCGGCTGATAATTTTTATGGAGAAACGCCTGAAGGCCTTTACAAAACTGGGAGAATTCATTCGCGCTTTTTTAAAAGGAGAAAGAGATACAGATCAACAAAAGCCTGATGAACTGATAGATACATGTTACCAGTACAATGGATGGTTCAACAGGGAAAATGTACTTAGGGCGCTCAATGGGCTTGCCGGGATGTTGGAGACCAAAGACCTTTCCGCTTTCGCGAAACAGATCGAACCGTTAAAAGTTCCTAAAACGGTGGCGGTGATCATGGCGGGCAATATTCCGGCTGTAGGGTTCCATGATCTGCTCTGCGTGTTATTAAGCGGGCATAAGATATTGATCAAACTTTCTTCCGACGACAAAATACTTCTCCCCTTCCTCGTAGAAAAACTGTGCTCTATTGAGCCTTCTTTAAAAGAACAAATTAGGTACGCCGAGGGGAAACTGGAAAAGTTCGACGCGGTAATAGCCACCGGCAGCGACAACAGCGCCCAATATTTCAGTCATTATTTCGGAAAGTACCCACACATTATTCGCAGGAACCGCAGCTCGGTAGCCGTTCTTTCAGGAAAAGAGACCCCGGAAGAATTGGAATTGATCGGTCACGACATATTCGATTATTTCGGATTGGGTTGCCGAAACGTATCTAAAGTATTTGTGCCAAAGGGCTATAAACCGGATACGCTTTTTGAGGGTATTTTCTCCTTTAGCCGGGTGATAGAAAATAAGAAATACGCCAATAATTACGAGTACAACCGGGCCATTTACCTGCTCAATAAAGAACCCTTCCTGGATAATAATTTCCTGCTTATTAAGAGGAGTGAGAGCCTCCATTCGCCAGTGGGAGTGCTGTTTTTTGAGGAGTACGACAGTATTTCTGCGGTAAATGCGCGGCTCATGACCCAAGAGGCCGAAATTCAGTGTATAGTAACTAACATTCCCCTGTCCGTAACTACCCTGCCCCCGGGTACCGCCCAATGCCCCTCTGTCTTTACTTTTGCTGATAATGTCAACACAATTGGCTTTTTAAATAAATTACGTTAACTTTATGCATTCGTAAACCCTTGTAACTGTATGAGAATAAGAATACTATTTCTTTCTTTCAGTCTTTTATTTTCGTTGGCTTCTCAGGCTCAAACTGTTATTTACTCAGAGAATTGGGCTACCGGCGGAGCGGGCTGGACCCAAAACGTGGTTACAGGCGCCGAAGGCGCTGATCCTAATTTTTGGGTGATAGCTGATAATGAAGGTGGGGGTATTACTCCTGACCTTGGAGCTCCGGGCAGTTGTGGAGTTGCTAATAATGCAAATAATACATTACATATTACCAGCGTATTCAACCCGGCCGGCGGAGCAGCCTACGATGCCGGCGGACTCTGCGGTATATTGTTTTGTCCACAAGCTAACCGTCGTACCGAGTCTCCTATCATTAACTGTACCGGGCAAAGTACGATCACTTTAAATTTCAATTATATTGAGGGCGGTCAAACAACTCTTGATGATGCTACCATTTGGTATAATGACGGTACCGGTTTTGTATTACTCGATAATCCTCCAAAGACCCTCACTGGGTGCGGCGGACAAGGGCTCTGGACCTCGCGTGCAATCGCTCTTCCTGCATCAGCTGATAATAATCCGAATGTTCAGATCGCTTTTCATTGGATAAACAATGATGATGGAGCGGGATCTGATCCTTCTTTCGCTGTAGATGACATTACATTAACAGTGCCCGCAGCGGCAAACCCGGTTGTAACCATCACTCCTGCTCCCAACGATTCTCTTTGTGTTAACTCAACACTTACTTTGAATGGATCAGCAACCAATGGTCCGATCACAGCCTGGGCCTGGACGGTGAGTCCGAGTACAGGAGTTGTTTTCAATCCGGATACGGCGGCGCAAAATCCTACAGTTACTTTCACTACTCCCGGAAGCTACACTTTCACTTTACAAGCTACGAATGGAAGCGGTAACGGAACGGGTACGCAAACTATAACTATACTTCCTGCGAGTACGCCTGCGGTTGTAATTGCGGCGACTCCGACAAACCCTGTCTGCGTAGGAACAACTATCAACTTTACCGCTACGCCAACCAATGGAGGAAGTTCGCCCTCTTTCCAGTGGCAGGTGAACGGAGTGAATGCCGGAACAAATTCACCTAACTTTAGTTCGGCTACGTTAAACAATAATGACGTGGTTACGGTAACACTAACCACAAGCGATACCTGTGTTACGGCCGCTACCGCCGCCGACTCTTATACTGTTCTGATCGTTGCGAGCGTAGTTCCTTCGGTTACTATCACGCCCGCCTCTCCTTCTGCCTGTCAGGGATCTGCGATCAACTTTACAGCCACTCCAACCAATGGTGGTACAACTCCCGCTTTCCAATGGCAAGTGAACGGAGTAAATGCAGGAACTAACTCTCCGAACTTCTCACCTTCTAATTTAAACAACGGCGATACAGTGCAGGTTATCCTCACCTCAAATGATGCCTGCGCTTCGCCTACTACGGCTACCGATTCTGTTTTTGTGGTTATTACTCCCACCGTTGTTCCTTCAGTTAGTGTAGCCGCAAGCGCTACAGCAGTTTGTCAAGGGGCGCCCATGAGCTTTACGGCTTCTGAAACAAATGGTGGTACAACGCCTGCGTTCCAGTGGCAAGTGAACGGAGTGAACGCGGGAACCAACTCTCCCAACTTCTCTTCTTCAACATTAACCAACGGTGATACCGTTGCTGTCATTCTTACTTCAAACGCCGCCTGTGCGGTTCCAACCACAGCCAGTGATACGATCTTTGCCGTAATAACACCAACTGTTGTTCCTTCAGTAACTGTAACTGCTACACCGATCAATCCAATTTGTCCGGGAACAACCGTAAACTTTACAGCCACTCCAACCAACGGAGGAACAACGCCTGCTTATCAATGGCAAGTGAACGGAGTGAACGCCGGTACCAACTCAGCTAACTTCAGTTCAGGAACATTAAGTAATAACGATGTGATAACGGTAACACTCACTTCAAGCGATGCCTGCCCTGTTCCAACAACAGCTACAGCTTCGTATACGGTACAGGTTGCTACACTTACAGTTTCTATCGCAGGAAGCTCTACCGTTTGCCCCGGCATTACTGATACGCTTGTAGCTACTTCCGTTGCTGGCAGCACTTTTAGCTGGTCGCCAGCCACAAACCTTAACAACACCACAAACGATACGGTAGTTGCGACAATGGCTACTCCCGGAACTTATACTTACTACGTTACCGCTTCGCTCAACGGTTGCCTTGCAACCGATTCTTTCCAGGTTACGGTACCAAACTTTACCGTGGCTGCCGGCCCTGCACAAACCATTTGTTATGGCGACAGCGCGCAGCTTGCTGTATTGGGCGGAAGTTCGTGGAACTGGATCCCAACAACCGGCGTAGGTTGTACAACCTGTCAAAATCCAATGGCTTCGCCTTCCACCAATCCAACTTCGGTTACTGTAACAACCTATAGCGCGATCGTGAGCAATGGAGTTTGTACAGACACCGTAACGCAAATGGTAACTGTAATTCCGTATGCTTCGGCTTCCTTCAATACAACTGTATTGAGCCAGGGAATTCCGCAAACGATCGGGTTCACTAATACTTCAACCAATGCAAATACGTTCTTCTGGACGCTTGGAAACGGAAACACTTCTGTAATGCAGACACCTGCCAACCAGAATTACAACATGGTGGGAACTTATACCGTTGTGCTTATCGCTTACGGACAGAACGGCTGTAATGATACCAACAGCACCCTGATCTTTGTGAACGATACAGTAGGTATTACCACTCCGAACATCTTTACTCCTAACGGCGACCAGATAAACGACGTATGGCAGCCCAGCGTGCATGGCGCTAAAACATTTGAGTGTACCATTTACAACCGCTGGGGTATTTTGATCT
>JANWKZ010000043.1 GCA_025451115.1 Bacteroidia bacterium | reverse complement strand
TAAAGTAGAGGCTCCGGATGCGATGGCCGTAAGCGATCCCGCCTTACCGGATAAAGAACAGGTGGATGCACCGCTTACATTTACTGAAAGATCTGTTACTGCCATATCCAGCTTTGCTTTACTCGCCCCACTAACGATCATAGATAGTTTATCGGTGGTGATGGTCTCTGAGGATTTTACATTGGTCGCCCCGCTTATAGCTAATTCCTCCAGCGTTACGTAACCAATTACGATCTTCTCCGGTGCATCCATGTCTTTTTTGTCGTCGAGTATAAGTTCCCCGTCACCCGTAGAGACACGGTAGCCGGTAGTAGCTGAATCACCCGATTGTATTTGCAGATAAGGAGTATCTGATTTTTTCAGGTAAACGTTAGAAGAGATACGTATAACCAGTTTTGTAAAATTAGCTACAGGTTGTTTGCTTTGTGCCCAGGCCATTTGGCCGATGAATAAGAGGGCGAGTGTTATCTTGGTTGTGTTCATTTTTCGTTGTTTAATAGTAGAACGAATGGGTGTTTAAAAAAGTTACAGTATCAATAAATTTAATTTGAAAAAGTTTCGGTTACCACCAGTCCGCCTACGCTCACCGAGTTCTTCGCTGTGCTTTCTTCGGCGTTCACGTTCTTCACGCCAAACTCATTCGCGCGGCGGGCGGCATTGGTAATTTTTTGAAAGAATGTTTTTTTCGCAGGTGCAGAGGCGGTGACTGGAGCTTTTGCCGCTTCATCCTCATCTTTCTCTGTATCCAAAGCGTAATTGTAATATGATTTATAGACCGGCTTACTGTTCTCTACTAAAGGATTTGTATTCGGACTTACCTTATCCGGGAAAGAATCTGCTTTTTGAGGATTATTAGCAAGTGCTATTGGGTTATTTGTTGAAACAGTATTCGTAGCAAGTGAAGGGGCGTTATTGCTCTTAAGAGGAGGGTCGTTCTTTACATCCTTTTTAATATACGTTGATCCATTGCTTGAATTTGCAACCTCATCCTTCTTATCATTTACAGCGGCGAGGTTATTATTGTTGATTTCCGGAGAAACAATTTCTTTTTCATCCTTAGCCGGAACAGCAATTTCTTTTTTATCTCCATTTGCTAAAACAGGCTGCACACTTTCTGAGCCTTTATCGGATGTCATTTTAGAGACCAGGAAGAATAAACCAATAAGCAGCAAAATAGCTGCGGCCACTCTCAATACAACCGGATTGCTTTGCAGGTAAATAACCACACCGCCGCGTTTAAGTTTTGATTTCGCTGGAAATTTTATTTCCTCATCGGAACTAAGCACAGTGGCTTTATATAAAGAAAGTTCTTTTTGAAAAGCTTTATTCTCCGAAGCCAGTTTTTCGATCTCTTTTTTCTCTTCCGCGTTAACCAGGTTCTCAGTATAGGCAATGAGCGACTCATCTGAAAACTCGGCCTTTTTAAGAGAAGATTTTGCTGAAAAAGAGACCTCAGCATCCAGCGTAATATCTTCAAAGCTGTTGAGCTCGGCTTTCAGCTGAGGGTACTGCTCCAAAAAGGCAAAAAGCTCCTTCTCCCCCGCTGCATCAAGGTTCCCTTCCTTATAGTCAAGGAAGAAGGCTTCGTAGTTATGGATATCTATCTTCATGATACCGTTACCTCAGCTTTTACTAAATACTCTTTTAATGTTTGGCGGGCCCTGAAAATGTAAACTTTTACCTGGCTTTCACTCAGTCCCGTAATAATTCCTATTTCTTTATAATCATATCCTTCATAGTCCCTCAGCAGCACCACTGATTTCTGAACTTCCGGAAGTGTGTCGAGCGCCTTGTTCAGGAGTCCTTTCAGGTCGTAATTCGTGTTCTCTTTTTCAGCCTCTTCGTTATGTTTCGAAAAATCCAGTCGTTCCGATTTTTTAGCCCTCCTCAGGTGATCGATCGTGGTGTGGTAAGCTGTGGTGAACATATAAGACTTAGCGTTCTTGCTCTCCAGGTCGTTTACTTTAACCCAAAGCTTCTCATACGTGTCCTGAACCAGGTCCTTTGCCACATCTTTATCCATTACATGCTTTAGTATGAAGCGGTACAGCCCGTCGGCATACAGATCTACACATGTATTGAATTCTTTTACGGTCACTTTACGGGTGTTCAGTTATAGGACGAATGGGTACAGGCAAAAGTTACACCAAAGAAAATAAAAAATCCCCTCTCGGTTAAACCGGGAGGGGATCTCCTTAATTATTTAATTATTAGTGCTTTATAACGATCTTACCGACATTAGCCTTGCCTGTTTTATCGATCACCTTATAGATATAGGTGCCCGGGGCCAGGTCGCTTACATCCACGTTAGCAGTATGAAAGCCTGAGCCTGAAGCGTTGTATTGGATGGTCTTTACAGTTTCTCCGATCACGTTAACCAGTGAAATGGTAAACGCGTCTGATTGGTTAGAACCGAATACGAAGTTGATCGCATCATTGGCAGGATTTGGGTAAACCACAAAGTGCTGGATAGCGCTGTGGCTGATACCTGAAGAGCCGCCGTTAAAACCGTCCCAACGGATCTGTGCCGTATCTGCGCTCTCCTGGATGTCAGCAAGGTCATCACCTGCTATCAGAGCGAATGCGATCTTGATAGAGTCGCCCGGGGTGATCGAGAACGCACCTGAGCTCATTACGTTACAAACGTCGTTACCAACGTAACCAACCCATGTTGAGTCGCCTGCTTTTTGACGGAACGTAGATAATGAAGTGTATTTATCAGCCGTTGAGAAAGCGCTGGAGATGTTTATACCACCGCGGCCCGTGCCGGCGTTATCAATACCGTAGAAATTAGCATTTGCTGAGGTAGTAAGCAATTTGATGCCTGCATACTTACCGGCAGCTGGAGTTGCCCATGTATACCCCATCTTTCGGGTGAAGTCGTAGTCGGATTTGTTCTGGCCATAGGTAGCTCCGTCAATATCCCAGTCGGCGAAGATCCCCGCAAAACCATTGTTGATAGTAGTTCCACCCGTGTTAACCAATACATATTCGAAGATCACAAATTTGCGGCTTCCTGTAGAGGTCCACGCGTATCCTTTTTGTCTTACGGTAACGTTTTGTACCGGTGAAGCAGTTGCATCATTGAAACGGGTGTACGCATCGAAATCAGAAACTGTTGGGCCTGTTTTCTGCGCTACCACAAGGTTAGCAAAATCAGCATCCGAAGTACCTGCAGTGGTACCACGCACACAGTCAGAAACTTTAGTGGAAGAACTTCCGATCAGTAGACCTGCTTCGTACAGGATCTGTGTACCGAGGTAGGAGAAACCTAAACCTGTCATAGCGCCGTCTGCATTCCAGCCAATTTTACCCTTGCTGGTCATGGTGGTAGCTACATCGTTCACAGCTATGTTAACATAATCAGGATTCAGTAATACAGCAACGAAATAGCTCTGTGTATAAGTACCATCCGTAATGGTTACTTTAAAAGTTACCGAAGCGTTTTGTGTAGCCGTGGTAATACGGTAGCGATAAGGGCTCGCGGTATTATTCACAGATGCGTTGGTTGCAATAACTCCAAGCGGGAAAGAGTTGCTTCCTACCAACGCCACGTTTGTTCCACCCTGGTAAACACTAATGGTTGCGGTAGCAGCCGAAGTGGTAGGGCTCAGGTAGTTGATAAAATCACCTGAAATAAACAGGGTATCACCTTGTGCGAAGGCCAGGTCGTTATGGTCAGAAACCAATTGGTTAGTGAAAACAACAGAAGCGCTTGCAGGATTAGTTAAAGCTTTATAAAGATTGATACGGCCCGAACCTAATTTGTTCTGGTAAGAAGGATTAGCGCCATTTATCGCGTCTGCTGTAACCATTAAACGCTGACCAGCCTGCAAACCTGTATAGCTTGGGAATTTTGCCAATACGAGGGCAACACCACCTGCGCAAACAGGAGAAGCCATAGAAGTACCGCGCATCGATGTGTAAGTGTTATTCCAAACTGTATTGTAAATGTTATTACCCGGAGCGCTGATGTCTACCAGGAAGTTGTAGTTAGAAAAACTTGCTTTGGTAAGCCAGCTATTGGTAGATTGTGTAGCCGCAACGTTCAACACATAATTGTAAGCAGCCGGAAAGAAAGCCTCATCAAGACCATTGTTACCTGCGGCTGCAACAACAATCGCGTTCTTATTAATAGAAGCGTAATCGATGATGGTTTGACCGTAGCTTCCGCCACCTGTACCGCCCCATGAGCAGTTAATTACTTTAGCGCCATGATCGGCCGCATAGGTAATACCTTCGTAACCGGTGATGATATAACCTACACCGCCACTTCCACGTGTATCGTTATCAGCCGCACATTTTACAGGAAGGAATTTACAGTTACGGCTTGTACCGGCTGCGCCAATACTATTGTTCACCTGGGCATTTGAACAGCCTGAAACGTGCGAACCATGGACATTATTTGAAGTTACATCCGTATTATTATCTCCAACAATGTTGTTGTAATCGGCACCCGCAAGATCCCAGCCATTAAAATTGTCAGTATAAGTATCACCATCCTGATCGCCACCACCGATAGGGTCGGCATAGTTGTGTTTTAATTGATTTACCAGGTCGGGGTGATTAGGGTCTGTACCTGAGTCAACGATACCCACCACAACGTTGGTATCACCGGCACCGGCAGCGCCGATAGCGGGGTCAGAAGTATCCCATGCGCCACCTAAACCCGAAGTTACATAGGCTTTAATAGCTGTTAAATAAGATTGCTGATTGCTGATACCGGCATCATTAGGCACGAAAGCGTCAACCGCGTATTGGTAACGTGGTTCGGCGTAATCAAACAGACCGGTACCAAGCATGATATTGATCGCTTTCTCGAGCGATAAGCTGGTATTCTTGTACGTTAATTCATAGATCAACGAAAGATCGGCGTAAGCCTGTCCTAAAGCGTTCTTCTTTTCAGCGGGAGGCTGATGATTAGGATAGATCTTGCCAAGCGTATTGGCGTTGATGTAATTTATTACCTGGGTTAATTTTGGATCATTGATATAACCTGCCGAGCAAAGGCTGCGGTATTGGTCTTTTACTTTGAAGATGATGTGACCTTTCATATAGTCTACATCTTCCTTCATGGTTTCGGGCAAAGTAAAGTGTGCGCTTTGTGCGTACTTACCGTTTTGCGCGGAGCCGCTTAAGGTTGTAAGCAGGCATATGGCAAGACCTGCTGAAGTAATGATTTTTTTCATCCTGATTAAAGTTTGATTAAAAATACGATTTTTTTGGTTTAGTTTCTCCGCAAAAATCTCATTTAACCTTCTGAAATACAAAAAAATATGAACAGCGGTAGGCAGGGCTGGATGAATGGTTGCATAAATCCCGTAAAGCTTGTTAAATTACTGATTATAAGTAAACTGGG
>JANWKZ010000042.1 GCA_025451115.1 Bacteroidia bacterium | reverse complement strand
GTATTGAAATCTCCATTTACCAGGAACACGTTTTTGGTGGTAGAGCTGAAAGCGTCCTGCAGCGTCCATCCTCCGCCCACACCATCGAAGTACACATGTCCGCCGAAAGTCTTACCCGCAGAAGTGATGGTTTGCCCGATAGTTGTAGATTTAAGATAGAGGTTGCCGGTGAAATTATTGCTCATTGGGGTAATGAAGGTGAGTGATCCGTATACGCTCAGGTTAACCGTGCCCGTTAAAATAGGGTTTAAAGTGGCGCCGGTCCAATCCATATTGGCGCATGCTGAGTTCACGTTTACGGTAACTGCTTGTCCGCCGCCTGAAAATGAGTTGGCGTCAAAGAAAATATTATCATACAAAGTGGGGATACAACCGCTTGCGGGCCCTCCGCTGGAAGTTGCCCAATGGTTCCCATCATTGTAATTACCCGAACCGCCTATCCAATACAGATTTTGCGGAGCAGGCAAGTTAATCGTCCAGCCGGTATTGTTCCCGAGGTTCGTACAGTTATTGGCGGTGAATAGAGCTCCTCCGGTTGCGTTGATGTCTCTTAAGGAAATATAGTTCACGGTCACGTTTCCGGAGGCTTTGCTGATCGAAGCTTGTGTTCCCACGGTAGGGGTGGCGATGGAAATAGGTTGTCCGCAGGTACCGTTTGCCGAGAAGAGGTTATTGATGGTTTGCGTGGTGTTATTTCCTAAAATATAGTTCTTAGCAGGAGAAAAGATCAAGCTGTCATAGGAATTGTTTCCACCAATGGTTGCATCACCCAGGAAAGTGGCTTTTCCAAAATCATGACCGCCTGTAGTTGATGAAAGAGTTCCATTTTGCAGGAACCTCGCGGTAGTGAAAGTTAAACCGGTACCGCTCAGTGTTGATGTTTGTGTGATAATGACATTTCCGAAAATATGATTGGAGCCTGTGATAGCTGCTGTTGTTGAGAAGGTAACATCGCCGAACGTATTACCGGTGTTGTTGATGGTACCTGATGCCGGAAATGTGATGTTTCCGAAACCATTTGTGTTACCTCCGATGGTTGCTGCCCCACCCCATGTTGCAGAAGTGTAGGTGTTATTGTTCCCCGCTGTGTTTCCTGCGTTTTGGAAAGCGAGAGAATTGAAAGTAGCATTCGTGGTAGAAGTGTTTCCGGTAGGCCCTTTGAAAAGAACACTGCCGAAGTAAATCCCCCCGGTGATGTATTGTGTAGCGGTAGTGCTTTGGAAGATAATGGTGTTGTAGCTATGATTTCCTGATTTCACCTCGGCGCTGGAAGCACTGTTAATGTTGATGGTAGAGGTTCCGGCTGAGAATGTATAGTTAGACCCCACCAGCGACCATGCCACGGTAGAAGCACCGTCATAGTTGGAACCGTTTATGGCTACGTTGGATGCACCTAAAGAAAGATTACGCACATTATTGTTGTTTGACGTAAGTGCGTTCGTAGTGAAGTTCTGGCCATTGGTTACCAGGCTTCCATTAACTAAATAAACGTTCTTGGTACTTGCAGTAGTGAAAGCGTCTTGTAATGTCCATTCACCGCCTACACCATCGAAATACACATGTCCTCCAAAAGTCTTACCGGCAGAAGTAATTGTTTGACCAATAGTAGTGGCTTTGAAAGTAAGGGTTCCCGTATAGTTATTGCTCATACCCGAAATGAAGGTGAGCGATCCATGGACGTTCAAACTGAACGTTCCGGCTATAGAAGGAGAGTTAGTAGCCCCGGTCCAGTCCATGTTAGCGCAGGCTGAGCTCACATTTATTGTTACAACCTGTGCCGCCGCTGTAAATGAGTTGGCGTCAAAGAAAACGTTATCCGCAAGGGTAGGTACCAGGCCTCCCGAAGTGCCTCCGCTGGAGGTTGCCCAATGCGCTACATCGTTATAGTTACCGGTTCCGCCGATCCAATAATAATTGGCTGCTTTACCGCTTACCGATAAAAAGAAGGAAAGCACCAGGATATATAGTGCCGCTTTGTGTGTGTTGTTTGTTTTCATAGTTTTTTTGCTTGGGATTTGCCGTAGGTTATCGGCCAATTTCAAATTTTGGGTTGAGGTATGGAATATTCGGTTTTTAAAATAAAATGGAAATCAAATGTAAACCATAAAATCAAGCCTCACAAATTAATTATTCGTAGTTTGTATATTGATAATCAATAGTATATGAGCTTTCGAGGATAGTTGTAAAAAAAGACAAATGTGCTAAAATAGTTTAAGTCCACCCATGTAAACACTATTTTTTTATTCCGCGATGTTTTATACAAATACGTTCTTTAGTTCAGTAAAATTTGAATAGAGTTAAAATCGCTTGTTTTTTTTGCTAAAACACATACCTTAGTAATCCTTTTTTCTAAAGAAAATTCAAACTGCGGGATAGCCGAAACCCGAAAAGAGTAGGCGATAAAAAAATTTAGTATGGCAAAAAAAGCAAAAAAGAAAGCGGGCAAAAAGACCGCGAAAAAGACAGTTAAGAAGGCGGCAAACCTGTCCGCCAACGCAAAGGCAAAACAACGGCAGGCGGGGAAAAAGATTGCCAAAAAAGCAGCCAGAAAAAAACCCGCGAAGAAGGCGGCCAGGAAACCGGCGGCTGTAAAAGCTCCGGCCAGGGCAAACCTGATCAATCCGTATCTCACATTCCCCGGAAATTGTGAGGAGGCGTTCAATTTCTATCGCTCCGTATTTGGTGGACAGTTCGCTTACGTGGGCCGTTTCAATGAGATGCCTCCTATGGAAGGACAGCCCCAAATGCCCGAATCGGAAGGGAATAAGATCATGCACATTTCATTACCTATCAGTGGAATGAGTATTTTGATGGGAAGCGATAGCTCCGAAGCTTTCGGCCACGCGACCGTAACAGGCAATAATTTTTCCATTTCGCTGAGCGCAAAGAGCACCGATGAAGCGGATCGCCTGTATAACGGTTTATCGGCCGGCGGACAGAGTACTATGCCAATGAATAAAACTTTCTGGGGTTCCTACTTTGGTATGCTTACTGATAGGTTCGGCATCCAATGGATGGTGAGCTACGACGAGAAGCCTATGTAATATAGCGTTTACAACAAAACGAAAGCCCTCCCACAAATGTGGAAGGGCTTTTTTATCGTATCCTTTTTCCTGATCCCTGGGCTCGCAGGCTTTAGACCGGGTAAAGGTTATTTTTCATAATTCGGGTTGAACTCTTCGTCTTTAAAGAACTGCATTAAGCTTAAGGTTAATACAACTCCGGTTGCAAAGGCTTCCATAAAGATCCCTCCGGCGGCTCTCACCGGCGTAAGGTATTCTCCAAACGCGGCATTTTCGCGAATGTATTCCATAAAATAGGTGTCTACTGAAAGATAGATGCCTATGAACACGGAAAAGATGGCCATGGCTACAAGACAGACGTGTGCGCCCATCTTAATGCCCGGGAAATAGCGTATGCCTTTATAGCTGAATTTTTTCTTATACAAAAGATAAGCCGTTATGATACCTCCTGCTATGATCGCGAAGTTAAAATAACGGAGAACCAGCATCTCGTGCAGGTTGAATGCGCGCATAACTAAAAAGAACGCGATCATGGCGAATGAAACAAATACGCCGCAACGGTTACCGATGGTGTTCACGTAGTTTTCGCGCGCCTCACGCTTTTCTGCTTTTGTTAAATACGTGCTTTTTGGGGATATGATCTCTGTTTTCATTTTATGTACTTTAAATCTAATGTGGCAAAGCCTGTGCCATGCCGGTTTAAATTCTTATCAGTCTGTGTTCCAATCTTCCGCGCGGTTCTTCGTTTCTCTTATTAAGACACCCGTACTTTAGCGGGAATCAATAAAGGTCTAAGGGTGAGTTTATCGTGGCTGATATTGCCACGGGCTCGAATAGATAACGGCCCGATCCCTTTTTTAGTACAGATCGTTCTGCATCTATATCCACAATAACATGTAAGGTCTGGTTACTTAGTATACGGAAATCGGCCGGAATGGTTACAGTAAATTGCCTGTTTGGAGGGGCCGGCAAAGCCATTGGGTAGTATTCGTTACCCGTTTTTAGCGAATTATTGCTTCCAAGGGTAAGCCTTAATTGCGAAATGGGGCCGGAAGGTATCTTACCATGCGTGGCCAGCATAACGGGCACATTTTCGAAAAGCAAAAGATTGTAAATGCCCTTATTGGTATTAAGTGGATACCATTTTTGTAAGTTCTTTTCGGCTATAAGAACCTCTACTTTCTGAATATCCACATTTATTTCCTGGTGGTTGGCAGGCCCATCTTTAAGGCTTACACTTAAGCTGCCGAACTCTTCTTTTTTGCAGGAAGCAAATAACAGCAGGGATAGTAGGAAAAGTATTGTTGTTTTCATGGTTGTTTGATCATGGTAAATTGGAAGACCATGATCATGCCACGGAGTAAAAACATTAAAAACAATCAGTTGGAAAAATGGACCTTTCTTTTTGCGGGAGATCTTTCTGAAAACGGGAATTATTTAAAATAATCCGGGTTGTCTTTCAGGATCCGATAGATGGTGGATTTACCTATGCCCAGTTTTTTGGCCACATGCACCACATTCTGATCATATTTCTGAAGGAAGTGTTTGATGATCTGTTTTTCATATTCCTCAAGTGTTTTTTCATCTACCAGTGCGGCTTGTATAGAAAAATCGTTATTGAGCTGCAAACAACCCTCTTCTATCTCTTTGCCATTGCACATCACCACCGCAAGCTCTATCGTAGATTTCAATTCGCGGATGTTACCGGGAAAGGGATGTTGTAATAGCTTGGCCTGGGCTTCCTTTGTTAATCCAACTACAGGCATATTGTTCTCTTTACAGAAATTCTCAATGAAATGCCTGGCGATAATAAGCATATCGCTTTTTCTATCGCGTAAGGGCGGAAGCTCAATGGTAAGGCCATAAAGGCGATAGTACAGATCTTCCCGGAACGTTCCTTTTTTCACTTCTTCACCCAGGTTCTTATTGGTGGCGGCAATGATCCGACAATCTATCTTGATCGTCTTTTCTCCACCCACGCGTATCACTTCTTTTTCCTGTAATACGCGGAGCAATTTGGCCTGCAGGCTCAGGTCCATCTCCCCGATCTCGTCAAGGAAGATAGTTCCTCCTTTGGCCTGCTCGAATTTTCCGATCCTTTGTCCGGCAGCCCCGGTAAAAGATCCTTTCTCGTGACCAAACAATTCGCTTTCGGCAAGTTCTTTAGGTATGGCAGCCATATTAACAGTTACCAGCGGTTCTTTTTTACGCGGAGAATTGAAGTGGATCGATTTTGCAACCAATTCCTTTCCGGTTCCGGTCTCCCCGGTGATCAGTACAGTTATATTTGTATTGGCAGCCTTTTCCATCAACGAAAAGATCCTCTTAATAGGATCACTGCTGCCAATGATAGAATTTTCGAAACTGTATTTCTTATTTACTTCTTTCTCTAACCTCGATACCTGGTGTGTGAGCGTACGGTTCTTGAAAATATGATTGAGCGTATTTATGAAGCGTTCATTGGTATCCGGTGATTTGGTAATGTAATCGTAGGCTCCGGCCTTCAAAAGATCGAGAGCGGTATCGATCCTGTCCTGCTGCGATACCATCAACACTTCTATTTCGGGATTGAACTTCTTTACCTGCTGTAAAACCTGTATGCCTTCCATATCCGGCAACATGAAATCGAGAGACACCACATCGGGGTTCTCCGGTAAAGCTTTCAGGAATTCTCTCGCGTTGGAAAAACTTTTTACTTCAAAATCGGGGTTTAGCGAAGCTACGTGAACCAATAGTTCCCTGTACCACTCATCATCCTCCACAATAAATATTTTAAACTTCTGCTCTTTCACCATCTCACCCTCCTTATATAAAGTTACAAAAAATTAAGCATTAAACATAGTCCTTTTAATGAGTACCGGGAGTTTGTTTACATCAAACGGCTTATCCAGGTAATAAGCGGAGCCCAGATCATAGCCCATCTTATACAGATCCTGCCGGGGCAGAAATGACATAAGTATAATAGGCGTCTTGTCTGCCATCGACTGTGAATTGATCAGATGCATGAACTCTACTCCGTTCAGGTCGGGCATAATTACATCCAGTATGATCAGGTCCGGTTTCGTCATATTTAATTTAAAATAAGCGTCGTGTACATTGCTCGAGGTGGTCACTTTGTAATCGGCCAGCTCCAGCTTTTTTTGAATGGCCAGGAGCAGGAATTCATCATCATCAATGACCAGGATGTGATGAATGTTCTTGTTTGTTTTCATTTTTGAGTTGATCTGAGAGCATTTTTAAAATCTAGTTATCGGGATTTTGTTTCAACCGCTCAATACAATTCCTTGCTTCCAGTATGATCTTTCTATTCTGTTCTTCTACAGATCTTACCAGTTGCTGCATTTCTGCTGCATAGTGCTGTTGTCCCGCGCGGGCTTCAATAAGTTCCAATTCAGATACCAGGTTGTTTAAACCCATTAACGAATAGGAGGGAATACTTTTATGAGCTGCTGTTCTCAGTTTGTTCCAGTCGTTTTGCGGTAAAGCGGCCGTCAGGCTCTCACCACATTCGTGTGCCGATTGAACAAATTTCTCAAGCATGCGCAGAATGAATTCTTTGTCGTTGTTCCCTATTCGTTTCAGCTGTTCGAGGCTAAAGGAATCGGTCTTTCCGTTAGAAGAGAGCTTTCCTTCTTTTTGATGGTCATTCGTATCGTTCTTCATGTAGGTAAAAATTAGTTCAATAAGATCTTCTTCCGAATAAGGCATGGAAAGCACGCCGTTGAAGCCGCGTTCGGTGTAGCGCGTTTTTTCATTGCCCCATATAAGTGCAATTACCGGCGGCAATTTCCTTTTTGTAAGCCCCGCCAAATAAGGATCCATGCTTTCTGCATCGTTCACGGCAACGATCAGGAGCCCGAAATTTTCGTGTTCGAGTTTTTCTTTTGCTTCCGCAATATTGCCCGCTACCCTATAGGGAATAAAATTGCTCTCGAGTATATAACCTATCAAGAGCCTGCTCATTTCATCGTTATCATATATAAGCACAGATTGCATCTGCTTTTTTTTAGTATGCGTAGACCCGGGAAGAATGCCTTTTCCGGCCTTTTCCGGCGCTGTGGCCGTTGTATTTTCCAGTGTTTCCAATTTGATACGTTTTGCACCATAAAAGGAAATATCGTACCATATTACCAGAACGGGAAAACAGCCGTATAAATCAATCAATTGAAAATGAAGCCAAAAAATATGCAAGGCTCTGTTTTTCCCAAATGAAGAAATAAATCCCGAAGGCGGAAATTTCCCTTCCACAACAAATTTATCCTATCAACCATGGGTAATCCTAATAAACCGCTTATATATTTCACGCATTGTTATTACATAAAAATGAATCGAAAAATAATTCAATGCGTATACTGTATAAACCAATAGATTAGGTTCCGCGCCCGGGAACTCAAAAAACATAGAACATCCTGCAGCTTTTTTGTAAAGCATTTGATTTGGGAAAAGCTGACTTTTAAGTTCCGGTTTTGGATTGATATTTGTCCATGGACGGGAATGAAATTTTAATAAGCACGTTATGAGTAATTCCGGAAAAGCGAAAGAAATAGATATTTTGCTGGTGGAGGATAACCCCGGTGATATACGTCTTACCCAGGAAGCGTTCAAAGATGGGAAGATAAAGAACACCCTGAATGTAGTAATGGATGGAGAAGAGGCTATCCTCTACTTAAGAAAGGAAGGGAAGTACCAGCAAGCGGTAACCCCGGATATTATCCTTCTTGATCTGAATCTTCCTAAAAAAGATGGAAGGGAAGTGCTGATGGACATAAAGAATGACCCCTTGCTGAAATGTATTCCGGTTATAATTCTTACCACCTCTTCGGCACAGCAGGACATAGTAAGTACTTACTCCCATCATGCCAATTGCTATATTATGAAACCTGTGGACTTCGATCAGTTCATAACCGTGATCCGTACGATCGAGGATTTTTGGCTTAGTATAGTGAAACTACCAGGCACTTTAAAAATTTAATTCGTATGACACCTCCCGAAAATGCCAAAATAATGGAATGGCCCACCTCTACGTCCTGGTTCGATGAGGAGGGAATACTGTGTTCTATTTCAAAAAAGGCTCCCCGCCAGACCCTCGAAGAAACCAGGCAGTCAGTAGAGGAGTTTAAAAAGATCACCGGTAATAAAAAGGTCTGTATGCTGGCCGATGTCACAAATAGTACAGAAACAACGAAGGAGGTAAGGGACTACGCGGCCGAGGAATTACCCAAGATGATCAAGGCTATTGCTATGCTATCGAAGTCGGCACTCGGAAAAATGCTTGCGAATTTATTCTTCTCTGTTAAATCACAGCCTTACCCGGTTAAAATGTTCACCGATGAACAGGAGGCAAGGACCTGGCTGCGAAAATACCTGTAAATTAAAAAGAACCTGATGAGCAGTGCCGCCGGAAACCGAAGTGATAAACAGGCAGAAGAGATCCTTGCCCGCATATTGAAATTATCGGTATTTGATTGCGATGGCCGCATAGAGCTTACCGGAAAGGGAGATATCCAGGATGCCATTGCGGCCGGGCTCAATACACTTGGGGAAGAATTGAAGGCCAAGCTGGCTTACCTTCAGAATACCGAAGAGCGCATCAATAACATCCTGGATATACTCATGGAGTATACCTTGATGAATTTTTCACGAAAGATCGGGTTAAGTGCAGGTGGGGATGAAGTGGATGCCATCGCAGCCGGGTTAAACACCATGGCAGAAGAGCTCGAATTTGCCATCACGGAGCAAAAGAAATACGCGAATCAGCTTGAGCAGACCAATCGGCTGTTGGTAACCAACGTAGATAAGTTGCAGGCCATTTTTGATAATACGCCTGATGCGATCATTGCGGCCAGTATGGATCTCAGGGTGCTTGAATGGAACCGGGCTGCCGAACATATGTATGGTTTTAAGAAAGAAGAAATAAGCGGAAAGCCCCTTGAACAATTCATAAATACCGCTTTTGAAAATAAATTCTCGCGATTGCGGATCGCGTCTTCATTGGAACGAAAAGGGAAATGGACCGGAGAGCTTATACAATATACCAAACACCGGAAAAAAATGACGCTTTCCTGTTCCGTATGTTACCTGAGAAATGAGGAAGGTATGCCGGTAGGATTCCTTGCCGTGAACCGTGACATAAGCGATATAAGAAAGACCGAAAAACAGATGGAGGTAACTACCGAGGAACTGAAGCGCTCGAATGCCGAACTGGAACAGTTTGCTTACATAGCCTCACACGACCTACAGGAACCTTTACGAATGATCACCAGTTATGTGCAACTGCTTGAAAAAAGATACAGGCCCAAACTTGACGGCGACGCCATTGAATTTATAAATTACGCCGTTGATGGTGCCAGTCGTATGCAGAACCTCATTCAGAGCCTGCTGGAGTATTCGCGTATTAACCGCTCGCGGGTCTTTGAATATGTTGACCTGGATGAGACGTTGGAAGAAGTGCTGCGGGACCTCAGCGTTGCCATTGAGGAAAGTCAAGCAGAGATAACGATCAATAAGATGCCCGTGGTATTTGGAGATAGGGTGTTGTTGGGTCAGTTGTTCTTTAACCTCGTGGGTAATGCAATAAAATTCAAAGATAAGAAACCACCAAAGATCGGGATAACTTGTAAACAAACAGAGAACGAATTCCTTTTCTCAGTGAAGGATAACGGGATCGGGATCCAGGGTCAATACAAGGATAAGATATTTGTGATCTTTCAGCGTTTACATACTAAGGATAAGTACCCCGGAACGGGGATTGGACTGGCTATTTGTAAAAAGATCGTGGAAAAGCACAAGGGAACGATCTGGGTAGAATCGGAGATCAATAAAGGTTCTGTTTTTTATTTCTCAATAAAAAAGATGAGACAAACAGATCAGTAAAATGAGTGACAAGATAAACATATTGCTTATTGAAGATAACCGGGGCGACGCCGACCTGATCGATATTTACCTGAAAGAGGCTTTCCCGAACACTTTTACTATGTCTACAGCCGATTACCTTCAGAAGGGTCTGAAGCTGTTATCGCGTGGTGTATTTGATGTGATCATCATTGATCTTTCTTTACCCGACAGTAGTGGACTCGAAACATTTAAATCGGTCTTTGATGCAGCCAACGAAGTGCCTATTATTGTGCTAACCGGCCTGGAAGACGAAGCTATGGGGATCGCTACTGTAAAACAGGGTGCGCAGGATTTTCTGATCAAAGGGAAGATCAACAGTAAAACCATCAAGCGTTCGGTCAATTACAGCATTGAGCGATATAAACTTCTAAAATCACTTGCAGAGAACGCTAAAAAACTGGAAGAAAAGACAGCCGACCTTTTAGGTGAGCAGCAAAAGCTGGCACAGGCGCAAAAACTGGCGCATGTAGGAAGTTGGGAATGGAATATTAAAGATAACAGCTTTACAAGTTCAGATGAGTTGTACAGGATATTGAAACTGGAGCCGGGTGAAATAGTTTTAACCTATGAAAGTTTCCTTGATTTCATTCATTCGGAGGATAAGGACAACGTGATCTCCGAGATCAATCGATCGATCAAAAAGCAAAGACCTTTTGAATTCTCTAATCGGATTGTGAGGAAGGACGGATCTGTTCGGTTTTTGCAGGCTAAGGGCGAATTGATCACCGATAAGGATGGTAACATTCTTAAAGTGGTAGGTACGGCCCAGGATATCACACAAAAGAAAAAAGAGGAGCAGCTTGAACAGCTGGCCCTTGTTGCCATTAAATCTTATAACGCGGTAACCATCGCTGATCGTGAAGGAAAGATCGAATGGGTGAATGAAGGCTTTACCAAATTGTTTGGTTATAGATTAAAAGATGTAAAAGGAACTTACGGGGAAATTTTACGCAAAGGAGAGCAGACGGGTCTTTCGCCCGACAATGAATACTACAAAATACTTTTGCGTGAGAAAAAGCCTTTGTCGTATGAGAATAAGAATTATTCCAAGGATGGAAAGGAATATTGGGTACTTACATCGCTTACCCCGCTTCTGGATGATAAGGGTGAAGTGGATAAAATAGTCTCTATCGACTCAGATATAACCCGGCAGAAAAGAGCAGAGCAGGAACTTATCATTGCCAACAAGATCGCCGAACATTCTATTTATAAAGGTAACAAGGCCCTTGAAGAACTTTACAAGGCAAAGAAAGAGGTGGAAGAATCGCTCAAGGTGAAAGAACAGTTCCTGGCCAACATGAGCCACGAGATCAGAACACCCATGAACGCCATCATTGGGTTCACCAACCTTTTGCTGAAAAAACATGAGTTAACAGAAGAAGGCAAGCAATACCTGAACGCCATCAAGACATCGGGTCAGAACCTTTTGGTGATCATAAACGACATCCTCGATTTCTCGAAGCTGGAGCTGGGCAAGATAACGATAGAAAGCATTCCTTTTAAACTATCGCAATTGGTTTCAACGGTGGTCGATCTGATGCTTCCGAAAGCCATCGAAAAGAACATTAAACTTTCTTATTCTATTGAGAAAGAAATTCCTGAGACCCTAATGGGAGATCCCACACGCCTGAACCAGGTATTGGTGAACCTTGTGGGTAACGCGATCAAATTCAGTAACGAAGGCGGGGTGAAGATATCTGTGACCATGATACATGATTCTTAGGATGATATAGCGGTACGGTTTTCTGTAAGTG
>JANWKZ010000041.1 GCA_025451115.1 Bacteroidia bacterium | reverse complement strand
GGAGAGACGTTCCTCGCTATCGAAAAAGGGAGCCGAGTATTCAAAAAGGATCGAGTTAGCCCGGAATTTAAAATCAAATTTGTAAGCTTCGTTCTGCTCCAGTCCCGCAATGCCATCCGCGTTAAAATAAGTTCCTTTGAACAAAGTATCATTTACGTGAACCACGCGCGTGATCAAAGCATTAAAAGACGTTTTGTAGGACTTGCTATCATTGGGCGTGTAAAGCGCTATTCCATTCGTTCCGCCCAGCCAGGCGTTGCCGTTGGGTTCTACGTGAATAGCGTAGTAGTCATTGAAACCGATCCGACGAAAAGGCGCGTTCACAAAAGTATCTTTGGCAAAATAACCGAAGCCCTGGTTGGTAAGCGCCCAGTAATTGTTCATGGGATCCACCTTTAGCAGGTAGGCGTAACCGGGCGGGTCCATCGAACTTATTTTCCAGTGCCAGTTAGAGGGAAGGAATTTGTTTTGCTTCTCATCAAAATACAATACACCGGTTCCGCTTCCTACATACAAAGTATCGTTATACCCGTAAACTTCCAGCAATCCCGTGGTCAAACCATCCAGCGTATCGTAACGTTGTAGTTTGTATTTGGTGAAAGTGTTATCGGTAAAAGTAACTGAGTACACATATCCTTTATTGGTTGTGGGCAACCAAATACGTTCCTTCACCTGGGCCAGCGAGTTAATTTCATCTTCCAGGCTATCGATCGTAGCTACCGTGGCCCATGAATTTCCCGACTTACGAAAAGCATAAGCCTTACCGATAGAACCACCTATTACCACACCGGGATCTTCCTTTGGAACCAGCATGCTCAAAACGTAAGGATCCGTGTTCATTTGGGTCATTTTGCCGTCACGTATCTCAACCGTGCCTATCTCGCCGGTTGAAAGTAAAATGCTTTTATCCTGGAAGGGCACTGTTACGTTAGCGCCGTTATTGATATTGTTGAAAACAGAAAATGTTCCGTCGGCATTCATTTTATATAAGCCCTGGAAAGTAGCCGCGAAAAATCCATCGTCGTTCTTTAGGATTGTCCTTATAATTCCATGCAGCCCATGTCTCTCATCCAGGATGCGCACGGGGGATGAATAAGAAACGCGTGACAAGCCGTTTTCCTGGGCCAGCCAGAGTTCTTTTTCGCGGTCTACATAAAGTGCGTAAACCGATTTGCCCTGTAGCCCTTTGCTTTCATCAATTGTTTCCAGGATCTTTCCTTCTTTGTTTACGATGAATAAAACCCCGTTCATGGTTCCCAGGGCAAAATTACCATCGGGTAAGAGAGTTCCTTTGTAAATGAGCTTGAAGGTTTCGTCTTTGGGATCAAGAAGTGGGGTAAGAACACCATCTTTATAAGTAAAAACACCTTTGCGGCCGGCTATAAATAATTTATCGTCGCAGGCGCCAATGTATCTTACTGAGACCTGGTCGAGCGGCTCCGTGCCCGGAACAAATTCCAGTTTGCCGTTCTTAAGCGTCATAAGCCCAACGCCGGTGCTGAGCACGTAGAGCGAGTTGTTGGCGCAGAAAGAAGTAAAGAACCCCTTTTGCGGAAGGAAATAACTCATGCTCTTGCCGTTCCAGCAAATGATCTTCTCGCCGGTTACAAAGCAAATGCCCTCGTTAGTGGAGTGAACCGCCCACACGTAAGTGAATTTATTTTCTTTTTCGCTGATCTTATCGTTTAGCGAAACAAACTGCATGAGTCCCGTTGAATCGGGCGCCAGGTAGCCGATCTCGTTCTCGGCCCCAATGTAAATTCTTCCATCTTTGCCCTTTACCATGCAAAGCACCGTGGTGCCTTGTTTGGTGGCAAAGCGTCGCCAGGTTTTGCCATTGTATTCAAGAACACCTTTACCATTACCAAAATACATCACGCCTCTGTCATCCTGTGCTATGCACCAGCTTTGCGCAAAGCCCTTATACTCGGACGGAGAATAATAGCGGAGCAGGGGAGTGCCGTACTTTTGGGAGAAAGCCAGTACCGGCACCAGGAATAATAAAAGATGAAGCAGGCGTTTCATGCGGGGTAAAGATAAGAGTTTTGGGTGGGAGTAAAGAGACTCTATATCAATAGTTTAAACTCTAATAAGCTGTAATTGGAGAAATAGACAAACTTCGGTACACCGAAGGAAGTCATTCAGAAAAAGCGGAAAGAATTGGTTACATTTGATTTAAAAAGAAGGTTCGAGTCCCGTCCGGACCGCGGATAAGAGTTTACTAGATTTTGAAGAGTATACCCAAGCTCTTAATAAAACGATTAAAAGGGACGAATACCCGCCCGAAAACCTAATGTATAAAAAACTGGACGATTTCGAAAGATTATATGAAATAGAAGATTGTAGACCTACTGATTTGTATATTTCTATCGATGAGAAGCATTTCATAAATTATCGGGAGTTGTGTTCAGTCGAAGAGGTTTATACAATTAATTCTTACGTATTAAATAATGAGGGCACATTCTCTGAATACTCAACACCTCTTTCGATATTTCAGTTCCAGAACTTTACAAATCGAGTTTTAAAGAAAACAAAAAAGATCTGTATCTCTTATTCCAAAAAAGACCTCAAGCTGGTTAATAAATTCAAGGATTATCTTGTGCCACTGCATCAGAATGGCTTAATTGAAGAACCTTGGTATTGCACTGATTTAATAGCCGGAACTGAGTGGAATGAAGAAATACGTCAAAAGTTTAGTGAGGCAGATATTATATTTTTTATGATTAGTGAAAATCTTATGTCTACTCGCTATGTTCTCGACAATGAGATTAAGAACGCAATTGATAAGTGGGATGCGGAAAAATCTATTAAAATTATTCCGATCCAATTGGAACCTTACAATTTCAAAAGAAATGGTAAATACGATCTCAGTAGATTTACTGGATTGCCTTATCTGCTTAATCCGGTAACAGAATTTAAAAACCAGAAAATGGCCTGGCACACAATATCCGAATCTGTAAGAATAATGATAGAAAAAGACTTGGATCCAGGGAATTCAGGGGATGCTCTTACAAGCGAACTTAGGGTCATCTACGAAAAGTTTGTTAAGGAGAAATTTGATTAGACTATTCTTTCAAGAAATATTGTTATTTTCGATTTGTATATATGAGTCGTTTATTTAAAATAATCCTTCGGAGCCTTTTCTTCTTTTGTTCCTTTAGCGTCTATGCACAAGAGCTAAACCTGCAGGATTCAAAGTTGGTTCGTAAAACTGTAAACAATTGGTCAGATGCCCACGAAAAGTGGGATTACTCAACTCTCAAGACTCTTTATTCGGGTTGAAGGCGTTTGAAGCCTTTTCTGTAGCCCGTACGAGAATCGAACTCGTGTTTCACCCGTGAGACCCATTATTTTACAGGAAATTATACTATTTTTTAGATTTTTGCGGACTCTTTTTTCCGCTTTTTCTGAATGCCAAACTTCGGTAGACCGAAGGTAGCTAAAACTTACCTAAAATAAAGGATTAAATATCAACAGCTTGTAAGAAAACGATGCTACCTCTTTAAACGGCCAATATTCCGCGCAACATACTTATCTGTAGGCAGCAGCGCCACCTGTATGCGTTTAGCGTAATGTATGCTGTCTAACACTTCTCTTTGCTTTTCCTCAATGATCTGTTTTTGGCGGGAGATCTCCTCATTAGCCTTTTTCTTCTGCAGGAAGCTGCGGTAGGCAAATACGGCAAACACCAATACCAGCAAACCAAAGCCCGAAATGGCAAATAACACGATGCGCTGCCTGCGCATTTCGGCCGCCGCCACGGCGTCCTTTTTCTCCTGGTCAAGTTTAGTGGCAGCTTCCTTTTTATCAAACTCGTACTGCATTTGCATTTGCACCGTCTTCTTGGTGTTGTCCTCGTTTAGGAGTGTGTCTCTTTCCTGGATCGACCGTTTGTAATAGGACAAAGCTTTGGTAAAGTCTTTCTTGTATTCGTAGATCTCGCTCAGGTTCTCATAAACCACCCGCAGGTTATAATGGTTCTTGGCTTCCAGCGATAGCTTCATGGCCCTCAGGGTGTAGCGGAGCGCGGTATCTACCTGTTTCATCTCATTGTAAACTTCGGCCAGGTTCAGGTAGGCGGTCTCCACCACGCTTGCATTGCCGGTTTCCTGCCCGATCTTAAGAGAGAGCTCGTGGTTACGAATGGATTCCTTGAAATTTTTCTTCTTTTCATGGATGAGCCCCAGGTTACTGTAAGAGAAACCCTGATTGAGCCGGTCGCCTATCTCTTCCTGTACCTTTATGGCAAGTGTTTGCTTTTCCAGGGCCTTGTCGAAATCATTCAGCATAGTGTACGAAGTACCAAGCCCGATGAGCGCGTTAGATATTGTTCTTTTGTCGCCAATACGTTCGGATATTTCATAAGCTTTATCAAAATTCTTAACGGCTTCGGTATAGTTACGCTGAAAATAATAGATATTGGCCATGTTATTGTAAGATCCGGCTATGCCTTTCTCGTCTTTGATCTCTTCCCTGATCTTCAAAGCTTCGTAATGATATTTAAGCCCGGCCGGGTAATTTCCCAGCTTGGTATAAATGCTTCCCAGGTTATTGTAAATAGCGCCTATTCCTTTCCGGTCGTTGATCTCGTTTCGAATCTTAAGAGAGGCGTTAAAGTACTCCAGCGACTTTTCGTATTCGCCAATCAGGTAATAGACGCTTCCTAATTTATTTTTAGCATCTCCAAGCCCTTTTTTGTAGGCAAGTTTCCCGGCCAATGTTTCGGCTTTTAAACTTAATTCGCGGGCCGAGTCCATCTGGCCTGTATACATCAGCTCATTGCCCAGCGCTACCAAAGCATTCACCTTATTGGTGTCTTCTTTAGCGGCAATGACCTTTTTAAGGGAATCTAAATTGGGTTGCTGCGCGGTTACCGCCAGCGGAAATATAAAAGCAAAGAGATATTGTAAACTCTTTCTCAACTCCTGAGTTGTTTAATCAGTTTCTCCACGTTCCTTTCGCTCGTCATGAGCGAACGCTGGATCCTTTTGGCGTAATGAATAGAATCGAGTATCTCTTTCTGTTTTTCTTCTATCTCGTGCTTTTGCCGTGAGATCTCTGTGTTGGCCTTTTTCTTCTGTAAAAAGCTTCGGTAAGCAAATACCGCAAACCCCAACACCAATAACCCGAAACCCGAAATAGCGAACAAAATAATACGCTGCCTGCGCACTTCAGCCGCCGCCACGGCGTCCTTTTTCTCCTGCTCCAGTTTAGCGGCCGCCTCCTTTTTGTCAAACTCGTAATTCATCTCCAGTCGCACCGACTTCTTGGTATTCTCCTCGTTCATCAAACTATCACGCAGAGAAATGAATTTTTTATAATGCTTCAACGCTTCCGTGTATTTTCCTTGCTCTGTATACACCTTACTAAGATCTTCGTTTGCATCACGGGCCAGGTCAAGTGCCTCTATCTCTTCCGCAATCCCCAGGCATTTTTTGAGGCAGACTTCCGCTTCCTTGTATTTTTTCTGGCGCATGTAAACATTGCTCATGCTCCCGCACACGCCGGCTACTTCATAACGGTCCTCGTTCTTTTCGGCAAGTTCCATCGATCGGTTCAGGTACATAAGCGCCGTATCATACTGCGCCCGCTCCATATAGATCTTGGCGATATTATCATAGGACAACGGAATATTCACCAGGTCATTATTCCTTTGCTTGATACCCAGGGCCATTCGTTGATGCTGCAGGGCTTTATCCAGGTCTCCGCGATCAAAATAAATGAGTCCCATGTTATTATAAAGCATTCCCATGCTTATACTATCCCCGATCTGTGTGCGAATGCGTAAGGCCTTCTCAAAATAATCCATGGCCTTTTTGTACTCTTTCTGCAGGTAATACATCAGGCCGATATTGTTATAGCTGGTGGCTACCTCTATCGTGTCGCCGATCTCTTCGCGTATCCTGAGGGTTTCAAAATAACATTCCAGTACTTTGGGATAATTGCCCTGTGAGTAATAGGAGTTTCCCATCATATCAATGCTATTGGCCACACCGGGTTTGTTATTCAATTCGGTATATATGGCTATGGCTTTTTTATGACTTTCTATGGATTCGCCATAGCGGTCGAGCTTGCGATAGAGAAAGCCAATATTGTTGAGGACCTTTGCGAGGGTGGGTTTGAAATTGACCTTTTCGGCCACCTCTTTACATTTTAATGAATAGAAAAGGGCGGAATCGACATTACCCATAAGCATGAACTGGTGGCCCATGTTGCCGTATGCTTTTGCCGTATTGGAATCGAGTGGATGAGAAACGATACTTTTCTTTAATGAATCGATCTGCTTTTGCTGGGAAAAAATGGAAAGCGACCAGGTTAATAAACAGAGAAGAATGGCCGCCTTTTTCATTAGCCAAATATAGCAAAATGGCTTATATTTGTTCTACACCCAAAGCCTTGTCTATGAAGAGAATTTACTTAGCTTTTTCCTGCCTTTTTGTACTAACCTTACAGGCTCAGGATGATAAACGTTGCGCTACCGACCAGGCGATGGCCAATTACTATAAGAAACACCCGGGCAGCGAGGAGAAAAGGAAACAGCACGATCAGCAATTGATCAATGACCTCAAGAGCAAACTTAGTAGCGTGGGTTCTTATACGATTCCCGTTGTTTTTCACATTTTGCACCAGGGTGGACCGGAAAACATATCGGATGCGCAGGTTATTGATGGACTGAATATCCTGAATCGCGATTTCGCGCATTTGAATCCTGATACGGTTGATATTATTCCTTCTATGAAACCGCTTGGTGATTCTTCAGGGATTCATTTTGCTTTGGCTACAAGGGATACGAACGGAAACTGCACATCCGGCATCATCCATTATTACGATACAGATACGGATTGGGACGATAGTTCTCCCACCATTTACCAGCATGGTTGGAATAGCACCAAATACCTGAATGTTTACATAGTAAAGCGCATCATTTTAAGTGGAGGCTTTTCGGCCGCGGGTTACACGTATTTCCCCGGAAGCTGGCCCGATGGGCATCCTGCTGACGCCATTGTTGTTTTGAATAACTATTTTGGTTCTATAGGAACAGGGAATGCGTTTTTGTCGCGAGTGTTAACGCACGAAGTAGGGCACTGGCTGGATCTTTACCACGTTTTTGGAAACAATGGAGCAGGAGTAGACTGCACCGGCGACGACCAGGTGAGCGATACGCCGCAAACCATCGGTTATACTATTTGTCCGGATAAAAATAACCCGGCCGAGTACCAAACCTGCAATACGGGCATTGATGAAAATTTCCAGAACTACATGGATTATTCTTATTGCGTAAGGATGTTCACTATGGGGCAAAATGCGAGAATGGTTGCAGCCCTGAATTCCTCGCTTTCACTGAGAAACAATTTATGGACAAATGCCAATTTGATTGCTACAGGAGTTTTGAACCCGGTTTCTCCTTGTATTCCTGTTGCTGATTTCAAAGCCAATCGCACGCAAACATGTGTGGGAGTACCCGTAACTTTTTCAGATGCTTCGTGGAAGGGAACGCCAACTTCTTATACCTGGTCGTTTCCCGGAGGGAATCCTGCTACTTCGAATGTGGCAAGTCCGGTTGTTACTTATACGGCAGTTGGACAGTATTCGGTTTCTTATACCTGCGCTAACTCGGCCGGAACGGCAACTCCGATTACTAAAGCGAATTTTATTACAGTTGTAAGTGGCGCACCAACATATACTAGTTCCGCATTTAGCGAAGATTTTGAATCATTACCACTGCCTAATATTGATTGGGATGTAGAGAATTCAAGTGGGGGCGCTTTTTGGGAACAATCGGCCGATGCACCCTATACAGGTATTTATTCAGCCAAATTGCCAAGCGTTAATAATACGAGATTAGCTGTTTCTTCTATGATTAGCCCTTCTGTGGATATTCACTGGTCCGGCCAATTATATCTGTCTTTTATGTTAGCCGCAGCGGAAAGCAATCCTGATCACGTTAATACATTAAAAGTGTACATTTCTACAGATTGTAAGCAGACATGGACAGAAATTTACAGCAAAACCGGGGCCGCACTGATTACCACTACCAATACTTCCACGCCCTTTATTCCTTCGCTCTCTGAATGGAGATCTGAATTCATTTACCTTATTCCTTTTAGTGGGAATCCGTCTGCAAACTTTAAGTTTACGTACATAAGAGATACCATCCCGAGCCCGAATAATACTTTTATTGATAATATAAACATTTCGTATCAAGTTGGTGTTTCGCAACTGGAACATGAAAGCTCTTTTTCAATTTTTCCAAACCCTTCAACCGGAATTTTTCATATTGCTTTTGATCTGAATGATTCGCACAAAACAGAAATAAATTTACGCGATATCTTAGGTAGGACGTTGGAATGTAAACCTACAGAGTATCTTCCTGCCGGCAAATACTCGTACTCACTGGGAAGTGTAGAAAATCTGAAAAGAGGGATCTATTTTGTAGACCTTGTGATCGACGAAAAAAAGATCACCCGCAAACTGATCATTGAGTAATTAAGCTTTTTCTTCCCAGATAGCGGAGAGATGCACGATGGTCTCAACAGCCTTTTGCATGTCCTGCACGCTTACCCATTCCTGTTTGCTGTGAAAAGCGTGCTCGCCGGCAAAGATGTTGGGGCAGGGCAGGCCCATGAAAGATAAACGGGAACCATCGGTTCCACCGCGAATGCTGCTCAATACAGGTTTTACCCCTGTACGCTTTACTGCTTCAACAGCGTAGTCTACGATCTTTGGATTAGCGTCAAGTACTTCTTTGAAATTGCGGTATTGCTCCTGTACATCAAAAGTAAAACTGCATTTGCTGTATTTGCCGGTCACTTTTTCTGCTATTGCTTTCAATTCCGCTTCTAAAGAATGAAGCGTGGGCGTATCAAAAGCTCGAATGATGAATTTTATCACAACCTGTTCCAGTCCGCCGTTGATGGCCACAGGATGCATGAAAGGTTGTTTACCTTCGGTGGTTTCCGGTGTTTTGTCTTTTGGAATTAAAGAAATGATCTCGGCGGCGATCTTCATCGCGTGCTGCATCTTGTTCTTGGCAAAACCGGGATGTGTGGGAAAACCGTTAATGGTGAGCGTAACGCCATCGGCCGAAAAAGTTTCATTCTCAATATGACCTAAGTTCTCGCCATCCATTGTATAGGCAAAATCAGCGCCCAGTTTTTTCAGATCAACCTTATCTACACCGCGACCGATCTCCTCATCCGGCGTAAATAAAACTTTAATGGCCCCGTGCTTTATTTCAGGATGATTGATCAAATAATGCATCGCGTCCATGATCTCTGCAAGTCCGGATTTATTATCTGCGCCCAGCAAAGTAGTGCCGTCAGTTGTAATAATGTCGTTGCCAATTTGGTTTTTCAGGTCATCGTGCTCATCAAAACGGATCACCTGTGTCTTGTCGTTCTTTAGAACGATGTCGCCACCTTTGTATTTCTCATTGATCACAGGGTTCACATTAAGTCCGCTGCAATCGGGCGAAGTATCCATGTGCGAGCAGAAACAGATAACAGGAACTTTCTTAGTTGTATTAGCGGGAAGCGTGGCATACACATAACAATGATCGTCCATGTGCGCGTCGTTCAGGCCCATTTGTTTGAGCTCTTCGGCCAGAATTTTTCCTAAATTCTTTTGCTTTTCGGTGCTAGGCGTTGTCTTTGAAGTGGGATCAGATTGCGTATCGATCTTCACGTAACGCAGGAAGCGTTCCGTAACCGTGTATTTGTAAGAAGAGAACATAGAATTAAACCTCTACTAAAGTTCCTACTTTATCGCCTTGTAATAACTTCTTCAGATTGCCGCCTTTGTTCATGTCGAACACAATTACAGGCAGGTTATTCTCTTTGCAGAGCGTGAAAGCCGTGAGATCCATCACTTCCAATCCTTTGTCATAGACTTCGGTGAAGGTGATGGTATCGTATTTGGTGGCTGTTTTATCTTTCTCAGGATCGGCGGTGTAAATTCCGTCCACACGAGTTCCTTTCAGAATAACATTCGCTTCAACCTCAATAGCACGCAAAGTAGCGGCAGTATCAGTAGTGAAGTAAGGATTTCCGGTTCCGGCGCCAAAAATAACCACGCGGCCTTTTTCCAGGTGTCGCACAGCACGACGACGGATAAAAGGCTCGCAGATCTGCTCCATCTTGATAGCACTCTGTAGGCGGGTTTGCACCCCAATACGTTCTAAGGAGCTTTGTAAGGCCATAGAGTTGATCACTGTGGCCAGCATTCCCATGTAATCGCCCTGTACGCGGTCCATACCGCCTTTTTCGGCCTGAATTCCGCGAAATATATTACCACCGCCAATTACAATAGCTACCTGGCAACCGCTGTCAACGGCTTCTTTTATCTCTTTTGCGTAAATTGAAAGTCTGTCGTTATCGATTCCAAAATTCTTGTTGCCCATTAAGGCTTCCCCGGAAAGCTTGAGGAGGATTCGCTTATATTTCATCGAACGCAAATATCGGCAAAAAGCGTGAATAATGAAAGACGCTTTTCTAAAAAGGGAGGAACCTTCCTTTTTGGGAAAGCTTGCGTTTATGCAACCCGGCGTATTAAGCTGATACAGAGTGTTAAATCCAGTTCCATTTATATCGCTTACAGTTGGATTGGTGTTTGTTTTACTGAGGCGAAACAAATAAGATGAACTATGAAAACACATATCAAAAAAGCAGCTATCGCCCTGGGATTTTTAGCCCTGGCTTTCGGGGCCAATGCCCAATTCAACATCCGTGGCGGGTTTGGCGCCGGCATAGTTACCGGCCCCGTTCGAATTGAGGATATCGGTAACCGATTCACAGAAGTAATTGAAGGCAAAACCGTAAGCGGTTTTGAGGCCGGCTTCTTCCTGAAGGCGCAGGCGGGCCCCATCTACCTAAAACCAATGGCCATGTACGGCTTCCGTTATGGCACCGTAAGTTATAACTCCAATGAAAGCGCTGACCCGAAGGACGTGAACTTTGCCCTTCATAAACTGGAATTTCCGGTATTATTAGGTGTAAAATTCCTCGGCCCATTCTATATTGAAGGCGGACCTGCGTATAACTACATTTTCAGCGTTACCAATCAATACGGAACTAATATAGTTGATGTAACGCAAGGTGCTTTAGGTTACCGCGTTGGCCTGGGTGCTGAACTGGGCCCGGTTATTTTGAGCGTTAACTATGGCGGTGCTACTTACCGTTACTCGGGCAATCGTGCTACTTTCAAAGAGCCTTACAAGCTTATTTTCGGGTTGGGGATCATATTGGGTGACGGACCAGATCTAACACCTGACCGCAACCCTGAATAATCAATAATCGAAGGACCTTTTCCTAAGTTTTTTAATATCACTCCTTCGTTCTTTACCTTTTCTCCTTTTGGCCCTGGCGGATTTACTCACTTTGGTTGGCTTTCTTTTCTTAGGCTGCTTTAGTGAGGATTCCAACAGGGCCAATACTTTTTTTACCAGTTTCTCCTTATTGGTGTGCTGAGAGCGGGACGAGCTGTCGTACAT
>JANWKZ010000040.1 GCA_025451115.1 Bacteroidia bacterium | reverse complement strand
GGTGGCGAGATAATGCTAAATAAGAAAACACGTCATTAGTGCAGAGCAAAACAGACTGAATAAATAACAAAGGGATGTTTTGCCTCTGCAATAAACGACACTTTTTGTCAACCAACAAAAGGTAAAGGGGTAGATAAAGATCCCGCCTCGGCAAGGGGCGGGATTTTTTTAAAACAAAAACGATCCACCAACGAAGAAAAAGAGATGTATGAGAACGATGCGAAATTTTATCCTTCTCTTTGCCGTGCTTTTGGCTCCGGGAAAGATCTTTTCGCAGGTTGCCGGCGATAATTGCAGCAATGCAACTTCCATTACTCCCCCTTGGTGCGGAACCAATCAAGCCACTTGTGGTTTTACAAATGATCTGAACGGCCCTCTCAATTGTTTTTCGCTTCCATCTCAATATACAGACGGCCCGGATCATTTTTACACATTTACGGCCAGTACCAATGGCCCGATAAATATTCAAATGTCGAACACCAGCTATTATGGTACGATAGCTGTTTTTCAGGGTTGCCCGAACTCCATGACCAACCCCACCAATTGTATTGCTGCAGGACAACAAAGTAACCTCGTGACCTTCACAGTTACGGCCGGACAAACGTATTATATTGTTATAGACGGAGAATTATCTCCGAATTGTTATACGTATGATCTATGTGTCAGTCCACCACCCTCCGCTATTTTACAGCCGCCCTGCACAAACCTGGGTTTTGAAAGTGGTTTAACCGGTTGGTTCGGAACAACGGGGGCGGTGAAAATCGGAACCACCGGCGCAACCGCTCCAACCTATACGGCCTATAATTTAAATACCTATGGCAACCAGATCAGCATTGTTACGGCGGGGACTGATTCTTTTGGCCAGTTTCCTACAGTATTTGCCGGCGCGCAATCTGTTCGCATAGGTGATGGAACCGGAAGCAGTGCACTCGGGGCAAGTCTTGAGCAATATTTCCAGGTAACGCCTAACAATACAAATTTCACGTATAATTATGCTGCTGTTCTCGAAGATGGAGGTCACGCAAACATTGAACAACCTTTTTTCCAGGTAGAAGTGTTCGATCAGAACGGAAATCCTATCACCTGTGGAAATTATCTGGTGACCGCACCCGGTACGGGTTGGACGATCTCCAATACATCGGTATTTGGTGTTTATGATGTTTTGTATAAACCGTGGACGTCTGTAAGTATTAATTTACTTCCTTATGTTGGACAAAACATTCACGTAAGATTTACGGCCGGAGATTGTGCGCAGGGCGGGCATTTTGGATATGTATACATTGATTGTTCGTGTGCTCCTTATACAATAGATCCGGACTCTATTTGCCAGGGAGAAACCGCAACCTTAACAGCTCCTGCAGGCGCTCAAAGCTATGCATGGTCGCCGGGCGGACAAACCACGCAGGTCATCAATGTAAATCCAACTTCAACAACTGTTTACACTTGCGTAATAACGTCATTTGGCATCACGCCTTGTGTCGGTACTTACACAACGCAGGTTGTTGTAAGTGCATCGCCAACAATAACCGCAACCGGTTCAGCAACTTTATGTCCGGGCGGAACGGGAACGTTGTCGGTAAATGGAGCTACATCTTATTCGTGGACTCCATCAACAGGTTTAAGTTCTTCAACGGGTTCTGTTGTAACGGCTAATCCCGGCGCAACTACAACGTATTCGGCGATAGGAACAACCAATAACTGCTCGGATACGGCAACGGCGCAAATTACAATCAGTCCGGCACCGACCATAACTGTCAATAATCCTTCGTTTTGCGTTGGAGACTCGGCTGCACTTAACGCAACCGGGGCAACAACTTATACATGGTCTCCCGCCACGGGGCTCAGTTCAACAACGGGTTCAACGATCACGGCAACTCCATCGGTTACTACCACGTATACTATAACAGGAACAGCGTCGACCTGCACATCTTCTGCCACTGCTGTCGTTACGATCAATCTGCCGCCTGTAGTTACTGTCAATTCAGCTTCTATTTGTCCGGGTGCTTCAACTACGTTGAATGCGGGTGGGGCGAATACTTATTCGTGGTCGCCTCCAACAGGATTAAGTTCAACTTCGGGGGCAAGTGTTACGGCGAATCCAACTGTGACAACAACGTACATGGTTATCGGAACTTCGGCGGCTGGTTGTACCGATACGGCTGTGGCTACAGTTACCATCTCAGGAAATCTTTCTCCAACTGTAAACAGCGCTTCTGTTTGCAACGGAAGTTCGGCAAGTCTAAATGCGAATGGGGCCACTTCTTATACCTGGTCGCCCGCAATTGGATTAAATACTACTACCGGCGCTTCGGTTACAGCGAATCCATCAGTTACCACAACCTACACTATAACCGCGGCGAGCGGAAGCTGTACCGGAACCGTTACGGCTGTTGTAACAGTAAATCCTTTACCAACAGTAACAGTAAATTCCGGAACTGTTTGCGCAGGACAAAGCACAACACTTACTGCGAATGGCGCGCAGAATTATACCTGGAGTCCGGCTACAGGATTGAGTAGTACGAGCGGAAGTTCTGTTACGGCCAATCCATCTTCAAGTTCGGTTTACACAGTAACCGGAAGTGATGCGAATGGCTGTGCAAATACTTCTACATGTTCTGTGACCATGAATCCGCTGCCGCAGATAAACGTGAACAGTGCTTTGGTTTGCGGAGGAGGAAGCGCAACATTGAATGCCTCCGGAGCTTCAACTTATTCCTGGGGCCCTGCCACGGGTTTGACCACAACATCCGGGGCAGTAGTTAATGCTTCCCCGCTTTCAACCACGGTTTATACAGTAAATGCTACTGATGTGAATGGTTGTACCGGATCTGCTATTTCCACTGTTGTAGTTGTTGTAAATCCAACCATCACGATAAATCCTGCAATTATTTGCGCGGGGAATTCGGCAACATTAAACGCGAGTGGCGCTACAAATTATTCCTGGGCGCCCGCTACCGGACTGAATGTTGCTACTGGAAGTTCAGTAACCGCTTCGCCGCAGGCAAGCATCACTTATACCGTTACAGGAACTATCGGAACCTGTACGGCCGTTGCTACCACAACAGTTACTATTAATCCGCTGCCGGTAATAGCAATAGGAAGTAACGGCCCTGTTTGCGTGAACCAAACATTGAATTTGAATGCTTCAGGCGGACAAAACTATAGCTGGTCGGGCCCGAACAGTTTTTCTTCTTCGCAACAAAATCCATCGATCCCGGGAGTTGCACAGAATGCAGGCGGAAATTATTCAGTGCAGGTAATGGATGGAAATTCCTGTGTGAATACAGCTACTGTAAATGTTGTCATTAATCCTTTGCCTGTTGTTAGTGCGAATGGCGCTACAGTTTGCGTGGGCAACACAATTAATTTAACGGCGGGTGGAGGAGTAAGTTATTCCTGGATGGGCCCAAATAATTATTCTTCAAATCAACAGAATCCGGCTATTTCTAATGCGGACCAGGTTATGAATGGAAACTATATTGTTACTGTGACCGACCTAAATGGTTGTATGAATGCGAACGCGGCAACGGTTCTTGTTAATTCTTTACCTGTTATTATGGCTTCGGCCAACGGACCTTTGTGTGCAGGTGCGGTTTTGAATTTATCGGCCACCGGCGCAACAAATTATCAATGGAATGGTCCTGCGGGATTTTCTTCCGCGCAACAGAATCCGACGGTAAATAATGTGCAGGTCAATTCATCAGGAAATTATTTTGTAACTGCCAGTGATGCGAATGGATGCATCGGTTCCGACGCAGTGAATGTTATTGTAAACCCTTCACCTATCATTACTGTTAACTCAGGGGCCGTGTGTGCCGGAAATTCGATACTTATTACAGCAAACGGAGCAACCACGTATTCGTGGAGTAATGGCGCTAATGGAAATTCTATTATTGTTTCACCGGGAAATACAAGTACATACACCGTAACAGGAAATGCGAATGGCTGTACTAATACGGCGGCCTCAACGGTTGTGGTTTATCCTGTTCCCTATGCCGATTTTAATTACGACCCGCAACCCGCATCTGTTTTGAATCCTCACATTAACTTTTATAATACCTCCGGCGGTGCTAATATTGTTACCTGGAACTGGAATTTTGGAAATACCTCCTCTACTGTGCAAAATCCTTCGTATATGTATCCGGGAGCGGGATCTTACGCAGTGCAATTGATAGTTACAAGCGATCACGGTTGTAAGGATTCTATCATAAAAACGGTAGTGATCAATGAAGAATTCAGTATTTATGTTCCAAACGCTTTCTCTCCAAACGGAGACGGAACCAATGATGCCTTCGGTGCGAAAGGGGAGGGCATCAAAGAATTTAAAATGTACATCTTCGATCGCTGGGGCAACCAGGCTTTCTATTCAGAAGACATCAATACAACATGGGATGGAACCGTTACGCGAAAAGGCGAAATGGTGCAGGAAGATGTTTACGTTTGGAAAATAGAAGTTAAAGGCGTTGGCAATATCAAAAAGGAGTTGAGCGGAACGGTCTCTCTTCTTAAATAGTTTATTTCACCTCAATGGAAAAAAGCTTATCCTTATCAACTTTGCTCACCGTCACGTTGTGATAAAGCATTTTGCTGATCGCGCCGTAAGGTGAAACGATCACTTCGTCTTTGGGGTTCAGGCCCTCCATGATCTGAATGTATTCGTTGTCCTGGATGCCGGTTTTTACAAACACAATTTTAGCTTTTCCATCACGCAGAATGAATACACAGGGGCGCGGTTTCTTGTCTTTCTCTTCTTCTTTTTTGTCTTTCTTGTCGTCTTTCACTTCCACTTTCACACCATCTTCGCTTTCCTCATCCGGCGAGGCCTCGGTTTTAGATCCGATAGGCTTTTGTGTAGAGTCGGTACGCGTTGTTACAGCCTGTATTGGAATAGACAGCACATTTCTTTCTTTACGTGTCAAGATCTCAACCGATGCGCTCATACCGGGGCGGAAAGCCACCGGGTTTTTTTCAGTAACGAGGTCCGCATATGATTCGCGAAGAAGGCGGATCTTTACGGTGTAATTGGTTACCTGATCGGCATTCATGCCGGTGGTGTTAGCCGAATTGGCCACTTCCGTAACAATACCTTTGAACTTGCGTTCGTTGTACGCGTCCACTTCGATAAGGGAGGTATCATTCAGGTGCACACGGATGATGTCGTTCTCGTTCACATCAACATTCACTTCCATTTCGTTCAGATCGGCCAGGCGCATGATCTCTGTACCTTCCATGGTGATGGCACCCACTACGCGTTCCCCTCGTTTTTTGTTGAGCTTGGAAACGGTAGCATCAACGGGCGCGTAAATATAGGTCTTAGACAAATTGGTATTTGCTTCCTTTAAGGAGGCCTGAACGCTGCTGATATTATACTCGGCACCCTTTACGCTTTCTTCCAATGCCTTTACGCTGGCTTTTGCGCTTTCATATTGTGCTTTTGCTGCGTCGAAATCCTGCTGGGAGATAACCTGCTGGTCAAATAATTTCTTACTCCTGTTGAAATTCGCTTCCGAATTCACCAGGTTGGCTTTGCCCTGCTCTAACTGCGCCACCATGTTCTGCATGCCGGCTTTCGTGCTGTTAACGGTTGCTGAAGCACGGTCGAGCGCTGATTCGTAAATATCCGGTTTGATACGACATAGAAGAGCGCCTTTCTTCACGCGGTCGCCTTCCTTCACAAATAATTCAACGATCTCGCCCGACACATCCGAGCTTATTTTTACTTCAGTCTCCGGCTGCACTTTTCCGTTGGCGCTTACGATCTCGGTAATGTTACGCAGTTTTGGTAGTTCGGTGCTTACTTCAATTCCATCGTCGCCCGAGCAGGTTTTAAGTCCTACAATGATGAAGATCAGCAATACAGCCCCTATAATGATCCAGACAAATCTTTTCATATTCCTTTAAAATGTAAGGGGTTTACCCTGGTAATAGTCAAGCACTTTAAGCTTAAAAATAAAATCGTACTTAGAATTCAAAAGGTCTGCCTGTGATTTTAGTACGCGGTTCTTCGCGTTGTTATAATCGAAAGCACTAACGCTTCCGGCATTGAATTTTTGCTCGGTGAAAGTGAAAGATTGTTGCGCGGCTTCCAATGCTGTTTTTGCTGACGCGTATTTGTTGAGCGCGCCATTGGCATCGGCATGAGCCTGCGCGATCGTCTTGAAAAGCTGTTGCCTTACGATGTCATAAGAATATTTACTGTTAAGCACTTGCAGTTTGGCGGTTTTGATGCTGGCGTAATTAGAAAGTCCATTAAACAAAGGGATATTCAGGGTAAGTCCAACACTTTTGTTCACATTGTTTTTGAATTGTGTGTTCCAGGGAGTTGGTTTGGTTTCAAAACTGTAGGTGGGGGTATATACTGTATCGAGTTGACTGGTTATACCTGTTGCCTGGAAGCCACTTAAGGTAGGTTGACCTACAATGTCCTTTGCCAATCCCGAATAACCTGTTCCGATCGTTCCGGTTAAATTGAGCGTTGGACTAACGCGTCCTCTCGCTACAGAAAGGTTTTTTTCTGCACTGAGTAGACTGTATTCGGAACTTTTTATATTATGCTGGTTCTTTAAAGCGGTTTGATAAATATCCTGCACATTGTAAGCTGCAAGATCGGAAGCAATGACATCGATCACCGGTTTTTCAATGGCGAAAGAGTTAAGCGAATCGAGGTATAGCAATTGCTTTAAAGAAAGAAGGGCCAGGTTATAGTTGTTTTGTGCGGTGGTGAAAGTATATTCATCATTGGCTAATTGCGCCTTGATATCGAATACATTGCTCTGAGCTAAAGAACCGGCGTCAGCTAACTTTTGAGTACGCTCTAATTGCAATTTGCTGATATTAACCTGTTGCTGTGCAACTCCTGTCAACTCGTTTGTATAAATAACCTGCAAAAAGGCAGTAGCTACGTTTAGAGCAAGGTCATTCTTTAATTGTTCCTGGCTTTCTTTCGCGGCCATGTAGGCGTATTGATTCTTTTTGATCGTGTTGTATTGCGACAAGCCGCTCCATAAAGTGATCTGCGACTGCGCGTAAAAGTTCTCCGAAAGAACTGTGCTATTGGCAAACGTATTGGTATAACGGTCAATAGTACGGCCAATATTGTAAGTGTGGTTAGCGCCTGCATTAAGAGAGGGCAGCACATTGGCCTTGCTTTGTAAAACATTCACTTCGTTGATCTCAGTATTGATCCCACTCTGTTTCAGGTTCAGGTTATACTTCCAGGCATGGTCTATACATTGTTGGAGGTTCCAGCCGGTTTGAGCAAAGGAAGAAGTAATTAAAAAGGGCAGCAAAAACAGGATCTTTTTCATAACGTTTTAACGGAACACAAATTTAGCACAGATTTCGACACCAAAGTCACCCTTTTAGAGATGCGGGAATATTTAGGGGTAAATGGTTACTAAATATGTTTACAAGTTTTTAAATCACAATAATATAGCTATCCAACTCGTTTTAATTTTGTGCATGATGAAATCGCGCCTTTTTATAGTCATTTTTCTATTTTTTAACATGCTTGTTCTGGCCCAACCCAAGTACGAATACTGGGATGCTGACAAAAAAAATGTTAAAAGCGAGGATAATTACCGCAGAGGGATCGCGCATGGCAAATCGGCCCAATGGTACCAGAACGGCAAACCTGCTAAAATGGGCTGGTATAAGAAGGGAAAGCAGGACAGCACTTGGAAATTCTTCTTCGAGAACGGCGATATGCAGGCCATCGAGAACTACAAGATGGGCTGGAAGCAAGGGCATAACTATTATTACTACGCCAATGGAAAACTTTCGGGTGAGACCGTGTTCAGGGATGACCGCCCGGATAGCACCTGGACCAATTATTATGAGGACGGAACTGTAAAAAGCAGAGAGGTCTTTTCGGAAGGAAAGCCCAATGGGGAATGGAGCTATTTTTATAAGAGCGGAAAACCTGAAAGTAAAGGGCTTTACGAAAAAGGCCGCAAGAACGGCCAAACCATTAATTACTATGAGAATGGAAATGTTAGGACGAAAGAAAACTTTTGTAATGATGTTCCGTGTGGACGGCAGGAAGCTTTCTTTGAGAATAACAAACCCAAATGGGTGAAGGAATTCAGGGATACGGTTGAGTATTTAATGGACGTTTGGAACGAGCAGGGCCAGCAATCTATTAAGAACGGCGATGGTTTTATGACCCTTGTTGGCCGTGAACTTTCTTTAAAAGCAGGTGGAAACTATAAGGGTGGACTTAGAAATGGCGTTTGGAAGTTCTATTATGATAATGGTCAGTTGGAATATTCAACTACCTACAAAGATGGCAAGATACACGGCCCGTATAAAGCCTATTTTGAGGATGGAAAAATAAAATCAGAAGGAAATTACGCGAATGATAAAAAAGACAGTCTCTGGATCTTTTATTTGCCCAAGGGTAATAAGGATATGGAGGGCACTTTTAAAAATGGACTTAGGGAAGGAACCTGGACCTATTATTTTGACAGTGGAAAGAAAGAAAGCGAAGGGAATTTCTCGAATGATAAACAGAACGGCACCTGGAAATATTGGTACAAGACCGGCGAGCTTTGGAAACAGGGTAACTTTGAGAATGATGTGAAGGTAGGGTTGTGGACCACCTTTTTTGAGAACGGAAAAAAATCGCAGGAGGGAAATTATGTGCAGGGGAAAGCGGATGGTGTATGGCAAGCCTGGTGGGATAATGGGCAGTTAAAGGACAAAGGCACGTATAAAATGGGAAAAATGGATGATTTGTGGGAAGGATACTTTAAGAACGGAAAACCCAATTACCTGGGCAAGCGAAAAGATGATAAAAAGATCGGGAGATGGCAGCATTGGTTTGAGAAGAACGGTAAGCCGAAGGAAGATATCAGCTATGCGATAGGAGAGATCAAGCACGGCAACTACATGCTGTATTATGAAACCGGCTTCACGGATAGTAAAGGAAAATATCGCCGGGGTAAGCAGAATGGCAAGTGGGAATACTATTTTGAGACCGGGGGTATTCACCGCATCCAAAACTTTAAGAATGGAAGATTATCGGGCGAAAGCAGGATCTATCAATCTAACGGAAATATACAAAGCATCATGCATTACAAGGTTGTAAGTGATAAACGTAAGGGACATGAGCAAAGCGTTCCGCATGGTACCTGGATAAATTACGACAAGAACGGAGTGGAATCCAGCCGTTATCACTATACGAACGGAGTGAAAGATTAGAATTTCTGAAACTCGTCCAGTTTCCTCAGATCAATAGTTACTTTATTGCCGCGCTGGTTGCGCTCCAGTGGTTTGAATTTGGCGTTCTCGATAAGTTCATGGCCTTTATACGAACTACGGGCGTAAACCGTTTGTGAGTTTGTATCGTTTATGGCTTTGAATAAAATGAGGAATTCGGCATCGGCTTTAATAAGATCCTCCCCCGTCATCTTATAGATCGGGCTTTTATCGTCGATCGGGTGAACGATGGTCCAGCTGAGTGCCATGAAGCTGATCTTATCTATTTCCAGTGGTAACGGATGAAATTCACGTTGGTTTGTTTCTAAATTATTTTTTACCAGAATCACTTTTGCTTCCGTCTCGATCAATTCGTTTTGAGTTGTATTTGCGATGCGGAACATAAAACCTGTTATTCCTTCGTAAGGAGAGATAAGGCAATTTTTGGTAAAACGGATATGCGCCTTGGGCCGGGAGAATCTTCCGTATAGAACACCTGTTGCTAAGGCAAAACCCAGCAGCCCACACATTGATTCGATGGCGGCTATACTGCTGGCAGCGGTACTTTTAGGATAAACATAACCGTATCCTACAGTTGTCAGCGTCTGCGCGCTGAAGAAAAACAACTCCAAAAAATCACGGGGCTCATCGGTATGGGTAAGATTACCAAAACTGTTGGTGCCGATCACATAATAAAGAAAAGCAAAAAGAACAT
>JANWKZ010000039.1 GCA_025451115.1 Bacteroidia bacterium | reverse complement strand
TTGGTATAATAACGCCGCGGAACGCCGCTCATACCCAGGAAGTGCATTGGGAAGAATACTCCGTATGCTCCGATGAGCGTTAACCAGAAATGCAGATACCCTAATTTCTTGTTCATCATTTTCAGGAACATCTTGGGGAACCAGTGGTAAACACCGGCAAACATTCCGAAGATGGCCGACAGACCCATTACAATGTGGAAGTGAGCTACCACAAAATACGTATCGTGAATAGTGATATCCAGTGTAGAGTCAGCGAGGATGATACCGGTAACGCCACCCGTGATGAACGATGATACGAGACCAATGGAGAACAACATGGCCGGCGTATATTGGATATTACCCTTCCAGAGCGTAGTGATATAGTTGAACGCTTTTACCGCAGAAGGAATGGCAATTAAGAGTGTTGTGAACACGAATACGGAGCCTAAGAAAGGATTCATACCTGTCATATACATGTGGTGACCCCACACGATGAACGATAAGAAACCGATCGCTAACATAGAGCCGATCATGGCACGGTAACCGAAGATAGGTTTACGCGAGTTGGTAGAGATAATTTCTGATGTGATACCAAGGGCAGGTAATAACACGATGTACACCTCGGGGTGACCTAAGAACCAGAATAAGTGTTCGAAAAGGATTGGGCTACCACCTTGCTGTTCCATCGGGCGTCCGCCGATGTAGATGTCAGACAGATAAAAGCTTGTTCCCATAGAACGGTCGAAGATCAGCAGCAGGGCGCAGGATAAAAGCACTGGGAAAGAAAGAACCCCGAGAATAGCTGTGATGAAGAATGCCCAGCACGTAAGTGGCATGCGCGTCATGGTCATACCTTTTGTACGCAGGTTGAGAATAGTGATAATGTAGTTCAAACCGCCTAAAAGCGCCGATACGATGAACAATGACATAGATACCAACCAAAGTGTCATCCCCATTTTAGAACCGGGAATGGCTTCGGGTAGTGCAGATAAAGGAGGATAAATTGTCCAACCGCCGGATGCAGCTCCGTCTTCGATAAACAAAGAAGTCATCATTAATACAGAAGAAACAAAGAAGAACCAGTACGACAACATGTTTAAGAAACCGGATGCCATATCGCGTGCTCCTACCTGGTACGGGATAAGCAGGTTAGAGAATGTACCGCTCAATCCGCCCGTTAATACAAAGAACACCATGATGGTACCGTGAATAGTTACAAGCGCGAGGTAGGCGTTAGGATCGAGGATCCCATCCTTGCCCCACCTCTTACCCATGATCATTTCAATGAAAGCGAATTTCTCGCCGGGCCATGCTAATTGCATACGGAAGATGATAGACATCACCATGGCTACCACCGCCATGATCACCGCCGTTACCAGGAACTGACGCGAGATCACTTTGTGGTCCATACTAAATACGTATTTGCTCACAAAGGTCTCATGGTGCTCGTGGTGGCCATGCGCATGATCATGATCATGCACCTTGTGGTTATGTTCTAAAACTCCGGAGTGTGTATTGTTTCCCATTCTTACAGGTTTTAATCTTTATTATTTCTTTTCTGCAACCGCTTTAAACGTTTTTTGTTTGGCTATCCATGCCTCGTACTCTTTCGGCTCGTCAACAACGATCTTCATTTGCATGTTGTAGTGCGAGGCTCCGCAGATCTTGTTACAGATCAGTACATAATCGAACACGATAGGTTCTTCGCCGCGTTTTACACGGATGGCGTTGATCTCATCAATGTTGCGCATCACCTGCGGATCCTTACGCATTTGCGCGGTAGTGATGGTTGGTTTGAAACGGAAAGCCGTTACCTGGCCGGGCACACAGTTCATCTGTGCGCGGAAGTGGGGCATGAACGCGCTGTGGATCACGTCGCGCGAGCGGAACTGGAAGGTTACTTCCTTTCCCACCGGCAGGTGGAATTCGTTCTTCACTAAAATATCATCGTTGCAGGCAACGTCGTTCGTATCTAAACCAACCGGGTTAGAACCGTCGATCTGCATATAATCATCAATGCCGAATTTTTTGTCTTTACCGGCGTAACGCGCGGTCCAGTCGAACTGCTTTACATACAGTTCCACTTTCACAGGATCCGGATCGTTCTCGCGGGCCATGATCTCGTTCCAGTATTTTAACCCGAACACAATGATGAACGCTAAGCCGATAGCGGGAATAACGGTCCAGATCATTTCCAGTTTATTGTTATGATGATAGAATGTTGCTCTGTGGTTGTCGCGTCCGTAATATTTCCATGCGAAATAGAACATGACAGCGCTGGTAATAACAAATATCACTATACAGAGTGCGTAGTTTATGTTTAAGAGCCAATCGATCTTTGGACCATGTTCTGACGCGGCCACCGGCAGGATGCGGTCTCCGCCAAAGCGGTAGATCTGCCAAACAAAGAACCACATGAAGGCAACAAAGAATACCATCATGAGGCGTCCGTTCAAACGGTTGTCGCTTTCCTTCGGCAACCATTCTTTTTCGGTTTTCAGGTCGCGCGATAATTCCACTACCTTGAAAAGTTGGTTCAAAGCTATACACAACAATAAAAGGGCTACGATGTACAACAGTATCATTTTATTTCGGTTTTAAATTTTTATCTTCTTTTAATTTATCTGTTCTGTTTGTTCAATTAGGTGCTGTGATGTAACGCTTCCTGGAGGAAGGGGTGATTCTTAACCAACAACGGACGCTTGGTAAGGTTATTCAACACAACATAAAGGAACAATCCTAAGAAACCTGCAAAAATTCCGAACTCCATCCAGCTTAAGCCGGTCCAGTGGTGACCAACTGTGCCGGGCATAACGATCATTACTACATCGAGGTAGTGACCCACGAAGATGATGATGCCCACAAACATCAGAAACCAGAAATTACGTTTCGCATCACGGCTCATTAAAATAACCATCGGACAAGCGAAGTTGATGAAGAACACGGTCCACATCAGGGGTTTGTAATCTTCCCAACGTTGTTGGAAGTAAATGATCTCTTCCGGAATGTTAGCGTACCAGTAGAGCATAAATTGAGAGAAGTATAGGTAAGTCCAAAGGAAAGAGATGGCGAACATCCATTTACCCATATCATGGATCGTACTTTCAGTAACAAACTCCATGTAACCAAGTTTTTTCAGGTACACGATGATCAGCACCATGGCGGTGATCGCGCTCACCCACATACCGGAGAAGATGTACCAGCCATAGAGTGTAGAGAACCAGTGTACGTCGATGCTTAATAACCAATCCCAGGCAGAAGTTGATGAAGTAACAGCAAATATCACCATGAACCAGGCGCCTAATTTTACGTTCTTCCAGTGATGATCGTTGCTGGTAGTATTATCTGCATCCATTGAGTTCTTGCGAAGCTTCCAGGTAAACCAACCCCATGCAACCATATAAGCGATGGAACGGATCCACCAGAAAATTCCGAAATATCCCATTTTCGCCTGGATCATCGGGTCGGCGGCAACCAGGTCTTTATCCATCCAGCCGTAAATATGGTGAACGCCCATTTGACCTAAGATGAACATCAGCATCATAGCGCTCAAGCCCCAGGGAAGGAACCAGGCTGTTGCTTCAATAACACGCTTAATAGTAGTTGCCCAACCGGCTTCGGCAGCATACTGCAATCCCAAGAAGAAGGCGGCAGCAAGACCAATGGCCATGAAGAAGAAACAGTTCACAAAAATATTTGCCCACGCACGATTGTGATGATAGTGTCCATCAGCCTCAGCAGGATGATCGAAGATAAAAGCAGCAATGATCGAAACAAGCCCCACGCCCATTAAAGCGAAAGTGACTGTTTTTGCTTTTTGCGGAAATGTAAAGTTTAAGTTACTCATAGTTCCTTCTTATTTATTTTTTTCTTCTTTTTTTAATTCATCAACAGGTCCTGTAGCTTTCGCGGCAGCAGAATCAGCAACCGCTTTAGGTCCTTGTAATTTCTGTACGTAGTGCACCAGTTTCCAACGCTCTTCAACGTTGAGTTGACCGTCGTGTGCGCCCATCATACCTTTTCCGTGCGTGATAGAATAGAAGATCTTTCCTTCTGATAAGCTCTTCAGGGTTCCATCATAAGCTGGAGGCGCGCCGGGAAGTTTTTGTCCTACAGCTCCGTCACCTTTACCATCTTTACCATGGCAATGCACACAGAAATTAGTATAAAGATGTTCGGCATCTTTCATTACCGCATCGCTCAGCGCGATTGGGTTCTTAAGATACAAACCTGATTTTTCGTAATCCATTCCGGCAGGAATACCGGGCATGTGTCCACGCGCGATAGTTCCGGCAACCGGTTTTTTGGCGGTCAATAACGTATCGCCATTTAATGTATGTGTGCTGTAATACTCGAGCGAAGGTGAACGGTACATGTCAGGCATGAACTCGTAACCCGGGCTGTTGGGTGCATTACTGCATGAGCTTAAAACCAATACAGCCGCTGCCGCTACCGATTTTAAGTTTATGATCTTTTCAAATTTCATAGCCAATTGCTTAGTATGGTAATTTTTCTGTTACAGTTCCTTTATGGTTCACTTCAATAGCTCCAGCAGTACGAAGTAAGTTCTCCACTTCAGTGGTTTTTTCTTCGGGCAGCTCAAGTAAGATGAGGAATTTATCGTTGGTTGTGCGCGGATCGGGGTTCTTGGCCCTGGCGCCCGGAACCAGCATGCAACGCAACAAATACGTTATTGCCATTCCGTGACCGGCACAAAGCACAGTTGATTCGAACGTGATAGGTATGAACGCGGGCACGTTATAGAAATAAGCCCAGGTTGGTTTTCCACCCACATCGGTAGGCCAATCGCTGATCATCATATACCACATCATTAATGTAGCGAGACCGCAACCGGTTAGTCCGTAAATGAAAGCGCAGATCGCCAGGCGCGTACGCGGTACACCGATAATAGGATCGATACCGTGAATAGGGAACGGCGAAAAAACGTCTTTAATTTTAATACCGGCTGCTTTTAATTTTTTACAAGCTTCCAGCAAAGGAACCTCGTCGTCGTAAACGCCGTGGATCACTTTTTTTGTTATTACTCCTGCCATATTATTTATACAATACTTTTATTAAACAATTAGTGTGCATGTGCGGTTGAATGCGAGTGCGATGCCGCATCCTTCTTCTGGCTTTGGCCCGATACTTTTAAAATGGTCTTTAATTCCGATTGCGCGATCACAGGGAAATACCTCGAGAACAAAAGGAAGAAGAAACCGAACATCCCGATGGTACCGGTAAAGATCCCGATATCAACGAAAGTTGGATGATACATGTTCCAGGTTGAAGGAAGGAAGGTACGACACAGCGTAGGAACGATGATCACAAAACGCTCGAACCACATACCAATGTTCACCACAATAGAAAGAAGGAACGTGGCCACTAATGAGGTACGTATCTTCTTGAACCAGAAAAGCTGCGGTGATACTACGTTACAGGTCATCATACACCAGTAGGCCCATGCATACGGACCGGTAGCGCGGTTAAGGAACGCGTACTGCTCGAACTCAACGCCCGAGTACCACGACATAAATAACTCTGTTAAGTAGGCAACACCTACGATAGAACCTGTTACGATGATAACGATGTTCATGTACTCAACGTGCTTCACAGTAATGTAAGCCTGCAGACCGTAAACACGGCGCACAACCAACATCAGCGTTAACACCATCGCGAATCCTGAGAACACAGCCCCGGATACGAAATAGGGAGGGAAGATGGTAGTGTGCCAGCCGGGAAGGATCGAGGTGGCAAAGTCGAAGGATACTATCGAGTGAACCGAGAATACAAGTGGAGTTGAAAGACCCGCAAGTACAAGAGATACTTCTTCGAAGCGGCTCCAGTGACGCGCGTTACCGCCCCAACCAAATGCAAGCAGATTATATACTTTCTTTACAACCGGGCTGATGGCGCGATCGCGAATGGTTCCGAAATCAGGAATTAACCCGATATACCAGAACACTAATGAAATAGAGAAATACGTTGATACCGCGAACACGTCCCAAAGAAGTGGCGAGTTGAAGTTAGGCCACAGCGAACCGAATTGGTTAGGTAACGGGAAGAGCATGTAATCCAGCCAAACCCTACCTGTGTGAAACAATACGAAGATGGCGGCACACATTACAGCGAAGATGGTCATCGCCTCTGCCGCGCGGTTAATTCCTAAACGCCATTTCTGACGGAAAAGTAATAACACCGCCGAGATGAGTGTTCCTGCGTGACCGATACCGATCCACCATACGAAGTTGGTGATATCCCAGGCCCAATCAACACCGTTGTTCGATCCCCAGACACCGATACCTACACCGATGGTGTAAGCCAGGCATCCTAATCCCCAGATGAAGGTAAGGGTAGAGATGGTGAACAGAACGTACCATGCTTTACCGGTTTTCCCTTCCACGGGCTTGATGATGTCGTCGGTGATCTGCGTATAGGTTTTATTACCTAAGATCAGCGGCTCTCTTATTTGCGATTCTGCGTGCATATCTTTTAGTTCTTAATTCTAAATTATTATGAGTGAGCTTCTTCTTTTTTCTCTTCCTTCTTTTCGCCGCCTTCAGCTTTCACTGCAGGCTCTGCTTCAGATTCCCAAACGATCTCTTCTTCCTGGTTACGAACTTTCACGAGGTAAGAAACAGTTGGTTTGATGCCGATCTCTTCAAGCAGGAAGTAGTTACGCTCGTCTTCACGTGTTTTGGATACTGCCGATTCTTCATCGCTCAGGTCACCAAAGATGATCGCGTTAGTAGGACAAGCCTGCTGACATGCGGTTTTAACTGCTCCGTCCTGTAAAGGTTTGCCTTCTTTCTTGGCGGCCAATTTACCGGCTTGCAAGCGCTGCTGGCACATAGAACATTTTTCCATTACACCACGGCCACGAACCACTACATCGGGGTTCAGTACCATACGGCCCAGGTCTTGCTGGATCGGGTTGATCGTAGCATACTCAGGATTTCCGTTATAGTTATACCAATTGAAGCGACGTACTTTGAAAGGACAGTTGTTAGCGCAGTAACGTGTGCCGATGCAACGGTTGTAGGTCATTTGGTTAAGGCCTTCGTTGCTGTGGTTAGTTGCCAATACCGGACAAACCGTTTCGCAAGGAGCGTGGTTACAGTGCTGGCACATGATGGGCTGGAAAGTAACCTTCGGATTGCTTGAAGGATTTTCCATCTCAAGGTACATCTCACGCGCGCCAACGTGTTCCTCGTCCGCTTTCATGCGGGTCATGTCTGAAGTATAGTAACGATCGATACGCAGCCAGTGCATATCGCGTGTACGGCGGATCTGATCTTTACCAACTACAGGAACGTTGTTCTCAGAAGAACAAGCGATCATACAAGCCGAGCAACCGATACAAGAGTTCATATCGATGGTCATACCCCATTTGTGACCGGGACGATCGTGCGCTGCCCACAGGTCAACATCGTTGATCGGTAATTTGCCGGCGTGCGTTGCTAATTCTGTTTTTGGATTATTGGCAGCAGGATCTTTTTTGTATTGACCAAGCGAAGCTTCGCGAAGGATCCATTCTTCACGACCCATAATGGTGTGCTGGATCTGTGCAGAAGCGAACTCGAAAGATTTCTCGGTATTTGTAATTGCTACATCAGCCGAGATATTTTGTAAAGTATCGTTAGAGATAGTGAAGAAATCAAAAGCATTCGCTCCACCTACTAAAGTAGCAACCTGTAAGGTGCTTGCTTTACGTCCGTAACCGATCGCAACACCAAGGGTTCCTTTAGCCTGGCCGGGTGAAGGATAAACAGGAAGTTCAACGCTCACGCCGTTCACGGTAAGATTGGCAACTGTTCCGATATCATCCTGGCGCAACATTTCTCCGAAGCCCAGTTCCTTAACATCTGCAGGATGCATGGTGATGTAGTTATCCCAGGTTACTTTAGAGATAGGATCGGGTAATTCGTGCAGCCATGGGTTGTTGCTGGTGTTACCATTACCAAACCCGATCTTTTCGTAAGCCGTAATTTCCCATGCTCCACCTTTCGCGGCAATCGCTTTGTTGGCAGACGCATTATAATCAACGGTTGGAGTTACCACCTCAGCGGCAACAACTTCTTTCTTCTCTTCTTTCTTCTCTTCGGGTTTTGGTAAACCTAAAGAATCAGCGATAACAGTAGCAACACCCGCAAACACCGGCTTACCTGAACTGTCTTTAGCCATTGGGGCAATAACTTCTTCAACAGGCTTCGCAAAATGGATGTGCAGCACACCATCATGCAGTGTATTGCTCCAGAAAGAATAGAAATCACCATAGCGGCCCTGCATAGGGAACACACGGTTTTGCCAGAAGGCTTGTAAATACGTTAGGTAATCTGTTTTTACGCCGGCCCATGCTAATAAGGTATCCTGCACCTGGCGGGTACCTTCGTAACGGGGCTGTGCGAAAATTGGGTTGATAGCAGGTTGTTGTAAAGAATAATGTCCGCGGCAAGGATTTGCATCGCCCCATGATTCTAACCAGTTGTGGTCAGGGCATACATAATCAGAAACCATTGCGGTCTCATCCAGCACTTGCGAGAAAGAAACTTTTACGGGAACTTTTTTATAAGCTGCTGCGAAACCGGATTTTGCAGGGGCTGTGTAAATTGGATTACAGTTGTAAACCATTACTGCGCCTACTTTACCGGCGTTCATGTCCTCGATAAGGCTCATGAATGCTTTATCGTCTCCTTGTTTTAAGTTGCAGTAGTTTTCGATCTCAACAGTTTTGCCGTAGTTATCAAGCATTTTGTTGATGCCTGCAACCAGCACCTGTACGTCTGTATCGTTGAGCCCGCAAACAACCAATGACTGGCCTTTTGCGTTCATCAGGTCTTTTGCAATTTTTCCGATCGCTTTTTGAGCATCGGAATTAGAAGCAATTGAACCGTTGGCAGAAACAGTTGCGTTGCCTGTAGCTTTTGCTACTTCGTTATATAAAGCAACAACGGTTTTCCCGATCTCAGACGGTTTGATCATGTAACGCTCATCGGCATTCGCGCCGGTAAGTGACATGTTAGACTCAAAATGATAGTGCTTGCTCATTTCGCGGTTATCTTTGCTCACCTTACGGTTCTTTGCGTAACCGGAAGCAAATTCAACAGGCGATAACCAGTTACCTAAGAAGTCGCAGGCCACGCCTACAACTACTTTCTTAGCTTCATCGAAATGATAATGTGGTGCTACTTTCTTACCCCAAACTTTTTCGTTGGCGTTGCTGAGGGCTGAATAAGAAACCGCGTCGTATTGGTACAATTTAGCGGTAGGGTATTTAGCGGTGAACTCGGCGATTACGGCACGGGTTGACGGAGATATAATAGTAGAAGATAAAATAGCGATCTCTTTTCCGCCTGCGGCGGCAAGTGCCTTGCCTATCTCGGCGTCGGCGTTCTTCCAGGTAGTGGGCGCGCCTTTAGCCCATGGGCTGTTCAGGCGGGCTCCGTCATATAAAGAAAGAACGGCAGCCTGTGTACGCGCGTGGGTACCCCACGAATGTTTTGATAACTCGTTGGCTTCAACTTTAATGGGACGGCCTTCGCGTGTTTTTACGAGTACAGACGCGTAGTCATGTCCATCATAAAAGGTAGACGCGTAGAAGTTAGCAACACCGGGTGTTACATCCTCAGGTTTGTTTACGTAAGGAATGGCGTTGATAACGGGCGTTTCGCAGGAAGCAAGTGCAACCGCGGCGGTGGTAAAGCCCATCACTTTTAAAAAGTCGCGGCGCGAGGTATTGCTTGTGCTGGTGCTTTCGCTGCCCAAGGTTTCTTCCATGGGAAGGTTTTCTGCAAACTCGTTATTGCTCTTTTGCAAAAACTCCGGGCTTTGATGCAGCTCCGGGAGGCCTTTCCAATATTTCTTTTTTGTACCCATATATTATTGAAAAATCTTAGTTCCTAATTAATAGTGACACCTTCCGCACTCAATACCGCCCATTTGCGATACAGTGAACGCTTTCATGTGTTGTCCTTTATATTTCTCTTTTAAAGCTTCGTGCAGTTTATCGTAGTACGCGTTGCCTTCCATAGCAACTTCTGTTTTGCGGTGACATTCGATACACCATTTCATGGTAAGAGGTGATTGTTGCTCGGCAACCGTCATTTTCTTCACATCTCCATGGCATTGCGCGCATTCGATCTTACCTACTACCACGTGTTGTGAGTGGTTGAAGTAAACGTGATCGGGCAGGTTGTGAACCTTGATCCATTTGATAGGATTGGCTTTGCTCTCGTCATATTTCTGTGTCTTTGAATCGAAACCTGCGGCGGCGTAGATCTTAGCGATCTCCGCTGTACCTTTTTCACCGGAAGGGCCGGCGCTGATACCTTTGTGACAGTTCATACAAACGTTGACTGTAGGGATACCTGCGTGACGTGATTTTTCTACCGAGTTGTGGCAGTACTGGCAAGCGATGGCGTTATCGCCGGCGTGAATTTTATGAGAGAATTTAATGGGCTGCTCGGGTTTGTACCCGCGGCCTGTTTCCCAATCGTAGTAAACACCTACATCGAACAAAGTGTTCCAGCAACCTTTTACGCCAATACAAGTGATCACGATCAAACAAACACCTACAAAACGGCGATGGCCGCCCATCCAGCTTTTTGTTTCTTCCCAGAAAGTGCTTGAAGGCTCTTCTGCTTTTCCTTCTTTTTTATTGGTGATGTTGCGTAAAGAAACCCGAACACCGCGCAGTACGCTGATCAATAAGGCCAGGATAGTGATAACGGAAAGCAGGATGTAAAGTGGGCTGATGCCTCCTTCTGCACCGGCAACTTCCCCACCATCATTGGTAACCGTATTTGTGGGAGTAGGAGGGGCTGGAGGGTTTTTGATGTATTCGACAACGGCTTTGATATCGTCGTCGCTCAACGAACCTTCGAATACGGTCATCACAGTGGGTGCGTATTCTTTAAAAATTTTATTCGCCTCAGGATCTCCTGATTTGATCATTTTCTCGGCGTTCTTCACCCAGTTAAATAACCAGTCTCCGCCTGGAGCACGGTCTTTAATTCCGCCTAAACCCGGACCGGTTCCACGTTGGTCGGTTAGGGTGTGACAAACAGCGCAGTTTTGCTTGAATACAGTTTTACCATCGGCAGCGTTAAGACTGTTGGAGATGACAAAACCCGCAAAAAAGAAGCTCACGAAAATGTTGAGAGCTGTACGGGATAAGTTTTTTATCATAAGATTTGGTTGCTATGACACTGTAATGACAAATCATTACAATTCGCGCAAATTTAATAGAAGATTGCATTCGTAAGTCGTTTGGCATTAGGTTTTTTTAACTAAAATGATATTTAGAATCGTTCTAAATAGAGGGGTGCTGGCAAGAAAAAACCCCGTCGTTCGACGAGGTTTAAAATTAGGCTGATGAAGCCCGATTATTGTTCGAATTTCTTGTAATCTGAAGGTACCGAAACAGTTCCGGCATCAATCGATTTCTTCTCTAATTTGATCACTTCCAGCTTGCTGATATTGGTCTTGCCATCCAGCGAAGATTCGATGCTCAACATGGGCATAGATCCTTTAGGAAGATCTTTGATCTGGTTGAAGTAGATAGACTGCTTGTCTTTACGGTTCCAAAGCTTTACCAGGGGCACAAAGAAATCGTATTTTTCGGATGCTACCCAGTAGGTGATCATGGTGTTCTCCGTAGCGTTCTTAACGGTGTATTGGGCACACATCTTGCCGGCAACCATCTTAGTGGTTTTCAGCTTAGTAACCTCACAAGTTCCGTTCACCGTGGGGGGTGTTTCCGACTTGTGATCGCCCCATACTTTACGGGCCGGGTTCACAAATTTGATGGATTTTCCGCCCAGGTCAAAAACGAAGCTTCCTTCCACTTTTCCTGATTTTTTACCGATCTGGTCAAGTTTCACGTTATTACCTTTTACGTAATAGATGTTTGTTGTGGTATCTTTTTTGGTTTCCATACGGAATTCGATACTTCCTTCAAACTGCGCGAAAGCCGCAGTAGTAAAGGCAAACAGAGTAATTGATAAGAATAATTTTTTCATATTTGGGGTGTTTTGCGTTTGCTAAATTAGGATTAGGTTTGATAAAAACAAAATTTGTGCCGAAAACTCTTGAAACGGGTAAAAAAGGTGAGGAACAGGCCATTGCTTATTTAAGGGGCAAGGGTTATACCATTTTACATACCAACTGGCGCTATAAAAAGCTGGAGATAGATGTCATAGCAAGAGACCGCGACATCCTGGCCATCATTGAAGTAAAGACAAGAAAGAACTCCGATTTTGGGGAGCCGGGCACAATTGTAACCCGGCCCAAACAGAAGAAGGCGATCCGTGCCGCGCACGAATATATCAGGCAATACGAGATACAGGAAGAAGCCCGTTTCGACATCGTTTCTGTAAATAATGAGACCGGCCAGGTAGAACATATAGAGCGGGCCTATTATCCGGATCTATTATAGAAGTTATAAGTCAAAAGAATAACAGCCTCAACTTATGACTTTTAACTTGTGACTTGTGACTTTAAGTTATCTTTGCCGGATGGAAAATCGCAAAGACCCCGGAAAGAAAAAGAAGAAGTCGTCATACAAAACCAAGCGTAGCTTTACACGAAACAAAAAAGTACGCAAAGACGAGCCCGGAAAATCTACCGGCAATTTTAAAGAAGACGCATATCAAAAAGGGGATGATGGTGCGCCTAAGCGCCATTTCCGCGGACACTTTGATCGCGACAAGCGCGATGACAACAAAACAAAACGCGCCGACAGAAAAGATCAGTTTGCCCGAAAAGGAAAAAAAACTGCCCGTTCGGCAGGCGGTGATTTTTCAGAAAAAAAATACGGCGACAAGAAGCCTTTCAAAAAGGGAAGCGATTTTACATCATCAGAAAAAAAGTACGGAGATAAAAAACCTTTTCAGAAAGACAGCGACTTTAAAAGACCAGAAAAAAAATACGGCGACAAAAAATTCTTCCGGAAAGATGATAAATTTAAAAGCGCGGAAAAAAAACCAACGCATGCTGATAAAGGTCTCATACGCTTGAACCGTTATATTGCCAACGCGGGTATTTGTTCTCGTCGCGAAGCAGACGATCTTATTACAACTGGCTGCGTAAGCGTGAATGGAAAAGTAATTACAGAGATGGGTTATAAAGTAAAACCCGGTGATGAGGTAAATTATTCCGGACAAAAGCTAAAGACCGAGAAACACGTATATATCTTATTGAACAAACCCAAAGATTATATCACTACAGCCGAAGATGAACGTGGGCGCCGTACGGTGATGGAATTAATTAAAGACGCGTGCAAAGAACGTGTATACCCTGTAGGAAGACTTGACAGGAATACATTAGGTCTTTTGCTGTTTACGAACGATGGCGAGATGACCAAAAAGCTGACGCATCCCAAACACAAGGTTCAAAAATTATATCATGTTGAATTGGATAAAAATCTGAAACAGGACGATCTTTTGAAGATACAGAAAGGTATTGAGCTCGAAGACGGCTTTATACAGCCGGATGAAGTTTCTTACGCCGGTGAAAGCAAACGCGAAGTGGGCATCTTAATTCACTCGGGACGCAACCGCATTGTGCGTCGCATTTTCGAACAGCTTGGATACGAAGTAATACGTCTTGACCGGATCATGTTTGCGGGTCTCACTAAAAAAGAACTTCCGCGTGGTCGCTGGAGAAGATTGACCGATAAAGAGATCTCTTTTCTGAAAATGATCTAAGCGCCGAACTGACCGAAGTGATGATCGAGATGCTTATGCATTAAGAAAGACCAATCATTACTTGTAAAATCGCCGAAAAATGGATGTTTCTTACACGTAATTCCATTCGGGCCGCCGCTCACAAATTTCTTTATGGCAGCGTCCAGACGCTTTTTTTCATTTTCAAAATTGCGGGCGTCTTTTACAACAAAACCTGGATCGGTGGGCAGATTTTGTTTGAATGGCACCGGGCTAAGACTGCTTTTCTTAGCCATCTTACCAAATAATTTTCCCATAAATCCCTGCTTGCGGTCAGGACCAAAAGGAGTGTCGAGCGCATTGGAACAATGGGCGAGCATTTGGGCCGCTTCCATCTTTCCCCATTTGGCTTTGTGGTTAGGAGTAATACTTTCCAGGCGTTCTAAAATAAGCCCGGCGTTTTTGGCATCAAATAAATTATACATGGCAAGATGTTTTTACAAAAATAGCCAATTAGCTAAAAGAGATCTTAAAACGGGTGCCTTGTTTGCCGTTAATTTCGACCGTTCCGCCTAATTGGCCTACCAATGAATTAACAAGCTGCAATCCTAGTGTTGGGGTCTTATTAATATCCAGGCTTGAAGGCAAACCTGATCCGCTGTCTGAAACGATCAGCTCGTACCGGTCATTTTTTTCATCCTGCGTAAGCGATATGTCTATCGTTCCGTTTTGTTCCGGCTCAAATGCGTATTTAAACGCGTTCGACATAAGTTCGTTGATGATGATACCACAGGGAATGGCCTTGTCAAGATTAATGGTTTGCGATTTAACATCCACCGATAGATTCACACGCACACGGTCCTCGTGATCATAGGTATCGGAAATGTAAGACACCAGCTCCTGCAGATACTGCCGAATTTTGATGTCGGATAAATTCTTAGAACGATAAAGCAATTCGTGAATGATGGCGATGGATTTGATGCGGCCGATGCTTTCTGTATATTTTTCCTTGATGCCCGCATCTTTGATGTTGTCGGCCTGCAGGTTCAGTAAACTGGAAATGATCTGCAGGTTGTTCTTTACGCGGTGGTGGATCTCTTTTATTAAGAATTCTTTTTCCGAAACGGTGGCATTCAATTTCTCTTCTATCTTTTTTCTTTCCAGGAACGAAGGGATCTCCACTTTTCCTTTCGTTCTTTTTGCGACGCTCTTTTTTAAATAGGAATCTATTTTATGCGGTGGAGCCATGATGAACGTGCAATTCTTATCGCCTTTGGCGCGACAGGAAATTTCAACCGCGGTAAGCGTAAGTCCGAAACTCGCTTCACACCATCCGCTGGAATAACCGGCATTCATAATGCAAACAGGCGTCTTGGACTTTTTTCCTGCGCGCACCCAACTGTCGGCCTCAAAAGAATACGGGTGATGATATTTAATATAATAATTTTCGTCCGGTGAAGGCGTGCTCTCCGGTAAAATATCCACGAAGGCCCAACCGGTGTAGGCAAAGTGAACGGGCCCGGCAGATAATTTACTGATAGGATCCTTCAGTTTCATTTTCTTATGAAAATTACCCGCGTCCTCCATTCCTAATACATGCGCTAAGTCAAAAAGGATATTCTTCCCAATGGTAAGTGCTTCCTCCTCCCCCCGGTCGGCGTACAAATGTTTAATGGTATTTAAGAACTCATGCGATAAAGCTGAAGCGCGCACCAATACATAGCGCTCGTTATTTATTTCAATACTTCCTTTTGAAGGCGAGAATTTAAGTGAGCGAAAATAATTGCCAACCAGTTTTTGCGCCTTGTCGAAAATGGGTTTTATCTGTTTGGGAACTTTAACGGTTGGTTTGTTGGTACTTACCGAAACGGTTTTTTTAAGGCGGTTGTTCTCTTTTTTAAGAACAGAAACCTCCTTTTTAAGTTCCTTAATGATATGCTTATCACTTTTTTTCATGGCAAGAATGAACGTGCTGAAAAGCAGGATAAAGGTAGGTCTTTTTCGTTTCGGGCAAAAAAAATTTAAAACAGGTTCACTTTGTACTTAGCGGCCATTTTTTCGAGCTGATCACGGCCGATGCCGTGTATGTTTTCGCTTCCGTGGCGGTTCTCCACCGTAACCACATGAATTCTGTAACTATGCTCTTTTGCCATTTTAAAATAGGGCTCCATTTCCCATTCAAGCGTAAAGGCATTGTCCAGAAAGATCTTTTCTGCTCTCTGTTTCATCGCCACTTTTACTTTTTCTTCGCAGGCTTTGTAAGCCAAATGATTTTTGTCGAACTCAAATGTATACTCCCCGGTTTTTGGGTCTGTAAAAAAATCATCGATCGCGCAAACAGGATGTTTGCCCTGCTCGCTCAATTCTTTCGCGAGCGTACTCTTACCGCTTCCCGGCAAGCCCCTTAAAAGGATCAATGAAGACATGCTTAAAGGTGCGATTTTTTAGCCGATTGTGGGGTTTTCGCTTTTTCCTTAATATATAAGGCGGCAAACAGAAGTCCAACGGTGATGTTGATTATTTAACTGTATATCAAACATTTAGGCCGAGCTCAGGTCGTATAGGGCTCCATAAACTCCATATTTTCAAGTTGACATGCCTATTTGTTTCACCTAATTTTATTTGATCACTTAAGTGATAATTCGATCTGTTAAAAGACAAGCATGAAAAAAAACATTTCCATACTTTGCTTATTGCTTTTATTTGTGGCAGCAAAATATCCGGCATACGGTCAGAAAGCAGGTCATACCCAGGATACACAAGCCAATGAATGGTATGGGTTTAACTGTACTACTACTTACTATGTTAACTTAGGTACTTTAACCCCCACCACCGCTGTGCAAACAGTTCCCAGTGCTTCATATGGCGGACATACCAATAATTTTGATGTAAGTAGTTCTTTGTTTATCCGAGCCGCGTTTACGGTGGTGGCAGCTGGAGAGAGTTATTGCTTTAGACTCAATCTCCAGGGAAGCGGATATCCAAGTGCCTGCGAAATAATGCTACTCGATGCTGCCTGCGGTACCGCCAACCAAAATATCCTGGCCGATTGGTATACCGGGAGCTATGTAGGTCCGGGGAGCCAGGTCACACAGTGCGGTTGTTGGGTCTCCAGTGCCTCCGACGTAGGAAAAACATATTATATTCAGTTATCCGCGGGCACAAGCGGAACCTTTATAGGGGCGAACGGGTTCTGTACTGCTTATTTTTCGTACGTAAAGAACGGTTACACCTGCAGTGGCACCGAGACACTTGTTTTACCTGTTGAGCTCACAAAGTTTACGGCGCGGCCGCAAAACGAGAAAACCAAATTAGAATGGACCACAGCAAGCGAAAAAGATAATAGTCGTTTTGAAATTGAAAGATCGACCAATGGTTTTGAGTTTACTACAATTGCCAGCGTAAAAGGAGCGGGCAACAGTAATATCGCTACAAATTACAGTTTATATGACTATGCGCCCGCCGTTGGATTAAACTATTATCGCTTAAAACAAGTGGATCATAACGGGGAGTACAAGTACTCACAAATAATATCTTCAGCTAAAGATCCGATAGTTAATAGTTTTAATCCCAATCCGGCCAGCGAGTATGTGAATTTCCGGTTTTCTTCGCCTTCAAAGGCAAATGCCTTGATCCAGGTAATTGATGTTGCCGGTAGGGTTGTTTATGAAAAACAACAAGAAGTTTTTGAAGGAGATCAATTGATCAATACTGAGTTATATGGTATAGAAAATGGAGCTTATTATTTTAAAGTTTCCATTGATGAGATGAATTATTCGTATACAACAAAACTCATCAAGAACTAACTCATGATCGTAGTAGGCGTCATTTAAACCTAGATCTTCTTGCTCATCTTATCCCACTCTTCTTTGGTGAGGAGTTTTATCTCCGTGCCTTTGTTCTTTGCGATAAGTGCATTGAGCTTTGTTAATTCAGCTTTAAAGAGTGCTTCAGCTTTCGCACTTGCATCGTCGATCTCTTTTTGCAAACCTTTCACCCTATCCATTTGTGAATCAGTTGGACGTGATAGTGAAGATGCTACCTTCCAGTAGAGCTCGCTCAGTTTTTCGCGTATCTTTTCTTCGCCTGTAATGTTCGTGCCGGCAACAGAAGCCGCCAGAGTTTTAAGCAATTCGTCGCTTTTAGTATTCCACACTTTAAGCTGTTCGTTGAACTCTTTGTTGCTCATTTTATCGGCACGGGCGTAAGCCGTATCGCCTACCGCGCGGATCCTTTCACTGAGGAATGCAAGATCTTCGTGCATAGAAAATATCTTCATCGTAGCCTCGCGTTGCAGTTTTTTATCCTCCAAAGGAATTTTCGCGTTCGGATCATACTTCAGCTCCATTGTTTTCTCAATGGATTTGTCGTTCACAACAATTTTGAATTTATAAGTGCCTTCGCCGGCATACGGACCAATGAATCCGGCGAAGTCCGCCTTAACTCCTTTTGCCACTCGTGGCGGTTTAACGCGGAGATTCCAGCTGGCGCGGTTAATGCCTTTTCTTTTAGAGGCCGGCAAAGAAGTGATCAGTTTATTATCGGTATCGTAAACCTCAAATTTCACACTTCCCTTGGTAATACGGTTCTTCAGGTAGTAAATAACCGTAAGGTCCTCATCCGGGTTATCACCCGAGTATCCTCCATCCGGAAAAGCGCCACCAAAATGATCGCTTCCGATGTAAGTTGTTTTAGAAGGAAGGAAAGCCATATCGCTCTCCAATATCTGTTGACTGAAATCGCGCAGCGGAGTGATATCATCCACGATGATGACACCGCGACCATGTGTAGCAAGAATAAGATCGTTCGTTACCGGGTGAATAGCAATATCGCGCACGGCAACAGGAGGAACTTTTGCTTTGTACTGTATCCATGATTTGCCTGCATCGAAACTTACAAATAACCCGAACTCGGTTCCTGTAAACAAAAGATTCTCGTTCTTGAGGTCTTGTTTGATCTTATGCGCATAGCCTTTGATATCATTTGTTACAATAGAGGTCCAGGTCTTTCCAAGATCAGTTGTTTTATAAACGTAGGCTTTGAGATCGCCGGTGGCGTGCCCCTCAAAAGTGGCAAAGGCTGTGTTTTTATCGAATGTGCTCGCATCGATACTGCTGCACCAGGTTGCCGCAGGCAATCCGGGCATCGTGCCGCTCACTTTTTTCCAGGCCTTACCCCCATCTGTAGTTACCTGCACATTTCCATCATCCGTTCCAACCCAGATCAAATTCTCATCTTTTGGAGATTCAGCAATGGTGAAGATCGTACAATGGTTCTCGGCACCTGAATTGTCCACCGATAGTCCGCCCGATTTTTCCTGCTCCTGTTTTTTCTTATCGTTGGTGGTGAGATCTCCTGAGATCTTCTCCCAGGTCTGTCCTTTGTTTTTGCTCTTATACAAATATTGGGCGCCAACATACAAAGTCTTTGGGTTTGTAGGACTGGTCATAATAGGTGTATTCCAGTTGAAACGCAATTTGGGTTCACCGGGCAATGGATAAGGTTTAATATCTTTCGATTCATTGGTTCTCTTATTGTAACGTATAACGTCCCCTCCCTGCGATTCGCTATAACAGATATTGCTGTCGCTGCGATCGGGTTGCACCCAAAAACCATCGCCGCCACCGCAATTGGTCCAGTCCTTATTCTCAATTCCACCTACACTTGCTGTGGGAGCAAACCAGCTTCCGTTATCCTGCAAACCTCCATAAACATTGTAAGGCGTTTGCATATCATAAGCCACATGGTAGAACTGCGATACAGGTAAGTTCTTGAACATCGTCCAGCTCACCCCTTTGTCGAGCGATTGGTAAACACCCCCGTCTGTTCCAAGTATCAAATGGCTATTGTTATTCGGGTCTATCCATAAAGCATGATGATCAGAATGCACCCAGCCTCCTTCAAAAGAAGCGGATTTCCAGGATTCTCCCCCGTCGTCGCTAAAAGCAAACTCTAGGCCCGGGCGGTAAATACGTTTCGGGTCGGTAGGGTCTACCACGATCAAACTAAAATAAAAAGGCCTCCATGTTACGTTCTGCGTAGCGCTTGTCTTTTCCCAGTTCTCCCCCCCATCGTTCGATGCATAAAGCGCAGTGTTTTTAGATTCGGCTACAAGAAAAACTTTATTGGTCTCGGTAGGACTTATAGCGATACACATCCTTCCTAACTCTCCGTCCTCAATTCCTTTCTGAATTTTTTTCCAGGTCTTGCCTCCATCCATACTTTTGTAAAGCGCGCGTCCTTTTCCTCCCGAACTGAACGAATATGGAGTACGACGGAACTGCCACATAGAGGCGTAAACGATCTCAGGATTCTTGGGATCAAGCGCTATATCAGCGCAGCCCGTTTTCACATCCGTGTAAAGGATCTTCTTCCAGGTTTTTCCTCCGTCTATGGTTTTATAAAGCCCACGGTATTTGCTGTCGCTCCACAAAGCTCCGGGCACAGCTACATAAACAACATCGGAATTTTTTGGATCAATAATTACTTTGCTGATATGCTCGCAGGTGTCAAAGCCCAGGTTGCGCCAGTTACTTCCTCCGTCTGTAGTTTTGTAAAGTCCACATCCAACGGAAACACTGTTACGCATGTTACTTTCGCCCGTGCCCACCCAAACCGTCTCCGGGTTTTTCTGATCGATGCTTAGCCAACCTATCGACTGGCAATATTTATCGAATACCGGGTTGAAAGTGGTTCCTGCATTGGTTGATTTCCAAACGCCGCCGCCGCCCGTGCCAACGTAGATAACACGTGTATTGTTTG
>JANWKZ010000038.1 GCA_025451115.1 Bacteroidia bacterium | reverse complement strand
TGCCCGAACCCTGTTTGGGGCTTCCGGCAACATCGAGTTTTCCATCTGAATTAAAATCGCCAATGGCAACATCCCAGGCGTTGCCCGGGAAACCAACCGGGGCAGTAAAAGCGCCCAGTCCATTCCCTTTAAAAACATTAAATCCACTACCTCCCCCGGTTCCAACCACAAGATCAAGGTCGAGGTCGCTATCAAGGTCGGCAGAGGCAATATAAACAGGCGTACCACCCACACAATTATAACTGGTAGCCGAAGGAAACTGGCCTGTTCCATCATTTAAATAAACATTGATATTTGGACTGTTATGACTACCCGCAACCAGATCGGGATAATTATCTCCATTAAAATCGCCGGTATTTAAGTATTCGACGTTGGGGAAAGGAGCTATTGTATAGGAAGGAACAAAACTACCCGAGCCGTCCCCGCTAAAGATCATCACATTACCACTGGAAAAATTAGCAACCGCCACATCCTTATCTCCATCCTGGTTGTAATCACCAACGCTCACCGCTTTGGGAATATTACCAGAAAAAAAATCCTGGTGTAAATTAAAACTCCCTCCCTGGTTTTCCAGGAAACTCATCATGGGAGCATTTTGATTGGCCACCACTAGGTCGGGGGTCCCATCGCCGTTAAAATCCGCTGATGCCAGGTTAATAGGAGTAGCCGAACCGTTATTGCTGGACTGCCATATTTTTGGCGTTTCAAAACAGGGCTGGGCAAAGGTATTTACCCCGGCAAGCAGGAAAAGCATGGGTAGCAGTTTTTTCATAAAAAATGGTTTTACCAAAAATACGAAATAAAAGGGCTTTCCCAAATTGACATCCGGGCAAAAAAAAGCCCGCTTCTTTGGGAAGCGGGCTTTCAGTTATTCTTCTACTAATTAGGCTTTCACATTAGCGCGAATAATATTCAACGCTCCACCGGCTTTGAACCACTCGATCTGCTGCGCATTGTAACTCTGGTTCACCAGGATGGTATCTTTGCTTCCATCGGCATGGTTAAACACAAGGCTCAATTGCTTGCCGGGTGCAAACGAAGTAAGGCCGATAATATCAATGCTATCGTCTTCCTTGATCTTGTTATAGTCTTCTTTATTAGCAAAAGTTAAGGCTAACATGCCTTGCTTCTTCAGGTTGGTCTCGTGTATACGGGCAAACGATTTTACCAATACCGCGCGAACTCCCAAGTGACGGGGCTCCATCGCCGCGTGCTCGCGGCTCGAACCTTCACCGTAGTTCTCGTCCCCAATAACGATAGAACCTACACCGGCTGCTTTATAAGCACGCTGTACTTTCGGCACTTCATTATAACTTCCGTCCAATTGGTTTTTCACCGAATTGGTTTTGTCGTTATACGAATTCACTGCCCCGATCAGCATGTTATTAGAGATATTATCCAGGTGGCCACGGTATTTCAACCAAGGGCCCGCCATCGAAATATGGTCGGTTGTACATTTTCCTTTTACGCGTATCAGCAGTTTCAATCCTTTCAGATCAACGCCTTCCCAGGCAGAGAAAGGATCGAGCAATTGCAGGCGATCGGATTTTGAATCAACGTCAACTTTAACCCCGCTACCATCCGCTGCAGGTGCCTGGTATCCGGCATCCTCAACGGCAAAACCTTTTTTAGGCAACTCATCTCCCGTAGGAGGATCGAGCTTTACTTTCTCTCCATTTTCGTTCAGAAGAACATCTGTAAGCGGATTGAAAGTAAGATCTCCGGCAATGGCCAGTGCTGTTACCAGTTCCGGGCTTGCCACAAACGCGTGTGTGTTCGGATTTCCATCCGCGCGCTTGCTGAAGTTACGGTTGAAAGAGTGAACGATCGTGTTGATCTCGCCTTTATCAGCCCCATCCCTGTCCCACATACCAATGCAAGGACCGCAGGCATTAGCGAACACCGTAGCGTTGATGTCTTCAAATATTTTCACAAAACCGTCGCGCTCTATGGTGAAACGCACCTGCTCAGAGCCCGGCGTGATCGTGAATTTTGCTTTTGCTTTTAAATGTTTGTCTGCAGCCTGCTTAGCCAAAGAAGCGGCGCGCGCAATGTCTTCATAAGACGAGTTTGTACATGAACCGATCAAACCTACTTCAATTTTTGAAGGCCAGCCATTCTTGCCTAACACTTCTTTCATTTTAGAGATAGGCGTTGCAAGATCCGGGGTGAAAGGACCATTTAAATGTGGTTCTAATTCTGATAAGTTAATTTCAATTACCTCATCAAAATATTTCTCGGGGTTCGCGTACACTTCCGGATCACCTGTCAGGTGTTCGTGGATCCCGTTAGCGGCATCAGCTACATCTGAACGGCCGGTAGAACGCAGATAACGTTCCATGCTGGCATCGTAACCAAAGGTAGAAGTAGTAGCTCCGATCTCGGCACCCATATTGCAAATGGTTCCTTTGCCGGTACAGCTTAAGCTCTTCGCTCCTTCGCCAAAATATTCAACTATTTTATCGGTACCGCCTTTTACGGTAAGGATGCCGGCAACTTTCAAAATAACGTCTTTCGCGCTGGTCCAGCCATTGAGCTTTCCGGTTAATTTTATACCAATAAGCTTTGGCCATTTCAATTCCCAGGCAAGTCCCGCCATCACGTCGCAGGCATCTGCTCCGCCCACGCCAATAGCGATCATTCCTAATCCGCCTGCGTTCACTGTATGCGAATCGGTTCCGATCATCATTCCTCCGGGGAAAGCATAGTTCTCAAGCACCACCTGGTGAATGATGCCCGCGCCTGGTTTCCAGAAACCAATTCCGTATTTATTGGAAACAGAAGAAAGGAACGAATAAACTTCTTTATTGATGCTCACCGCACGATCCAGATCCTGCTTAGAATTTGATTTAGCGGTGATCAGGTGATCGCAGTGCACCGTTGAAGGTACAGCAACCTTTGGGCGACCTGCCTGCATGAATTGCAAAAGCGCCATCTGCGCCGTAGCATCCTGCATGGCCACGCGGTCGGGACCAAAATCAACATATGATTTTCCTCTCTCGAAATTGGAGAAAGACTGATCCTTGTGCAAATGCGAGAAAAGTATTTTCTCGGCCAGTGTTAAAGGACGGCCCAGTTGTTTACGGGCTGCTTCAATACGCGAAGGCATTTCGGCATATACCTTCCTGATCATTTCAATATCAAAAGCCATATCTGTTCGTTTTATTTGTTTTTATTTTTTCCGTTGCCCTTACCCTTGCCTTTCCCGCTTCCTTTGCTGTCATCACTTCCTTCGGTTTTGGTATCTCCACCTTTTCCGTTCTTCTTCATGGATTTTTTGAGCTTATGGAATTCCGGCGAACCGGGCTTAATACCCATTTCTTTCGCAATAGCGCCCCAGCCTTTTTCTTTATTCTTCACATAGCTGGCAGATACATCCGTAACCGGTTTACCAATTACGTTAGCCACCTGGGCCGACATGTATACATCGCCGGGTGCAAGATCTTTTAAAAGCTTTTCCACATCCGCTTTCAGAATATTGAACTTGGTAGATACGTTATTGGTAAAAGTATTGATGTCTTTAAGGGCTTCATTATTTACTTCCTTAAGAAAACCATCCATTTCCACATCACCGGTCTTAGGGTTGAATTTTATTTCCTGGGCATACGCCAATTGGCATAAAAAAGCCGCAAGAATAAGAAATGCTTTTTTCATGGGATCGATTTCCCAAATTTAGGCATTTTTAGACGTTTCGGGAAGGAAAAGAGGACTTATTTTACCAGTTTGCAGGTCACTTTTTCGGGGATGAACTCGCTAAGTGATTTTAAATCAGCATTTATCTTTTTGGTCCATTTCTCCTGAGCCTTGGCGTTCACCGAATGCTCGGTTTCCGCGTCGTATTCTTTCTGCATGGTCTTACCCTCTTTTTGGATATTGGTGTGCATGGTATTGAGCTCTTTCTGGAAGGTCTTTAAAGAATAGGTCTTACCCTTTAATTTCTGTTTGAATTTGCGCGACCAGAGCTCGGCAATATCAAAATGTGTCTGTTCATGCTGCAACAGGTCGGCCCGTTTGGTCTTCACCCAGGAAGTTTTCTTATCGAAAGAGGTAACCATCACAATAGTGGCCTCCATACCCTGGGTACTGATGTCTAAATGTGTATTACTTTCCGTTTTCGCCTGGAATGGCGATGAAGCTACGGGCGGCCCCTGGAAATCATCCCAGGTAAGTTTGCGGCTATCCTTATAAGGGATCAGGTTCTCTGTTTGAAAAGAGAGCAGAAAGCCGGCCGCCAATACTATTTTTAAAATAACACTTTTCATTTGAATTTTTCTACTTCCAGCGAGGTGGTGCAAAAACTATATTCTTCTTTCACCGTATTGCTGCACACCACAATGGTCTTATCTAACGCGTATTGTTTGATAATATTTTGATACCACTCAATAGCCTTGGCGTCCAGGTTCGTACAGGGCTCATCTAAGAGCAGAACCGGGCAATCAGCAAGTATAGCTAATCCCAGCTTTACGCGTTGGCGCATTCCGGAGGAATAGTTCTTAATGAATTTGTCGGCATGCTGCTCTAACTGCAAGGCGATGATCACCTCCCGGGCCGAAAGATCATTGATGAACGGCTTGAACACCATTTGATGTTCAACCAACTCGGTCAAAGTAAAATCTTCTATCAGCTCCATATAAGGCGAAGCCATGCTGAGCTTTTTGTAGATCTCGTCGTCGGCAATCCTCTCGCTCCCGTTTTGCCAGGCAATTTCTCCTTTGGTTGGAATTAAATAAGAGGCCGCCAATTGCAAAAAGGTAGATTTCCCGGAGCCGTTTGACCCCAGCACAACCAATTTATCACCGGAATTAATAGTGTAAGAAAGATCTTTGAAGATCCACTCGTTGATGTATTTTTTGCTGACCTTATTTAACGAAATGCTGATCTGCATTCCTTATATTCCTTTCACGATGCCGTCTTTTTCACCGCGAATAAAATCCACGATCTGCCTGCGCTCGGGAGTGTCCGGGCAATCCTGCTCTACCATTTCCAAAGCCTTGGTCATGTTATAACCACGCACGAAAATAACACGGTAAATATCTTCAATGTTCTTTATAGCTTCTTTCGAAAAACCGCGACGTGTGAGGCCCACGATATTCACACCAATATATTGTAAGGGTTCCCGCGCTACACGAATGTATGGAGGAACGCTTTTGCGCATTTGCGAACAACCTGCTATAAAACTATGCGCGCCTATTTTGATAAACTGTTGCGTTCCGCTAAGGCCTTCAATGATCGCAAAATCTTCCACCGTTACGTGACCGGTAATGCCAACATAACTTGCAATGATCACATTATTTCCGATCATGCAATCGTGCGCGATATGCGCATAAGCCATGATCATTGTATTGTTTCCCACCTTAGTGGTCATTTTATCTAAAGTGCCTCGATTTATGGTGGCATACTCACGAATTACAGTGTTATCGCCGATCTCCGCCAGGCTATTTTCTCCCTTGAATTTAAGATCCTGCGGAATGCCCGCGATAACTGCGCCCGGAAATATCTTGCAATTCTTCCCAATGCGTGCGCCATCCATGATCACTGCGTTCGGACCGATCCAGCTGTTATCACCAATGATCACATCACCAGAGATACTAACAAATGCTTCTACCGTTACATTGTTTCCTAGTTGCGCTTTGGGATGAATGGAGGCTAAGTTCGAGATCATAGAATTTTCAGGTCTTTGTATTATGCGTTTTGGGGCTCGGGTACTTTTTTATCGATGTTCCTCACTTTCTCGATATGTGCCAACATCTCGGCTTCCATCACAGGCTTGTTGTTAACGTAAGCAACACCTTTCATGTGACAGAGACCTCGACGAATGGGCGACAAAAGATCGAGGCAGAAAACGATCGTATCGCCAGGAATAACTTTTTGTTTGAATTTCACCCCATCGATCTTCATGAAATACGTTTGGTAGTTCTCAGGGTCCGGAACTGTTTTTAGAACCAAAATTCCGCCGGTTTGCGCCATCGCTTCTATCAGCATCACACCCGGCATCACTGGCTCGTCAGGAAAATGTCCCTTAAAAAATTCCTCGTTCAGCGTTACGTTCTTAACACCCACCACGTGCTCCGGACCAAGATCCATGATCTTGTCAATAAGCAGCATGGGCTGACGGTGCGGCAGGATCTTCATGATGTCCTGGATGTTGAACATCGGCGGAGCGGAAAGATCGATCTTCGGAATATTTCCCTCTTTCTTTTCTTTCTTGATCAATTCCTTGATCTTTTTGGCAAACTCCACATTACCGGCATGACCGGGACGTGCAGCCAATACATGTATCTTCAAGGGTCTTCCAACAAGCGCGAGATCGCCTACAATATCCAGTAGTTTGTGGCGCGCAGGTTCGTTGTAATAGTGCAGTTTGGTATTGTTCAGTACTCCGCGTCCTTTCACTTCCACATTTTCCTTATGGAATACTTTACGCAGGTGATCTAATTTTTCTTTCGGAAGTTCGCTGTCAACAAGTACGATCGCGTTATCGAGGTCACCGCCTTTGATCAGGTTGTGCTGCAAAAGCATTTCAAGCTCGCGCAGGAAAACGAAAGTGCGGCATTTCGCGATCTCATTCTTAAATTCCTTTAAGCTGTACATGCTGGCATGTTGTGTGCCCAGCACTTCGCTGTTATAATCCACCATCACCGTGGCACGGAAAGTGTCCTGCTTTACAGCCAACATCTCCACCTGTTTCACAGGATCTTCGTAGGTAAGGTTTTCTTTCAGTTCAAAATATTCACGATCCGCATCCTGTTCTACTTTCTCGGCGGCTTCTAATGCTTCTATGAATTTGATGGAACTTCCATCCATGATCGGCATTTCGGGTGCATCAACCTGTATCAGGCAGTTATCAATTTCCAATCCGCGTAAAGCAGCCAGCACGTGTTCCATGGTGTATATGCGCACGCCGTTCTTTTCTAATGTGGTGCCACGCGAAGTATCCACAACCAGATCCGCATCCGCTTCCACGATCGGGTGACCTTCAATATCCGTACGCTGAAATTTATACCAATGGTTAACAGGCGCGGGATTGAAAGTGATCGTCACTTTTTTCCCCGTATGCAGCCCCACTCCGGTTAAGGAAACCGCTTTCTTGATGGTACACTGTTTTTCGCTCATCGCAACAATTATTTTAATTTTTTCTCTATCTCGTTCACTTGTTTGTATAACTTGGCAAGACCGCGGAACAACACATAACTGCGCTGGTAATCGCCTACAGCAAATGCCGGCGAACCCTGCACGATCTTTCCTTCCTCGGTAATAGTATGGCCAACACCTGATTGACCGGCGATCTTAACTCCATCCGCGATCTTCAGGTGGCCAATAATGCCGGCTTGTCCGCCCATCATTACATTCTTCCCAACCTTAGTTGAGCCGGCCACAAAAGAGCCGCCGGCAAGAACACAGTTCTCACCTATCTCTACATTGTGTGCGATCTGCACAAGATTGTCAAGCTTGGCGCCTTTGCGGATGATGGTAGATCCTAAAGTAGCGCGGTCGATAGTTGTATTGGCACCGATCTCCACATTATCTTCAATGATAACGTTTCCTATCTGCGGTACTTTTTTGTAATTATTCTCACTGTTTGGTGCAAATCCAAAACCATCAGCACCTACCACGCAACCCGCGTGAAGTGCGCAATCTTTTCCGATGATGCAATCGCTGTAAATTTTTACACCTGCATAGAGGGTTGTATTGTCGCCGATCTTAACATTATCCCCCACAAAAACATGCGGATAGATCTTAACATTATTCCCGATAACCGCGCCATCACTGATATAAGCGAAAGCTCCTACGTACCCATCGGTACCCACTTTAGCGTTGGAAGAAATATGCGATGGTTGTTCAACGCCTTTTTTGTTCTTCTTTACCTGGTCGTACATCTCCAAAAGTTTCGCGAAACTTCCGTAAGCATCCTCAACACGGATCAACGTACAGGTTGACTTCACGGGCTTATCAAGAACGAGTGATTTATTTACAATAACGATAGAAGCATCCGTATTGTAAATGTGCGGCGTGTACAGCGGATTGGCTAAAAATGATAGGGTTCCGGGCCTTCCTTCTTCGATCTTTGCAAGATCGCTTACAGCAGCCTCCGGGTTGCCCTCAATAGTACCTCCTAAAAGGCCTGCTATCTGTTGCGCTGAAAACTTCATTTCTTATTGATTTATAACCCCTTGCCACAAGGCGCAAGGATTAACCTTCCAAATGTAAGATTTTTAGGTTAAAATGTCGAATTTTGCAGGACTAAAATTTACATGAAATGTTTGGAAAATTAGGGGATATGCTGGGCAAGCTCCAGGAAATAAAGCAGAAAATAGCCGAGATAAAGGCCCAAATGGATACCACGTTGATAGACGTAAGCGTCGCTTCAGGCGATATAAAGATCACTATCAACGGTAACCGCAAGATCCAGAAACTGAGCATCGATCCTGCCCTTCAACACGGCAGCAAGGAAGAACTGGAAAGACTGCTCACGGAAACCTTCAACAAAGCCGTGGAAGAAGCTGATAAACTAACCGAAGGCGAAATGAAAAAAGTAGCCGGAGGCATGCTGCCTCCGGGACTGTTTTGATCTTTATTTACTCGCTATCTCCGCCAATTCCTTTCCTCTCTTTCTTGCGTTCATCCAACCTTCCTGCAAATGCTCTCCTACTTTGTGTCTCTCAAAAGTAGTAAGCGCCGCTTCAGTAGTTCCTCCTTTCGAAGCAACAGCTTTGATCAACTCATTCAAAGGTTTTCCTGCACTGTTCAATAAGTGAAAGGAGCCCAGCATAGTTTGCTTCACAAGCAAGCTCGCCGTACTCTCGTCAAATCCCATTTTCATCCCCGCTTCTATCATCTGCTGCGCGAAATAAAAAAAGTAAGCCGGTCCGCTCCCACTGATCGCAGTCACCGCGTCCATTAAACTTTCATCTTCCAGGTAAAGGGTTCTTCCGGTTGTTGCCAGTAAATTCTCCGTGCGTCGCATTTGCGCCGCATCCACGCTTTTGTTCATGCAATAAGCTGTAATGCCCATGCCAATTTCCACTGGAGAATTAGGCATAGCCCGCACAATGCGGTCGTGACCCAATCTTTCCTGCAAAAAAGAAATACTGATGCCGGCCATAATACTTATGACTATCGTATTCTCATTCAGAACCTTTCTCAGATCATTTACCAATTCCGAAAAATCCTGTGGCTTTACCGCAAGTATGATCACATCACTTTCATTAATTACACCGTCAACCGGGACAACCACCTTGCCTATATCCAGTTTCTTCAGTTCCTCCTTGCGTGTTTCGTTCTTCTCTACCAAAAGCAATTCGCTTTTGGAGACGATATTGTATTTTAAAAAGGCGCGGGCATAGATCAGGCCCATATTGCCGCAACCAATAATGGTAATTTTCATTTTGAATGATTTAAGATTTAAATAAATTGAATTAAAAAATGTCCGCTATGGGACAAAAAAGATCATTACCCCAAACGGGGCGGGTTCATCGGGAAGAAAGATATATTAACCCTTGTTGACATTTACACTGCAAATATACACTAATCTTTATAAACCACCATGCGGGGCGTGGGTTCGCCTATGCCGCGTTTTATAAATTCCTTATTTACATGCTCGATAACATCGGCGAGCGTGGGTGAATTGTCGAGCTCTGTGGTGAAGAAACGAACCTGCAAAATATAACCGCTGGTGATGACCTTGGTAGCAATTACCGTTGACTCGTTTGGATAACCGAGCACCCTTTTATCGGCGTTCACCACATCAAGAATGATCTTGCGCACGCGTTCGGTATCGAATTCGTTACTGATACTCACTTCAAAAACGGCACGCAGGGTTCCCTGTTTGCTTTGATTTACAATAAGACTATTTGAAACTGATCCGTTCGGGAGGATCACCGTACGGTTATCCGCGGTCAATAAAATGGTATTAAAGATCTGGATCTCCCTTACTTCACCTTTTTGGCCCATCACCTCAATGGTATCGCCCACTTTATACGGCTTGAAGACCAAAACCAGGACGCCACCCGCGAAATTCGAGAGACTTCCCTGTAAAGCCAAACCTATTGCTAAACCGGCCGCACCTAAAATTGTAACAAGTGAAGTGGTTTGTATGCCCACCATGCCGGCCACCGTAATAAGTAAAATTACTTTTAGTCCGATAGAGATAAGACTCTTGATAAAAGTGCTAAGAGAAACATCCACACCGCGACGTTTCATCGAACGTTCCCATAGTTTTCCGAGCTGTTTTATCACCCAGAAACCGATAATAAGAACAAGAATTCCTATCACGATCTTAGGCGCGTATTCTAAAGCAAGATCGTAGGCCTGTTTTGAATAATGCTCAAAAACAGTTACCTGTTCTTTTACTTCCGTTTTTATGTTCTGGTCTATTGGCATCAGTTAATGGCGTATTGTTTACCGGGCAACGCGCGTACAATATTACTAAATTCCAGCTGCAAAAGCAGGCCCGAGGCCTTACCGGGGGTTAAAGCGAGTTTACTGCAGATCTCATCAATATGCGCAGAAGGAATATCCCGGAGTAAATTCACGATCTGGTTCTCGTCTCCCGAAAGCGTTACGGGTAATACCAATTGTTTTTTCTTATTTGTTTTTTTCGTTGGCTCCCAACACATAGCATAGATAAGATCTTCTGCATTTTCTATCAAAGCTGCCTTATTCTGTTTAATGATCCTATTGCAACCCTCCGAGCATTCATCTCCGCTCCTTCCCGGAAAAGCGAACACGTCCCTGCTATATCCTGCCGCAATATCCGCTGTTATCAAAGCGCCTCCGGTCTTTTTGGATTCTACAACCACTATCGCGTCGCACATGCCGGCCACAATACGGTTCCGCTTCGGAAAATTTTCCTTATCGGGATTTGTCTCCGTAATAAACTCCGTGAGCAGGCCGCCATGCTTCAGCATTTTTTTGGCCAGTGCTGCATTGGTAGAAGGATATAGTTCGTCCAATCCATGCGCCAAGACTCCTACTGTTTCCATTTCCTGCGCCACCGCGGTGCGGTGCGCATAGGTATCGATCCCATAAGCAAGTCCACTCACAACAAGCACGTTCAATTCCTTTAAACTCTGAACCAGTTTTTCCGTCTGCGCCTTTCCGTAATCGGTGGGCGTGCGGGTGCCCACAATACCCACGATCTTTTGTTGGTTTAGGTCGGCCGTTCCTTTATAGAAAAGAAGGATGGGTGCATCATTACAATGCTTTAATTTATGGGGATAAGCCGCGTCCGTAAAGAAAAGCGGCGCTATTTTTTTCTGTTCAATGAATTTTATTTCCTTTTCAGCGCGCTTAAATAACTCAACGTCATTCCGTTTCAAAACCTGGGCCGCCACAAATTCGCCCACCTGCGGGATCTTCACCAGCTCAGCCTTCTTCGCTTTAAAAACGGCGCCCGCACTCCCACAATAGGCAATAAGGTTCTTGGCGATCACGTCTCCAACATGCGTGATCTGCGTTAAAGCTATTTGATATATGAGCTCGT
>JANWKZ010000037.1 GCA_025451115.1 Bacteroidia bacterium | reverse complement strand
GCAGGAACTTACCCATTTGCAGCGTAGTAGACGCGTCGTATTGCTCGGTCAATTCCCGGTTACGTTCGCTGGGTTTCTTTTCTATACTTCCGTAGAAAGGCGTCGACACGGCACCTGATAAAGAGATCTGTCCGAAATCCGCCAGCTTCGCAGTTACACGCGAGTTGGCGGCCCAGCCGCCTTTCTGATCGAAATCCGTCAAACGTAATTCATTTATCCAGACCTCAACGCATTTATCGCTTGGGTCGGCTAAGGTCACAGGGTTTCTTACACCCACCATGATATTTGTAAGCGTGGCAATATTAGGATTACCCACCACACGTATCATGTGGCCATTCGATAAGGTCTCCAGCGAAGATGGGGCCGTGCTTCCCACGCCGCGTTTTAATTTTTGCGCAGTGAGCAGTCCAAAATCAATATCCACGATATTAGCGCTGGGCCAAACTCTTTCGCGGTCACCATCGCTTTCGTTGCTGTAATTGGCTGGAGCTGTTAATTTAAGCGGAACGATGTATTCATAGTAGTTATTCGTGAAGTCGGTCCCTAAACGAATGAAGAGTTGTGTTTCTCCGTCGTTGAGCTGTTGGTTGTTCAGTTTCTCGGCATGCACAAACATTTTTAATCTCCTGTAAGAACGCACATCATAGTTCACGTTCTTGTAAATGGCACGAGCGTCACCATCCTTCAATCCGCAGGCGCGCATGGAAAGAGCCTGTTCGTTCAGAAGCACCAGGTTGGTGGTTTGTACGTTCTGCTGTTGGTTAATGCCTGGAGGTAATACGTAATGGATAGGGTCGCGTGTTCCATTTTCCTGGTAACTTACCGCAGATACATCGAAGGTGGTCTCATCGTCGGTTCCTAATTGATTGGAAGCCTCAGAAAGCTCCTGCTGGTAAGTACGCCAGTCGCTGCGTACAAGCTCAAGACGTGGGAAACGCATTACTACGGGCTCTGTAAAATTACGAACGAACATACGCATGAAGCGGATGGAGTTATAACCTTCGATAGCACCTATCTTCACGTCGTAATTCACAACGGGGATCTTGAACTGGTATACATCTACGCAACGATTGGTTCCGTCGGGCATCGTTTTACAAACCGGGATCACGTTCACGATGTAGTTATTGCCGATGTTATTGCGGTTGATATCCTGTGGTGTTACTTTGATCTTGTATTGGTAATACGCCTCACTCTGGTTCATCGTATTATCGCGGTTGATGTCCTCGATGTTCGGGAGCGTTGTTGCAGTGGTAGGATAACCTCCGCCGTTAAGACTTTGATATTGTTTTTGGGTGGCGGCGTTTCCTTCAACACCGTTATATTTCTTGTAACGCGCCAGCGTATTTAAATTCTGGTTGTCGTAATCATCGCCGCGGTAGAAATGGTAGTTATCGCCCGATGGATCGGTGATACCTTCGTTGCCGCCGCTGAGGCCGAGCCCTAACAGCTTGTTTGTGTAACTTGAATAAAATCCTTTTTCTTCGGCATCGCCCATGCAATCGTAACCCACGTCCTGCACAGGACGTGCGTCCTCGTTATTATCAAAAGCGTTTGCCAAAGGCGGAACAGTAGGATAATTACCCCATGCGCTGGTTCCCATGATGCCCTGGTTATTATTGTTGAACGGAATACCGTTCTCGTAAGCCATGTTACCGTCCTTTAAAACATCTTCGGATACGCTTCCTAAGTTGATATAAAGTTCGCCGGTTGTGGGCGGAGCTACACCAAAGGTGTTGTACTGACTTTGCGTAGTGTTGTTGTAATCTTCGTTGAACGGATCCATCATCCAGAACTGGATGTACTCGATGTTCGCGCTCTGGAAATCGTTCGTCTCTAATCTGCGCATGATGCCGCCCCAGCGTTGTTGCGGGTTGTTAAAGATGATCTTTCCTTTGGCGTTCGAGGCGGTAACATCAATATTGGTTGTATCGAAGTTATATGGACCGCGCTCATTGGGATAATACTCGAGATCTAAAGACGGCAACAAAACAGGTTGACCGTTAGGAGGCGTCTTCTTTGGAAAAAGATCGTTCTCAAAAATAGCCTGCATGTAGTGGTTCGACTGTACTGTTTTGGTAATGCTGGCAGGGGTAAGTCCATTACTTTGCTGGTAGAATACAGATTGGTCTATGGTATACCAAGCCAGGTTCGCGCGGTTCAATCCTGAATTCTTCCCAATATCGAAGGGTGCGTTGGCTTCCGGGAAATAAGCAGGTTGTCCCTGCGGAATGGAAGAATGGAACCAGGCCGAAGGGCTCTTCACGTCAATGATCGATACGCTTCCTTCAAAATCATCTACGTAAGCGTTTCCGCTCTTCCCGATCGCTTTTGAGTGCCCCGGGAATAATTGCGCGTACTCGCCAGCCATCTGTATTGAGGAAGGTTCTTTAGTATTGATGAGCGGAATTTTGTCAACCAATCTGGTCAACCACGGAGCATCGTGCCTGTAGTTATAATCCAACCCAACTACGGTATTAGAAACAGGTTCATCACCAATATTTACTTTTTGGGTTAACGGACGCTCGGTCATGTGTAACAACGTACTTCCTAAGGAGAAATCTTTATTCACTTTGTAATCGAGGCGCGTACCCACTAAACTTTTTTGCTGAATATTGAAGAGGGAGTTGTTCTCAGCCGAGATCTTGATCGGTTGTCCCGATTGCAAAATACTTTCGTTAATGATCTTTACGCGGCCCAGAGTATAATCCACGGTGTAATCCACGTTCTCGTTGAGCGGTACGCCACCCGCTGTTACGCGAACGGATCCTTGCGGGATGTTCATAGAGTTAAGCGAGAATTCGTTGCTGGTTGCCGACTGATAAGTTCCTTTTAGTTTGAATCGGTTCTTTTGTGGAAGCTGCTGGGCTATCACACGCGTTGAGTCATACAGTTCCTGGAAGATATAGGTGTCGTAAATCGTTGGATCATCAATAGCAGGATTGTATTTTTTCCGAAGGTCGCTTCCGAACGGTTCTATCTCGGTGAAATAGATACGTCCGTTCTGCACATTCACCGTTATGTTCGGAACGAAATCAAAATACCCGTCCGGGTGAAGATCCTGGTTTTGATTGATCCTATCGAGGTTCATTACGCGGATAAGATTTAACCCGTTTATTGGTTGCCCATCGATAGGCGAATTTCCATAGGGGATATAAGGAACATCTACGCCAGTCTTAATGTTATTGTAAAGTACGTTCAGTTGGAAATTGGTAGGACTAAGCGAATACGCGCCCAGCGAGTAAACGTTCTTCATCATCAGGTCCCACATCGGTATCTTGGTGTTGAGCTGCGTGCTCTTCAGCATTTTTAAGATGATGAGTTTATCGCCGGTAGGAAATTGATCAGAGAACTCACCCACCTGGTAAACCTGTCCGTTCAAAGTGTATTGGTACGCAACGGAGACCACTTCATCATAGTTAAGAGATGTATTCAATGAGATATAACCGAGGCGATTGTTAAGTGTATAATCTGTATTCGGGTTCAGGCGGCGTGCACGCGTGAGTACCTCGAATTCGCGGCCCGCATTAAATACCGGAACTGTATTTCCAAAATTATCCTGGTAAGTGTATTGCACAAGATCGTGTACGGCTGTATTATAATCGCGGCTTTTGAGAATACCCGTTGTGGTATCGGCCAGGTTATAATACAGATTGTTGGCGCCGTTGCGCGGAAAAGTGTTGACGCTATCGGTAATGCTCAGAAAGGAGTTACCGCTTACAACCGGAATGTTTTGATTTCCGTCATACACGTGCGAGGTGTCCTCACCCAGATCGGCGAAAGATGCAATGTTACGCGCCTGGTCAACCTGGTTGGTACGATTGGTTACGTATACTTCGATCTTTGTGATCTGTATCGGGGAGTTGATGATCGGTACGTTGATCCAGTTATTGTAATTATCGCGGAAGAAGTGCCCGAGGAAATAGTGGCGGTTGGCTTCGTAGTTATCGGCGGTTACCATGAACGGAATGGTTTGCGAGCCGCCCTGCACAGTGAGCTCTGTTTTCTTACCGCGTTGCTGCGAAGCAAGCGCAGTGACCATCAATTTTCCGAACTGCAATTGTGTTTTCACGCCAAAGAGTGTTTGGCTACCCGTTATCAGCGAGTTGTTGAGTGGTAAGCTAACGTTACCCGCTTCCACTTTTTTGATGATCTCATCTTCAAGCCCGCTATATTCCAGCTTCATTTGGTTCTCGAAATCGAAAGAGGCTTCGGTGTTGTAATTGGTGGTTAATTTTAATTTCTCCCCGATCTTACCCACTAAGTTTAGCTGGATCTTCATGTTGAAATCGAAGTTGGTGATCTTGCGTTGCTTCACCGGGATAGCGGGGTTCTGGTTTCGGTTGGTAATGAAACCAAAGATCAACTCGGCGCTACCGGTTGGACGAATGTCTACTGTGCTTCCGCCAAATAAACGATCGAAGAGTTCGCTGTTAACCGTGAGTTTTGGGATCAAACCTGTTTTTGCCGGGTTGCTTTTTGCATCGGCCTGCACGCGCGATTTCCAATAGCTCTTGATCTGCTGCTTGAACAAATAATCCTGGTATTCATCCTGCGTCATGTAAATGGGCGGACGATAATCCATCTTGCCCATTTTCTGTGTCATGTTGAACGTACTATCGGAAGGATCGTAAGTTGTTGTAGTTGTAATGTTGCCGGGATTATTGAGCTGCAGGGGCTGGTTGGCATTATAGATCGGTTCGCCCGGTTGATTTTCTTTGATCGGGTAAGGAAGATCTTCGTTGGTTACCGGAACAGGTGGAGGGGTATCGGCAACCAGTACAAGCGGCTTGCGAATTTCGCTCTTATCTTTTTCGGGCAAAAAGTTCTTGCCCGGTTTGTTCGAGTAAATCACCGCCGAGAGCAACCCCGCGGCTGCACTGGCTAAGAGCGTATGTTTTAGTACAGAATACACTACAGGTTCTTAAGGGCGGATTTAATTAACAATTCAACATTCTCTGTACTCATATTTTGCTGTTTTACAGCTTTTTCTATCGCTTTTTCGGCCACCGGTCTGCCAAAGCCTAAAGCAACAAGAGCCAGTAACGCTTCTTCGCGGTTTTTATTGTAGCCGCTGTGCATGATCTGGCTGATGCCACCTTCATGTTTTCCGAGCTTGCCTTTGAGGTCTACCACGATGCGTTGGGCCGTTTTTTCGCCAATGCCTTTTATGCTTTTCAGCAACGTAACGTTGGCTGTATTTATTGCTCCTGCGATCTCGGTTGAAGAGAGTGACGACAGCATCAACATGGCGCTTGCTCCACCTACGCCCGATACAGAAATGAGCTTGCGGAAAATATCACGCTCTTCAGGATCAGCAAACCCGTAGAAGCGGGGATTGTCGTCGCGCACAAATACCTGTTCGGTAAATAATTTACATTCAGAATTATCAGCGAGTTTAGAATAGGTGTTCACGGAAATGTTGAGGCCATAACCAACACCATTGGTTTCTACCACCGCGAAGGCCGGGTTCTTTTCTACCACTTTTCCCCTGATAAAATCGATCATAGAGTGCTCTTACTTTTTATTTTGCGCGTCAACAACTGCAATTGTAACCATGTTAACGATCTCGCGCACTGAGCTTCCAAGTTGCAATACGTGTACTGGTTTTTTTAATCCCATCAAAATAGGGCCAATAGCTTCGGCCCCGCCCAGCTCCTGCATCAGTTTGTATGAAACGTTTGCAGACGCGAGGTTAGGGAAGATCAGGGTGTTTACGTTCTTGTCAACGAGATGAGAGAAAGAAAATTGTTCTTTCAGTAAAGTATTATTCACCGCGAAGTTGGCTTGCAGGTCACCATCAACGATCAGTCCCGGGTAAGTGTTGTGCAGGATCTTTACAGCTTTCTGCACTTTTCTCGGAACTTCTCCGTCGCTGGAACCGAAATTGGTATAAGAGAGCATAGCAATGCGCGGTGTGATATTGAATTGTTTAACGGTTTGCGCGGTAAGTGCGGTGATCTCCACGAGTTCTTCGGCGGTTGGATCTACATTCATTGTACAATCAGCAAAGAAGAACGGCCCGCGTTTGGTAACGATCATGTAGAGGCCCGCTACGCGCGAATGACCATCCGCAACACCAATACACTCGAGTGCGGGAACAACCGGCACAGAATATTTTCTTGTAAGACCCGAGATCATCCCATCGGCGGCACCGGTATCCACCATCATGGCGCCGAAATAATTTCGTTCGCGCATCAGGCGGCGACAATCGTATTGGGTAAGACCTTTTCGGTTCCTTTTTTTCCAGAGACGATCAGCGTAGTCATAACGCAATTCATCCTGCGCGCTTTCCAATGGATTGATGATCGGAATGTCGTGCAATTCTAAATGGTATTCGGCTATCAGTTTATCGATCTTTTCTTTGTTGCCTAACAGAATTGGTTTTGCGATGCCTTCATCACGTGCCATCTGCGCAGCTTTTAAGATCTTGTAGTTGTCGGCTTCGGCAAATACAATGCGGCGTGGGTTTGTTTTGGCTTTGTTAACCAGCGAGCGCATCAATTTGTTGTCTTTTCCTAAGCGGTTATCCAGTTCTGTTTTATAAGCTTCCCAATCGGTGATCTTCAGTTTTGCAATGCCCGAATCCATCGCTGCTTTTGCAACAGCAGGAGAAACGGTTGAGATCAAACGGTTGTCGATAGGTTTGGGAATGATGTAATCCGGACCAAAACTTAAATTCTTTGAACCATACGCGAGGTTCACATAATCGGGCACGGGTTCTTTCGCCAGGTCGGCGATGGCGCGCACAGCAGCCAATTTCATTTCTTCATTGATGCCGGTGGCACGAACATCAAGTGCTCCTCGGAAAATGAATGGAAAACCAAGTACGTTGTTAACCTGGTTGGGATTATCACTTCTTCCTGTTGCCACAATAATATCCTCACGGGCAGCCATAGCCTCTTCGTAAGAAATTTCGGGAGTAGGATTAGCAAGGGCGAACACCACGCAATTGGCCGCCATGCTTTGTATCATCTCTTTGTTGAGAATATTTCCTTTGGATAATCCAACAAAAACATCCGCGCCTTTCATTGCTTCGGCCAACGTTTTCACCCCTTTGCGTTCGGTAGCGAAGAATTTTTTATGTTCATCCAGGTCGGTACGATCAACAGTGATCACACCCTTGCTGTCAACCATCGTGATGTTCTCTTTTTTTACGCCTACAGCGATGTAGAGTTTAGAACAGGAGATAGCTGACGCTCCGGCCCCATTCACCACCACTTTGATCTCGCTCATTTTCTTTCCGGATAGTTCAACAGCGTTGAGCAATCCCGCGGAAGAAATGATGGCAGTGCCATGCTGATCATCGTGCATAAGCGGAATATCGAGCTCTTCCTTGAGCCTTCTTTCAATTTCAAAACACTCGGGTGATTTTATATCTTCGAGGTTGATGCCGCCAAATGTGCAGGCAATATTTTTTACGGTATTTACAAATTCGTCAACATTTTTTGTGTCCACTTCGATATCGAAAACATCGATGTCGGCAAATATTTTGAAGAGCAGTCCTTTTCCTTCCATTACCGGTTTTCCGGCCAGTGCGCCGATATCACCTAATCCGAGCACGGCGGTACCGTTAGAGATCACGGCCACGAGGTTGCCTTTGGCGGTGTACTTGTAGGCATCTTCCGGGTTTTTTTCAATTTCCAAACAGGGTTCGGCAACACCGGGCGAATAAGCCAGGGTGAGGTCGCGTTGTGTAGAGTAAGGTTTGGTTGGGACGACCTCAATTTTACCGGGACGGCCCTGTGAATGATAATCGAGGGCGTCTTGTTTGCGAAAGTGATCCATTTTATAGGTTTTTTTGGGGAAGGCGAATATAGCAAACAATTTAGGAAAACGGCAATCAAAAGGGGGGTATTTTAAGAGGTAAAACGGCGTTAAAAATTCGCAAAAAAAGGGTTTAGTATTAAGCCTCAGGCAGATGTTGTTTTGGGTAGATCGGATTTTCGTGAAAACCCGCTTTTCAGAAATTGATTTTTTAAGCTCTAAATGGATGTGACCACATCATTTTTAAAGTAAAATGAAGGCATTTTTTGTTAAAAAAATGAATTTTATGACATTTTTTAGTTAAAAACAGGCAAAAAACTAGTTTTAGTGCGAAAACTTATAGCCCACACCCCGGATGGAATGAAAAAAGCGGGGTTCTTTGGGGTTTTGTTCGAAGATCTTGCGGAAGTTGAGGATGTAATTATCAATGGTGCGGGCAGATGGATTTTCGGTGGGCGACCACAGTTTTTCGAGGATCTCATCGCGCGAAACGACCTCGTTTGCGCGCGAAGTAAGTATTTTAAGTAATTGACATTCGCGTTGCGACAGTGTTTCGATGGCTTTTCCTTCTTTTTTTATCTCGAAGGAAAGAAAATCGATAGAGAATTTATCGAAAGAAAAAATATCCACGGGATGTGTTTCAGGCACTCGTTTCAGGAGGTTTTTCACTCGTAAAATGAGTTCTTCGAGATTGAAAGGTTTGGGTAAATAATCGTCTGCAAGCTTCAAGCCCTGTATACGATTTGTGTTATCGGAGAGCGCGGTGAGAAAAAGCACCGGTGTGGATGGATTGCCCTGTTTAATAAGTTTACAGGCCTCAAACCCGGTGGCTCCGGGCAGCATCACATCAAGGATCACCAGGTCGAATGCCTCTTTCGTGGCAAGGTTCACCGCCTCATTCCCATTGTCGGAGGCCGTAACTTTGTACCCCTCCAGCTCAAGGTTCAGTTTAACCGCATCCCGTATATGTTCCTCATCTTCTGCGAGCAATATTTTCCTCATCGGCCCCAAAGATATAAAACCCGCTTTAAAACGGTTTTTTACCGCTTGTCCGAACCAAATATTCCTATAAAAAAATTGGTCTAAAAGCGAATAAAACTCTTTGTTTGCCTCGATTTTTTCCCTAAAATTGCAATAACATAAACTATACTTACTATGAAAAAACATCTATTAGCTACGGGTTGTATGGCTTTGCTTGCAGCAGGCTCTATGGCTCAAACATTCAGGGCCAGCGATAAGCCTCTGGAGTCACAAGGTGAGGCAACTCACAAGGAGGTAACTCACCAACATGAGGCCAGCGGAAACATCGTACGTTGCGGTACAGGAGTCCCCGGAATAGAGTGGGATACGGATTTCAACAACCTGGTTGAAAAATACAAGGCGAGCCTTGCCAGCGGCAAAGGTTCTGCTGCCAATTACACCATCGCCGTTATCTTTCACGTAATTCACAATAATGAGGCTTTAGGAGGTGCAACCTCTTATAACCTTTCACAAGCGCAGGTAAACTCGCAGGTAACCGTTCTTAATAACGATTACGCCGGTACCAATAGCGATATCTCACAGGTGCCTTCCGCTTTCGTTTCGGTTAAGGCTAATAACTGTAATATCGTTTTTTGCATGGCGCAAAAAGACCCGCTGGGTAATACGCTAACGGAGCCAGGCATCGATCGTATCAATCGTAATACAAAAGGATGGAGCGCTCCTCCCTATTCTTCAACATATGTAGATGCTACTATTAAACCAAACTCTATTTGGGACCCTACCAAGTACCTTAACATCTGGTCTTGTAACCTGAGCGGTGGTTTATTAGGATATGCTACTTTCCCTGCAGCTTCAGGTAATACCGGGTTAAGCGGACCCTTCGGTAGTGCAACTACCGACGGTGTTGTGCTTTTAGGTTCTGCTTTAGGTAACACCGGTTATCAATCTATTCCTGCTTATAACAAAGGCCGTAGCGGTACCCACGAGGTGGGTCACTGGTTAGGTCTTCGCCACATCTGGGGTGATGGTAACTGTTTAACTGACTATTGTGCTGATACCCCTCCTGCAGAGGCTTCTCACTTTAATTGCATTCCTCCCGGTACTCCATACCACGTGAACCAATGCGGTGCAGGTCAGAGCCCTAATGGCGAGATGACCATGAACTACATGGATTATACGGATGACGCCTGTATGTTCATGTTCTCTAACGATCAAAGAACACGTATGCAAACTACAATGGCAAACGGTACTTACCGCTCGCCTTTAACAAGTAACGCAGTTACT
>JANWKZ010000036.1 GCA_025451115.1 Bacteroidia bacterium | reverse complement strand
CTCCAGCAGCGAAGTGGTGATGGAAAGAATGATACTGAACAAAAGCGCGGTAAGGAAACCATTTACATGGAAACTCGGAACGAGTTTCTCTGCAAAGAGGATCACCAGCGCGTTCAGTACCAGGTAGAAAAGTCCAAGGGTGAGAATAGTTATGGGAAGGGTCAAAAAAGTAAGGATAGGCTTCACCACCCCGTTCAAAAAAGCCAGGGCCACCGCTACCATCAGGGCTGTAAGGAATTTATCGGAGTCGCTGGCGCCGGTAATGGTTACCCCCGGAAGGAACCAGGTTGTGATGAGCACCGCTATAGTGGAAACTACCAGTTTGGTTATGAATTTCATGGGTTCTCTTATTTCTTGGATAGAACAGTACAAATTTCAATTAAAATTCGTAATTTCATACAACCATTTTACGAATATTTTCATCTGTAAAATAAATAACGTATGCTGAATAAACTTACCCTCTTTTTTGTATGCCTTTGTTTCGTTGGTTTCGGGCAAGATCGCCTGATGAACCCTTTTCTTATTAAGGCGCTCAACAAGGATGCCTCGAAGGATTATGCCGTGCTCGTAAAAGGAGACGTGAACTTCGTAAAAGAGTTCACCCAAACCCACCAGGGTCTTTTCAAATACAACTGCGGCGAGATCAGCTCTATTGTTCTCAAAGGAACGCACCTGCAAATACTGGCAAAAAGCGGTAAGATCAGCCGTATCGAATACTATGAGAAAACAGTTCGTCCCTTAGATGACAGCTCTATTGTAAAGAATAACCTGCTTAAGATCCATAATGGTCAATCGCCACTACCGCAGGCTTATGACGGTACCGGTGTCACCTTCGGACTTGTAGATACGGGCATCGATTGGAATCACCCGGATTTTACAGACAGCACAACCGGGAAAACCCGTATCAAATGGATCTGGGATCAAACAAAAGCAGTGGCAGCTAATACCCCACAACCTTAGAATTACGGGCAGGAGTGGAACAATGATTCAATCGATGCGGGCAAATGCACACATGATGATATTTACGATGTGGGTCACGGTACCAAAGTAGCCGGCATCGCCGCGGGCAACGGAAATACGAACGCGATCTATAAAGGACACGCACCTAAGGCTGACATCATTTGTGTGGCTTTGAATTTTAGCTCGAATGGGCCTGTGGTTTTGGACGGCATCAATTATCTGTATCAAAAGGCGGCGGCCATTGGCCAGCCGTTCGTTCTAAACTTAAGTATCGGTGATTACTTCGGCTCACATGATGGCAAAGATCTGCAGGCGCAGGCCATCGATGTGCTTTTTGCGAATGTTCCGGGCAGGAGTGTAGTGGCAGCGGCAGGGAATGCAGGGAATTACAATTTCCACCTCAACTACACGCTTAGTACGGATACCAATTTTACTTTCATTTATACAGGTGGTGGGGGTACACAATACCTTACTTATGCCGATACCAATAATTTTAAGCTCGCGAAGTTCAGTTATGGGGTTTATAATCCTAATACGCTCGCTTATATCGGTAACATTGGCTTTCGCGACATCAATACCTGTCTCGGAACAACAGTTACGGATACACTGAAAAACTCCCTGGGTGACCGTATCGGGATCGTACAGACCACGGCAGGGATACAGGCCGGAACCTATGAAATGTTAACCGATATCGCTATGGATTCTGCAGGTTATCTCTGGACCTATGAAAGTACCGGGCAAGGAAGCTTCGATGCCTGGAATTTTGATATGGCTTTAAGTGGTTTGCCTACGGTTGGACAATTACCACGTATGGCTTACTATAAGTTTACCGACACCTTGCAGACCATCTGTACCAGCTTTCAGTGTAGCGTTGAGGTGATCACGGTGGCCAATTATACCTCGCGAGAGGGGCACATAAGCTGCCAGCAAACGTATTACCAGATGCCAGGTCCTTATGATACGCTTCTTTATTACTGTAGTCGTGGCCCAACCCGCGATAACCGTATCAAGCCAGATATCGCGGCAACCGGAGATAATATCTTAACTACCTGTCAGCTGTTCCTCTGTAATTATATGGCAGTTACCTTCCCAACCACCAACCAGATCATTACCGAAGATACTATGCATATCACTTTCTCCGGTACTTCTTCGGCCTGTCCTTCTGTGGCAGGGTTTGTGGCTCTTTACCTGCAAAAGAACCCAACGGCAACCAATATCCAGATAAAGAATGCCATTACCGGTTGCGCTAAGGTAGATTACTATACGGGTTCGTCGCTACCCAATAACAGTTGGGGGTACGGTAAGTTGGACGGCTATAATGCCATGTTATGCGGCACTTCCGGCGTTCAAACTGTGAATTATATAAACACTTCGGTATTCCCCAATCCAACACAGGGCCAATTGTGGTTCAATTTCGACAAAGAGCCGGGCCGGGTTGAGATCAAACTATACTCAATTTTGGGTAGTGAGGTAAAAACTGTGCATACCGACCAAAAAAATGTGTCGGTTTCGGTGGCTAATTTGCCGCAAGGTTTATATTTGTATAAGATTTTGCAGGATAATTCGTTACTGGGTGAGGGCAAGATCGTTAAAGAATAAAATCCTTTTTATGGCAAAGAAAAAAAAGAAAACCACCAAAGCGAAAGCGGGCAAAAAGAAAGTTGCTGCCAAGAAAAAAACTACTAAAGCTAAAGGCAAGAAGAAATCCCGAAAGCTTTCGGGAGCAAAAAAAACTAAAGCAAAGAAAAAGCCAGCTACTAAGAAAAAAGCTGTTAAGAAGACCGTGCGTAAGAAAGTGGTTAAGGCAAAGAAAAAAGTGACAAAGAAGGTTGTCGCTAAAAAACCGGGGGTAAAGAAAATGATCAAAAAAACGCCTGTTCAAAAGAAAGTGGTTCACAAACCCATTGAAAAGATCGAAGCCCAATCAGAATCAAGTGTTCAGCAACAGGCCGCAAGCCATAGCGAGCACCGCGAGTCATTCACTCCGCATGTAACAGGTTTGAAAGCCGGCGACCCTGCACCGCATTTTACGGGTGTAGATCAGGGCGGAAACCGCATCACATCAGATGACTTTCACGGAAAGACATTGGTTCTTTATTTTTATCCGAAAGATGATACTGATGGATGTACAGCAGAATCATGCAGCCTGCGCGACGAATATCAATATATCACTATGCAGAACCACGCAGTGGTAGGAGTAAGCGCCGATGATGTAGAATCTCATAAGCATTTTGCAGATAAATTCAGCTTGCCTTTTCCCCTCATTGCCGATACCAATATGGACATGATACGTGCCTACGATGTGTGGGGACAAAAAAGGCTCTTCGATCATATTTATGACGGTATTGTGCGCACTACGTTTATCATTAAGGACGGCATCATTACACGTGTGATCACCGCGGTGAATACAAAAGAACATGGGAAGCAGGTGATGGAGGCGTAATGATCAAGCTCTCTGTTGTAATCATAACTTTTAACGAAGAAAAGAAAATTGCCCGCTGTCACGATTCGGTAAAGGAGGTGGCTGATGATATTGTTGTGGTAGATTCTTTCAGTAAGGACAAAACAAAAGAGATATGCCTTGCCAAGGGTGTGCGTTTTGTTGAACACGCTTTTGAAGGACATATCCAGCAGAAGAATTGGGCCATCACACAAGCGCAGTTTCCTCATGTACTTTCTTTGGATGCCGACGAAGCTTTGGATGAAAGATTAAGAAAGTCGATCTTGCAGATAAAACAAAATTTTAATAAAGACGGATACTACATGAACCGTCTAACCAATTACTGCGGTCATTGGGTAAAGCACTGCGGTTGGTACCCGGATAAGAAATTGCGCTTGTGGGACAGCCGGAAAGGCGAGTGGCGCGGTATTAACCCGCATGATAAGTACGAAATGTTTGCCGGTGATGGAACTACAGGTTATCTAGAGGGCGACATTCTGCATTACAGTTTCGATACGATCGATAGCCATATCAAACAAATAGAATACTTCACGGATATCTCGGCTAAAGCTCTATTTCAAAAAGGAAAGAAGCCGAACTTCATTAAACTTTATCTCAGTCCAACGGCTAAATTCATAGAAAGTTTTATTCTAAAGTCCGGGTTCCTGGATGGTAAATACGGGTTCCGGATATGTAAGAACTCGGCCTGGGCTACGAAATTGAAGTATCAAAAATTAAAAAAACTCTGGCAAAATTAGTGCGCAAAACTGATCTCGTAGGTTTGCGGCCACATTTTTCCCGTAATATAGATCTTGTCGTTCTTGCTGTCGTAAGCGATACCATTCAAGGCTTCGGCTCCCGGGTATTTATAACCTGCCTCCTCGTAGATCGGCGAAAGCAATAATTTACCTACTATCTTCCCATCCTTCGGATCTATTTTCACGATGCTGTGCGTCGTCCACACATTCGCATAGATATAACCTTTGATGTATTCCAATTCATTCAGGTAATCGCTGGCGTAGCCGCTCTCTGTTACGGTAAGTTTTTTGATCGGCTTGAAAGTAACAGGATCCATATATGTGAGCACGTTTGTGCCGTCGCTCATAATGATGTGCGTTCCATCCGTGGTCATTCCCCAACCTTCTTTATTGTCGTACCGGAACTCACCTGTCTTTTTAAAGGTCCCGGCGTCGTAAACAAAACACACCTGGTTCTTATAGGTTAGCTGATACACTTTATCGTTAAAGAAAACGATCCCTTCTCCAAAGTATTTACTGCGGTCCAGTTCAGCCTTCACATCGATCTTGCCGGTTTCGAGGCTGGATGGGCCAAATACTGATCTTGTCTTGGGCAAATTATCGGGTGAGCCTGTGCTTTCAAATAGCCGATCATTATAAAAAACAAATCCTTCGGTGAACGACATGGTATCGTGCGGATAGGTCTTTACTACATTGTATGAAATGATCGGAACGGAAGGAATTTTGTTTTCTACAATGATCTCTTTTTTAGGCGTTTCTTCTGTGCAGGAGAAAAGGAACAAAAAGGCGGGGCAGAATAGTATACCTTTAATAAACATTCCTGCCGCTTGAAGCATTTGATCCTTTATAACAAACTGCGATCCTGAAACCAGTTCAGGATGACCCGGGGGAATTATTTTCATTTTTTTAATGATTCGAACAGCTTCTCGTATGTATTTGTAATGCTACTCAGCGAGTATTTTGTATTTACAGTCTCGTAAGCATTTTCAGTGATCGCGTTACGAAGGTCAACATCATTTAGAATTTCATTCATGCTTAAAGCAAGCGCTTTCGAATCTTTTACATCACATAACAACCCATTCCCTTCAACCACCTCCTGTAAGCCGCCTGCATTTGTACTAACAACCGGGACCTTGTATTGGAACGCGTCCAATACGCTGCTTCCCAATCCTTCTTCCTGGCTGCTCATGGCGTAAAGATCGAAGATGGAGAAGAAATCCTCCACATCATCTACATGTCCCATTAAATGGTACCAGCGACTCACATTCAGTTTAGCTATCTCTCTTTCCACATCGTGTTGCAGTTCTCCTTCTCCAAAATGGAGGAACATAAAATCATCGCGCATTTGCGAAAGCTCAGCAATGGCGTTCACCATTACGAGCGGATCTTTGTGTGGGACAAGGGCTGCCACTGTGCCGATGATCTTTTTGTTGTGCCATCCGCGGAAATGAACGAGCTTGGTGGCCCTGTCTTTATTCAGCTCTTTTGGATTTGCAATATCCGGGATCACTGAAATATCGCTTTGTCCGAAACCTTCCAGTATCTTTTTGATGGCCCCCGAAATGGCTACCAGTTTATCCGTGCGATTATATTTTAGCTGTGTAAAAAATCCGGAGGGGACAAAATCCACTCTCCTGGTATAAACAACAGGAGTTTTGTGAAAGAGGCGCGACATTACTCCATACATTTGACCCGAAGCGGTTTGGGCGTGCACAATATCCACATAACGCGCATGCTTCATTAGATAAAGTACAGCTTGCAGGCCGTTGCTTACCGGGTGAATGTTAATGTCGAGTTCTTTTGCTTTATGATGTAGCGGGAAATCTTTGCGACAGAGAAGTTCAACTTCATGTCCTTTCTGCAAAAGCCCTAAAATATTGTAATAGGTTTGCCGCTCGCCGCCGCGCCAGGTCTTTTCAGTATTTACCTGAAGGATTTTCAATTGGAATGATGCTGAAACAAGTTCAGCATAAAATTACAAATTATACTCGTCGTGATGAAATAAGAACTGGGTAAAAAACACACAAAATGTTACCCCCGCCTGTGTTTCCAGCGTGTCTTCATTAAAAAAGGAGAAGAACTGGATGAGCATAAAGAACACAAAGAAGCGGGAAAGCTTTTTGCGGGAAAGGAAAGGGGAGAAGAAGGAAAGAAGAAAGAGAAATAATCCTACAAACCCCAGGGCTACGGATACGGCGAAGAATTGGTTGTGTGAACGCAGTTGCCAGCGTGCCTGCAAGGATGTTTTATCGGCCAGGTATTGCTCTTTAAAAGCAATTTCCACATCTCCCGTACCTACACCCGTTAATTTGTTTCGTTTGATAATGTGCCAGGCGGTTTTCCAGAACTCAAGACGCATAGCCAGCGAATGGCCTGTTGGATTTTGATCCAGCTTCACCTGGTCGAACTCCCAGATCATTTCATGAATGCGGGAGCGCAGGCTGCCTTTACGGGCGTACATATAATTCGGAAAGCCATTCTCAATATTTCGGAGATCATTCGTATCAAGCTTACTTACTCCTACCGAATCCTTTGTAAGTCCCTTTGAGGCGAGATAGCGGATGAGGGTAAACTTAAGCTGGTTGCCCAGGTAATCGAGGCTATCATAAGGCCTCCAGTTACGTTTGTCCCACTCCTGTTTTAATTCTTCGGGCTGTACATAAACCCAGACAAGGTTACCGTTTTCCGTTAATTTCGAGGTTTTGTCGTGAAAATACCCGCGCCCGCTCGGGCTCCACAAAGGAAGTTGTGTTAGGTCCTCTTCTTTTACGGTATGAAATTTCTTCCATTCGTCAGACACCAGGTAAAACGTATAAGCCGCCGCGCCAAGTACCAGTACCGAAAAACTCAGCTTGAGGAAGATCGTATTACGGGATACCAGTATCCACGACAAAGCCGTGAAACCGATAAGGCCGGCGATGACGATCCCGGTAAAAGACTGGAGCAGGATCAGGAAGCCGGTAAGCCAGGCGAGGGCAAGGATGTAAAGGAATTTAAAACGGGTTTCTTTTTTGAGCAATACAAAGAATAAGTAAAGAATGGACAGGACGATCATTAAAGAAAAACGAATGTGAGACTCGAAACGCGAAATATCACGGATATCACGCACCGGTATCTTTGTGATTCCCGAATACACGATCATGCTCCACCCCGAAGCCACGATCACCGCACCGACAAAAAAATGAAGGACAGAATGATATTCTTTTTTGCTCAATTGCGACGAAGTGAAGAAAAGCAACGGCAGCCATAGCATGGGTAATTTGATGCGGATATCCTTCCATCCATAGGCGAAATCCTGGGTCCAGAGAAGCCCGGCCAGGTAAAAAAGGAAGATGCCGGTATAAGCCCAGAAAGCCCTTGATCGTTTCAGTAAGCTCCACTTGTGGGCGAAATTCATTTCAACTACCCAATTTCCCAACAGAACGAACTGGGCCACACTTACTAAAAAGCGCGAAACAGGAATACCCACTGCCAGCAGTACCAGGCCGAAGAGAAAGATATTTTTGTGCGTGAGGTAGCTTTTTAATTGCATAAAATAAGAAAGGCAGCTATCTCTTCTTTCCCAAAGTTTAAATGGAAGAAGTTACCCGACTTTAGACTTTTGACTTTAGACTTTTGACTTTTCATTACTCTTTTGTCAACCGGCCCCACACGCCCAGCGGCAATTTGATGCCGCTTTTTGCCTGCAGGAATAATTCTCCGGTCTGGAGCTCCGATTGATTTTCCTTAGCGCTAGAACGCAGAAAATTTTCGATTATTATACTGGAAAAGCCCAAAGAGTAGGCGTTTAATATCAACAAGTGTTTAACAGGATCGAGTAATTTCAATACTTCGTCCATCATCTCGGCAATATTGTCCTCCAGCTTCCATTTTTCGCCGTTCGGACCGTGACCGTAGGCGGGCGGATCGAGGATGATGCCGTGATAGGTATTACCGCGGCGCACTTCCTTCTTTACGAACTTCAACGCATCGTCAACTATCCAGCGGATATTGTCGAGTTTAGATGACTGCATATTCTCGTTGGCCCAGGTAACAACCTGCTTGATGCTATCTACGTGAGTGACCTCGGCTCCTGCAGCCCTGGCAGCCAAAGAAGCTCCGCCTGTATAGGCAAAAAGATTCAGAAAGCGAGGTTTCTCAATTTTTGAAATAAAACCTGCTATAGCATCCCAATTTACAGCCTGTTCCGGAAAAATGCCCACATGCTTGAAAGAGGTAAGTCCCAATCGCATTTGAATGCTGCTCGTTTTTCCAATGGGATACCCAATTTTCCACTGGTCGGGCATTTGCTTGAACTTTTTCCAGTCTCCGTTTGAAGACGACTTAGGAATGAATTTTACATGCGCCTGCTTTTCCCAATCGGCCGTGCTCCATTGCCTGTGCCAGGCAGCCTGCGGCTCCGGACGAATAGTGATGTACTGGCCAAAACGCTCCAGCTTTTCAAAATCACCCGCATCGAGTAACTCGTAGTCTTTCCAGTTCTTTGGGCTCAGCAATTGCATAGGTCTAATTTACGATAGTTTAAAACAACAGTACTTTATTTTTTCGCCTTTTTCAGTGAATAATTGCTCGTAGCGGGTTTTGATCCGGGTCAAAGCTTCGTTCCCTGAAGGATTATTTGTGTAAAGGTCGGAAGTAGCGTGGAGAAGAGGTAATTTCAGTTCAGCTATCACTTCGAGTGTATATTCATACATGCTCGTGCTGTCGGTCTTCAGATGTAGGGGCCCGCCTTCCTTCAGTATTTTTTTATAGCGATCCAGGAACATCGGATTCGTCAATCTTTTGCGGGCCCTGCCTTTCTGGGGCTGCGGATCCGGAAAGGTAAGCCAGATCTCATTTATTTCTCCCTGCGCAAAGCAATGTTCTATGAAATCTATGCGGGTCCTTACAAAAGCTACATTCGGCATTTTATGTTCGGTAGCGTATTTAGCACCGGTCCAGATACGGTTCCCCTTGATGTCTACCCCGATGAAATTCTTGTTTTTGTCGTTCTGTGCCAGTCCAACAGTATATTCGCCCCGCCCGCATCCTAATTCGAGTACCAGTGGGTTCTTATTTCCAAAGTATTCCTCCTGCCATTTGCCGGCCAGCGGGTGTCCTTCCTTTATTTTTTCGAAAGGGAGGAAAGAGCAGTTCTCAAAAGTATCGAACTCGGCGAATTTTTGAAGCTTATTAGGCATTGACTGTTACGAAGTAATCACTTTGTGACAAAAATACTTAATTTAGCGCTTCATGGCAAAGACCAAAACATCCTATTTCTGTCAAAGTTGCGGTTTTCAATCGGCTAAATGGCTGGGTAAGTGCCCTTCGTGCAACGCCTGGAACACTTTTTCGGAGGAGATATTGGTAAAAGAGACCAAGAATACCTCGGGCTCTTCTTCTTTGCAGCGTGCCCGCAAACCCCAGTTGATACAGGAGATAGATGTGGAGAACGAGCAGCGTTTTTCTTCGAATGACAGCGAGCTCGATCGTATTTTGGGTGGTGGAATTGTCCCGGGTTCCTTAATTCTTTTTGGTGGAGAGCCGGGAATTGGGAAATCGACCCTGATGCTTCAGTTGGCTTTGCAGGCTAAGGGAATAAAGATCCTTTATATCTCGGGCGAGGAAAGCGAGCAGCAGATACGAATGCGCGCCGAACGTGTTGGCATCAATAACCCTTCCTGTTTTATTTTATCGGAAACCAATACGCAGAATATCTTCAAGCAGATAGAGCAACTGGAGCCCAATTTAGTGATCGTAGATTCGATCCAAACACTCCATACTTCTTATATAGAATCAAGCCCGGGAAGCGTTTCGCAGGTGCGTGAATGCGCGGCCGAGCTGATGCGTTTCGCCAAAGAGAGCGCTACGCCAGTATTTATTATCGGTCATATTACAAAGGACGGAAGCCTGGCGGGTCCGAAAGTGTTGGAACACATGGTAGACACCGTGTTGCAATTTGAAGGCGACCGCAATTATATTTACCGCTTGCTGCGTACCACTAAGAATCGTTTTGGAAGTACAAATGAGCTTGGAATTTACGAAATGCGCGGAACCGGCTTGCGTGCCGTTGACAATCCTTCTGAGATATTGATCACGCAGCGCAACGAGCCGGTGAGTGGCGTAGCCATTGCGGCGAGTATGGAAGGCATGCGTCCGTTGCTTATCGAGATCCAGGCTTTGGTAAGCAGTGCTGCTTACGGAACTCCGCAAAGAGCAAGTACAGGTTTTGATCTTCGCAGGTTGAACATGTTGCTGGCTGTTTTGGAAAAACGTTGTGGTTTCCGGCTGGGAGTAAAGGATGTTTTCCTGAACATTGCCGGTGGAATTAAGATAGAAGACCCAGGTAACGACCTTGCCGTGGTAAGCGCGGTACTTTCTTCCAACGAAGATCTTTCTATTCCCCAGGATGTTTGTTTTGCTGCGGAGGTTGGCCTTACGGGCGAGATACGCCCGGTGAACCGTATAGAACAGAGAATTGCCGAAGCCGAGAAGTTAGGATTCAAGAAGATATTTATATCAAGCTACAACATCAAAGGGCTTGACGTAAACAAGTACAAGATAAAAGTGGTGAGCGCTTCCAAAATGGAAGAAGTGTTCGGACTTTTGTTTGGTTAATCGCTCTGTAAAGACATAACTGCCCAGGTGATCCAGAAAGTGAAAATCATATACACGCTGTAAATACCGGAACCACATCTTCCTGCAATATGTCCCCAAACAGCCAGTAAAAGAAAAGCAGAGTAGGAGGCAATGTCCGTATAAATGAGGAATTCTTTGATCTCGGGATAGCCCCATTTCACCGCCATGATGTTCACCAATCCGAAGATAACATTTATCCCGGCCGCCCAAAACAGCCAGAATTTACTCCAGTAATCAACCTTAAACTCGGTTTTAAAAATTTTTGTCCACTCGTTATAGAGTTTTTTTCCGAATGCTTCGTTTAGGGTGCAGAGCATCACAAGGGATCCTCCAAAATTCCACCATCCGACTGTAAGTAAGAAATTATTCATGTTTATTCTGCTGCTGCTCCTAAAAAGATACGATAAACTTTTCCTTTCCTGAAATTAAAAATGATGCCGCCGTAAATTGAACCGGCAACAAGGATGGAGTCGTTACTCTCTTCCCGGTTGAAGAATTGCTTATAGACATTTTTTGTCTCTTCGTAGTTATTTCCTATTCCGATATTCCTTCCTGTTTTTAATGAGCAAGGTTCCATTAGGTGAACGCCATTAAGTGAAGGTTTGGCAGAATCGGATCCGCTCATGTCAAGTACAAGATCTTTGTATTCCCAATCCTGGTGGAAATTTCCATCCGCCTCCCATATTTGCGCGACAGACCTTTGTAACGGTTTGCCAACGATAGAAATGACCACAGGACCGGAATTACCTAAGCGCATCCCTCCGATCGTTTCGGTTGACAGGTCTGCCGGGACAATCTCGCTTTTGGAGGAAGTATCTATTTTAATTTCACTCTCTGGATCGCAATGAATTTTTGGGTCTTCAATGGTGCTTTGTTCATTGTTGCACGAGGTCAGCAAAGCAGATAATACAAATATGAAAAGACTCTTCCTCATCTTTTCAAAACTCTTTCAAGATATTTTTCTGTAGGCAAAAGAGACTT
>JANWKZ010000035.1 GCA_025451115.1 Bacteroidia bacterium | reverse complement strand
GTGCGTTTGCTTTAAAGCCCAGGGCCGCGAGCAAAACAAGGGTAGATGTTTTGAAGTTCATGGTTAAGGGGGTTTTAATTGATTTCATATATTTCGTTAGTTCAAAAGTATGGCAAGCACCTGTCCAGGCCAAGCAAAACGAGGGGTTAGATTCGAATCCATTTGATTCCCAAAAGGTCGTTTTTTAGGGTCCAAGACTTGTTTATAAGGGAAAAAGGCGGTATTATTGAACAATAATTGATTTTAATTTGAATCCCACAAAGCGTTCAGACGACCTTTTCCAGCTTGTAAAATCACTTTCCAAGAACGAAAAACGCTATTTCCGGCTGTTTTCGGGGCTGCAGGAAGGCGACAAAAACTACCTGGAACTCTTTGATGCCATGGACCGGCTGGGGGATTACGATGAAAAGGTCTTTACCCAAAAACACAAGGGAGCCTCCTTTTTAAAGAACCTGGCCTGGAGGAAGCATCATTTATATGATACTATTCTTTCTTCTTTAGAGCTTTATCACAAGAGTCCCGACAGCGAATTGTACAGCTTGATGCACCGCGCCGAGGTTCTTTTTGAAAAGACGCTTTACAGGCAGTCTTTAAAGATCCTGGGGAAGGCCAAAGCGATGGCACAGAGCAACGAGAATTTTCCGGTGCTGCTGGAGATCCTGCGTTTCGAGGAGTTCAATGCCATTAAGCTTACCGATGCAGCAAAGCAGAAAACTATCGCTGCAGATATTGCAGAGACACACAAATTACTTTCTAACGCGGTAGAGCACAAGAATATGCTCAACGAAGTATATCACCTGCACCACACCACCGGTTTCTTCCGAAATAAAAAGGATGAGGAAAAAATTGCTCATGTAACAAAGAGTAAATTGTGGAAGGATGATACTATGGCCTATTCCTTAAAAGCCAAGCGCTATTATTATTACGCCCGTTTTATTTTTCATTATATGAAGGGCGATCATGCCAATGGCTATGAGCATTGCCGCAAAAGCGCGGAGACCTTCTTTGATAAAGCCGATCAGATCCAACTGCACCCGCAGATCTACCTGAACGCGATGAACTCTTTATTGTTCTGCTGTTCTTCACTAAAGAGATACGATGAGATGATAGGCTTCATCAAACGCTTCAAAGATTCGAGAAAATATTTTACTAAAAGTCATAAAGGCTCAGCCATCCTCCTCTCCTACCACGAACTGGATTATTATATCATAACCGGACAGATAGCCGATGGAGCGGCGGCGGCCAAACAAATTGAAAAGGAATTAGAGGAAAACCAGTCGGCACTTTCCTCACTCGAAAAAACAGGCATGTACATCAATCTCTCGCTGATGTATTTCCTGAATGAGAAACACAGGGATTCTTTGGCGCTGCTGAATAAAGTGGTGGATGAACCCGTGCTCGACTCGCGCGCCGATATGGACGGGGGACTGCGCATTTTCTACATCATCGTACACTACGAACGTGGCGCTAACCGCACCTTTATGAAAGCGCTGGTAAGATCTGCGTACCGCAGGTTGAGCAAAAGAAAAGGGCTACACAAATTTGAGAACATCATTTTAGATTTCATCCGCCAGCGCCTTATACGCGTAAAGAACGAAGAGCAAATGATAAAAGCGTTCGAAGAGCTGCGTAAACATTTACTCAAACTCAAAAAAGATCCTTACGATAGCCGCCAGCTCGAGTTCTTCGATCTCATCTCCTGGCTCACCGCCAAAATTGAAGGAAAGAAATTTGCGGATGTGGTGGTTGGACAGAAATAAATTATGGTATCTTAACCAAAAACGGATTCTTATTCATCGCCTCTTCAGCATAAGCAAAGCTGCTGAGTATATCGGCCTTACCGTTCACGATAGCCACATCATGCTCAAAATGCGCGCTGGGCTTTCTGTCGGTAGTAACGATCGTCCAGCCATCGTTTAGTTGAGTAACTTCCTTTTTTCCCATGTTGATCATGGGTTCAATGGCAATGGTCAAGCCATTCTGAATTTTTGGTCCGCTGCCGCGCTTGCCGTAATTGGGTACTTCGGGTTTTTCGTGGAGATTCTTTCCAAGGCCATGTCCAACTAATTCGCGCACTACGCCATAACCATTCTTTTCAGCATGATTCTGAATAGCAAAACTGATATCGCCGATGCGATTGCCCGCTTTGGCCTGCTCAATTCCTAAATACAAACTTTCTTTGGTGACCTTCACCAGTTTTTTTATTTCATCCGAAACTTCGCCACAACAATAAGTAAAGGCGTGGTCGCCAATGAATCCATCCTTCTTCACGCCGCAATCCACCGAAATAAGATCACCGCTTTTTAAAACCGTATCGTTCGGAATTCCGTGTACCACCGCTTCGTTCATTGATAAACAAAGTGTAGCCGGAAATCCATTATATCCTTTAAAAACGGGAGTAGCTTTATTATCGCGAATAAATTCTTCGGCAATTTTATCAAGCTTCTTCAGCGTAATACCCTCTTTAATTTCAGAACCAACCAATCCCAGTGTCTTAGACACAAGCAAAGCCGCCTGGCGCATCAATTCAATTTCTTCCGCCGTTTTCAAATAGATCATTTCCCAAACAGCTTTTTAAAGAAAGACTCGTCCTTCTTGTAATTCGTATGCGCGGCTGGATCTTTTAATTGATGGCTAAAATCGCCGCCTTCGGGATGCAACATCTGCCAGATATTGCTCCAGCCCGGAAAACCGCCTACGTTACGGTCGTCAATAAAAAGATCGGCATTTATTTTCCGGCTGATAGAAAGATCAAATTCCTCCTCAGGATAGCTTTTGTTCACCGCGTAAAACTCAACTCCGTTAGAGCGGCAGTACTCAACCGCGTCTTGCAAAGTATCTCCATCACGGAAGGTCCATAAAATAAGTTTATGTCCTTTTTTCTGCAGGGCTTTGAGCGTATCAAAAGCAAAAAGCATTTCCTTCCCTATACGCGGATAGGCATGCTCAACGATCGTGCCGTCGAAATCAACAGCGATGATCTTGCTTTTGCCGGTTATCATTTCCTGTTTTTCGCTCATGCTTACAGGTTATTCACTTTTTTAATGTTCAGTTTTTCATCCAGCTCATATACCCGCGGAACTGCAGTGCCAATTTCAAATTCGAGGATCTGCGCGGGCGTCATTTTTTCCAAATGCATGATGAGTGCGCGTAAACTATTACCATGCGCCGCTATCACAATATTCTTTCCCTCCTTCAACAAAGGTGCGATCTCCTTTTCAAAATATGGGATCACACGCTCAGCGGTATCTTTTAAACTCTCTCCATTAGGCGGAGCAATATCAAAACTTCTTCTCCAGATCTTCACCTGCTCTTCGCCAAATTTCTGCGCGGTCTCCGCTTTGTTCAATCCCTGCAAGTCGCCATACATGCGTTCGTTAAGCGCCGGATCGCGGATCACATCCAGGGTGGGCTGACCGCTCGCTTCTAAAGCCAGGATGAGGGTTTTTTGGGCACGGATAAGCCCGGAAGTAAAGCCCTGGTCAAATTTAAATCCTTTCAATTTATGGCCGGCGGCCCTTGCTTCTTCTACTCCTTTTGCCGAGAGCTCAACATCCACCCAGCCGGTGAACTTGTTCTCAAGGTTCCACACCGATTGTCCATGCCTGAATATAACTAAAGTGCTCATAAATCGTCTTTGATAATTGCAAAGACAAAATTAGCATTTAATAGAATACCGGGCTTATATTAATCCTGTTTTATTATATTTGCCTAGCCTATGAAAAACCTTTACCCGATGAAAAAAGTTATCCTCGTAATTCTGCTTTTTTCCTTCACTTCAGCTTTCTCGCAAAGCCTTAATACCCGCAAATGGCGTAAGACCCAAAAGGACTCGATGGAAAAGGCCCAGGCCTTTTATGATGACGGCCTGAAATGGCTGGCGCTTCCCATCTTCCTCAAACTGCAGGAAGAACATCCTGAAGAAACCTACCTGCAATTCATCACCGGTCTGGCAGCCCTGGAACGGGCTGACGTACATCCACTGGCCCTCGAACTCATCCAGAAAGCCTATAACAAGAATAAAAAGATAGCGGGTATTGATTACGATGTTGCCCGCGCCTTTCATCTCAACTACAAATTCGATGAAGCACTCGCGCAACTGGAGATCTATAAAACTAAAAATAAGAAATTAAGCGCGAAAGAACTTGAGGCGGCCGATCTGCTGGCCAATTACTGTAACAACGGAAAAACCTTAATGGCAAACCCGCTGCCCGCCAAGATCCAGAATATGGGCAAACCGCTCAATACACCGGGATCAGAATATGTGCCCATCATATCTTCGGATGAAGAGACCATGGTGTTTACCTACGCCGGAGATTCTTCTATCGGCGGAAGACAGAACTATTTCAACGAACCCGATCCGTACGGAATGTATTATGAAGACGTATACATCAGTAAGAAAAAAGACGGACAATGGCAGGGCGGCAGAGGCGTTGGACCCACCATTAAAACCAACGATCACGACGCCGCCGTTTCGCTTTCTTCAGACGGACAAACGCTTTTCATTTATAAAGACAACCGCAGCAACAGCGGCGATCTTTACGTAAGTTATTTACAGGGTAATACCTGGAGCGTGCCTGAAGCCTTGCGCGGTGATGTGAACCAGATGCTCTCCTGGGAAGGAAGCTGTTCTATGTCGGCCGACGGGCGCGTGCTTTTTTTTGTGAGCGACCGTAAAGGTGGTTATGGCGGAAGGGATATTTACAAAGCAACCCTGCAGGCCGATGGAAGCTGGGGCAATGTGCAGAACTTAGGAGATAAGATCAATACAAAATACGACGACGACGCGCCTTTCATTCATCCGGATGGAAGAACACTTGTCTATTCTTCCTGCGGACTCAACAGCATGGGCAGCTACGATATTTTCAAGACCAAACTTAATCTCACCGATTCAACCTGGGGCCCTCCCGAGAATTTGGGTTATCCCATCAACTCGCCCGACCGCGACAGTTATTATGTGCTGTCTGCAGATGGAAAACACGGGTATTACGCTTCGGGTAAAGAAGATGGCGAAGGATTGCAGGACATTTACATGGTTACTCCCGGCATGCCCGGCTTTGAGCCTGCTTTAGCATTGGTGAAAGGTGTTATTTCTGTGCAGGGAAAACCTGTTGAGGGACAATTAAAGATCGAAGTTCCGAGCAAAAGTCTTGTTTACGCACAGGTAAAGTCGAATACAGAAACAGGTAATTACCTCGTAAACTTACCTGCGGGCAATAACTATAAACTAACTTATACCTGGGGCAAATTACCGGAGAAGACCTTTGTTATTGACGCGCAGAATATCACTTCCTATATGGAGCGCGTGATCAATGTGAACTTTGATACGCTTGCGCCGGAACCGGTTGTTACAAATACACCAACACCCACTAAAACCGATACTGTGAAAACAGAGGATGCCTTCAAGCCCGATGAACCTATCCCCGGACTTATCTACCGGGTTCAGATAGCCGCTTACCGTAAACCGCAGAATTACTCCGGCAAACATCTCGCGGGCCTCGGTAAAATTGAAAAGCTATACCTCAATGATGGTATTTATCGTATTACCATAGGAGGCGATTTCCTTACCCTGCCCAAAGCGCAATTCCACCGGGCCAAAGTGAAAGCAGCAGGCCAGCCCGATGTGTTCATCACCGCGGTTTACCAGGGTAAGCGTATATACCTGGATGAACTTTATAAGATGGGAATGATTGGCCAGCGCAAGAACTGATCCGTTTTCCGGTTTACAATTAAATTGCTTAATATAGCCCCTTCAAAATTTCAGGTATGCGTATAAAGAAAGCCTTGCCGGGTTTAGTTGTTGCCATTGCGATGATCTTTTTCTCGATCCCCGCTTTTGCGCAATTTCCAATGGCGGCTCATCTTGTAACGAATGGCGACTACCAGGGCGCACGCGATTATTATCATAAGGTCCTCGAAAAAGACAGTCTCAATTTTAACGCAAACCAGGAGCTGGGCCTTTTGCTTATACAATATTACGACGAACGCGGAGAGGCGCTGGTATACCTCAACAGGGCAGTTCGTGCCGTGAACAATAAAGAGACCCTGCCCG
>JANWKZ010000034.1 GCA_025451115.1 Bacteroidia bacterium | reverse complement strand
TTACGGCGTATATAGTGGTTACCGTTGGAGAAACAACTGCGTACTGGCTGTTAAGATTACCCGGCAGCCAGGTGTATGAATAAGCAGAGGAGCCGACTCCTTTTAAGGTGGTTGTATCGCCGGGGCACATCAGTGTATGTGTAGCCGTGGGATAATAATTGGGAAGCGGGTTAACTGTAATACCCGGGAATTGTTTATGGATACAGCCGTTAGAACCTGCACCGGTAACAGTATAAACAGTTGTTACGGACGGAGTAAATGCCGGGGCAGAACCGGTTATTGCTCCGGGCATCCAGGTATAGGTATTTGCGCCCGTGGCGGTAAAGTGAACTGTATCACCCGCGCAAAGCGTGTCATTGGATGCAGCAACCGTAAATGAAGGCAGGGGATCAACTCCGAGCAGAGCTTTTTGAGAAAAAATTGCAGTGCCGCAGGCCGAAGAAACCCTGCACCTGTACTTGTAACCAGGCTGTAGCCCGTACGAGAATCGAACTCGTGTTTCACCCGTGAATCCCACGCGTCCCTATTCCCGAAGCCATTTTTTAACATCTTTTTTCCGCCTTTTCTGAATGACAACCTTCGGTACACCGAAGGTAAGGCATTCTTCCGGCCTGCGCATGGGCTGTTAATTAATTGATAATAAATGAGCTTAGATCAAAGGAGCTCATACACTTTCAAAAAGATCTCTTCCATCTTTTTCTTGGTGTCGGTGGGGCTGCCGTTAAAGTTGTTTATGATGAGACTTACGCAGATGTCCTTACCGCTTTTGGCTTTCATGTAGCCGGCGTAGGAACGAACGCGGGTAATGTAGCCGCTCTTGGCGCGGAAGTTATTTTCTAAGGCTGTGCCTTTGCCCAGGCTGCGTAAAGAACCGCTCACGCCTGCAATAGGTAAAGAATTATAAAAAGGAGCCTTAACGCTGCTATCTGCGTACATCATTTGCAGTATTTTACTCAAATGCTCAGAAGTAACCGCATTGCTCCTTGAAAGACCGCTGCCATCATTAATGAACAGCCCGCTCATGTCGAAGCCTTTGCTTTTTAAATGATTGTTCACGGTGGTCATGCCCTGCCAGGTGCTTCCCCAGCCGCCTTTCTTTAAAGCCATCGTTTTAAAAATACTTTCTGCGTACATGTTATTGCTGTGTAATGTGGTAAAGTAAATTATTTTTTCGAGGGTAGGAGAGCGGTAGGTGTATAAATGACTGCGAGAAGAAGTGTATTGTTTCCGGTTGTATGCGGTAAGTTTTTGAGTGGCGGTATTCTTTAATTCAATTCCTGCCGTCGTTAACGCCGTTTGCAAATGTTTGGCAAGCAGGAGGGAAGGATCAGGCAGGGAAGCCTCTATAGACTGCGTTTTACTGCTTGCGGGTAAAGTACCGTGTATGGTAACATTATTACTAAATGGCGCCCTGTAAACGATCGCGTTATCCTCGCTGCCTCCGGCTTTCACGCTGTTCTGAAAACATAATCCGTCAATACAAGGAACAGTACATTTCACGCAAACAGAATCTCCGGCTTTAGCGGCTGCCTTAAATACAATGTAAAATTTATTGTCGTTATAAGAAAGCCCATGCGGTGCGGCGCCAAAATAATTTCCAAGATCACCCCATACCCAGGTGCCGGGAATGTCTTCCTCAAAGCAACTCACGTCAAGCACAATTTGACCGGTTATTTTCTTAATGCCTTTATCTTTTAAAATACTTGCCCATTTGTTTGCTACATGAAAAGTATCCTCAGGTTTCCTGAAATATTCAGAGTTCAGAGAAGGATCTCCGCTTCCTTTAATGATCAGGTCGCCGTCAAGTACCCCGGTAGTTTTATCAAAAGTTCCGCTGTGCTGTAGAACCGTTTCAAACCTGAAATCTTTTCCCAATAATTGAAATGCACTCGCCGTAGTCACGATCTTCATGGTGCTGGCGGGCGTAAGACTGGTCTTTCCGTTGTATTCGCAAACAACAGATCCTGTTTTGGCATCCATGGCGCACAAACTGATAGAAGCGTTCTGCAATTCGCTTCCCTTCTTCAGTTCGGTCATAAAATCATCCAGGTTCTGGGAAAAAAAGGGAAGGGCAACAAAAGAGAGGACGATGTATAGGAGTAGTCTTTTTCCCATCATTTTTGTTCCTCCACCAGGTCGGCTATAGATTTATCGTTTATCATTACATCCTTTATCACCGCATCGCCGTTCTTTACGTTTACCAGTGCATAAACGTGCTGCGCGGTATCCCATTGCATGGCGCGGTAAGTTGTTTCTGCGTCGGCAGCTTTACTTTCTTCCATATAGAAACGGTTGAATGTATAATCTATCGTCACCATATTATCATAGGCGTATTGTATCCTCGCCTTCACGTAATCGATGTTTCCATCGGCAGGCGGCTGCTTGGTGATGTCTTTTATTTTAGCATAGCCGGCGCTGTCTTTTCCTAAATGCACGTAAACGATATCGTTGGTTTGCCAGGAGCTATCGTTGGGCACTTCAAACTGGTTTGCGTCAAAGCTGAGCGTAATGTATTTTCCACGGAATGGATCATAAGGGTCAACCGGAGCTGTGCGGAATTTATAAGGGACACCCATAGTGAGGATGTTCTCCTTGTCAAGGATCAATTTCGCAGGAACCGCCAACTGTAGCAGGGCTATAATGATGAAAAATATGAAGACGGGCCTTTTCATGGATTATTGGCCTCCTTTCTCTTTCTTAGCATCAAATAATTTGTCACAAAGAAACCGGCTCCCACCAAAACGAAGAGAAGCCCGCGTATCACAAAGCTCATGTGGCTATCAAAAAAGCGGCAGATGATGAGCGTGGTAATGGTCAATAAACCATAATTCAATACCCCAAGATGATCAGCCTTTGTTCCTAACCGGATAGTGAATACCCCCAATCCGAGCACAAGCAGGTTGGTAAGAATGACAGGCACAACGGAATTATTCATGCCAATGAGGAAAATTACTATGTAAATGGCGTATACCAATTTCATAGGATGCAGTTCTTTAAAGTTTTTTCCTTTGTTTGTTGCAAAGTACATGATCGTGGCAATGGAGGTCATTAAGATGGTAACAAAGAATTCGCGGCTGGTAAGATCGTCTGCCTCCATGTGTTTCGATGAAAGTTCTTCCCAGAACCAGTGGAAGCTCATCATCATTAAAATGTGCATCGTGCCGAGTGAACCGATCACAAGGTAGCCGTTCACTCTGCGACGCGTGTGATTGAAGAACTCTGAATTTCCTATCATATAGAAAATGGAGAACAGGCACATGTAAGCGATGAAAATGAATTCCTCGGTATGACGCGTAATAGCGCCAAGTGAAATAGTAAGCGAAATAGGAACGAGCCAGTTATGAAAAGTAAGGTAATTGCTGTTCGGGTTCCTTAGGTAAATAGAGTAGTAATGTGGAATGATAAGCAACAACATCCACCAGTAATTGAAGGATTCCTTATGGTGATGATTGAAAAGATCGAAATTATAATTGCTGGCTACCTGGTAATAGGTAATTCCAACCAAATAAAGCAGCGAGGTCATTGAGGATTTCATGATATAAACCAAGGGAAGACACAACAACATCCAAGTAAAGAGAAAAGTGCTCAGCTCGCCATGAATGTTATACACCTGGCTGATCAAAGAAATGCTCGATCCCACTGCGAAGAAGACAAAAACGGTTGAACTTTCTTTCCAGGCCGGGCTGTTTGGTTTTTTGAGCAGCGAAAAAGCACAAAAGAACTGCCCCACAATAAGGGGAAGGAAAGAAAAGAACACTTTAACGGGCCTCGAAAGATCATCCCAGTTATGCGCGATGATCAGGATAAGACCCAATCCCACCAGGATGGCGCCCAGGATACCAAAAACCACGAAAAGTCGGTTATGCGAATCGTCGCCCCGGGCTTTGTAATACTCATTGATACGAACCGAGGTTTCCTCATCAATAACGCCCGCTCCCTTCAGATCGTCAAGCTCTTTCGCAAGGTTCTTGTTCATAGTTTAAAAGTAATTGGTTTTTCTATGCCTGTTGGCAAAAAAATGCATGGTTTATTAACATCTATCGCTAAATTTACCCTCATATTTGAGCCTATGAGCAAGAACCTTCAAGACCCCTCACTCCGTTCGTGGATAGAGGTGAAACCCGATAGCGATTTTCCTATACAAAATCTGCCTTTCGGTATGTTCACCGACGGTAAGACGGATCCGCATGCCTGCTGCGCTATTGGGGAATACGTTATCGACCTCCAGAAATTACATGAGTTAAGTTATTTTAACAATATTCCTCTCCCGGTAAACGTTTTCGCGCGTACTTATCTCAATGACTTCATCGGGCTTGGTAAAGAAACTACGGGCGCCCTACGGGCAAGGATCTCAGAATTATTACAGACCGACAATAAGCAACTCCAGGATAATAAGGCCGACCGCGAGATCGTATTTAAATTTCAAAAAGATGTAACGATGTTGTTGCCGGTTCGTATTGGCGACTACACCGATTTTTATTCCAGCATCGATCACGCCACGAATGTAGGTAAGATGTTCCGAGATCCGGAAAATGCCTTACTACCTAACTGGAAGCATTTGCCTGTGGGCTACCACGGAAGAGCTTCTTCCATTTGCGTTTCCGGTCATAGTTTCCATCGTCCAAAAGGACAAACCAAACCAACCGATGCGCCGCCCGTTTTTGGCGCCTGTAAATTGCTGGATTTTGAATTGGAGACCGCTTTTATAATTGGTAGATCAACCCAAATGGGAGAGAGCGTTTCTACGGATAAGGCAGGCGAGTACATTTTTGGTATGGTACTGTTCAACGATTGGAGCGCGCGCGATATTCAAACATGGGAGTATGTTCCGCTGGGACCTTTCCTGGCAAAGAATTTCGCTTCTACAATGTCTCCATGGATCGTAACCATAGAAGCGCTGGAAGCTTTTCGTGTGAAAGGCTATAAGCAGGAACCAAAAGTATTGCCTTACCTCGAATACAGCGGTAAAAAGAACATCGATATTAACCTCGAGGTTTATATAAAACCCGAGAACTCAGAAGCTGCGCGCGTTTGCGAAAGCAATTACCGTTATATGTACTGGACCATGGAGCAGCAGTTGGCGCATCATACCGTGAATGGTTGTAACATAAACGTGGGCGATATGATGGCATCCGGAACTATCAGCGGTCCTGAGAAACACCAGTTCGGTTCCATGCTTGAGCTTAGCTGGCGCGGCACCAACCCACTAAAAATGAAAGATGGCAGCGAACGCAAGTTCATTAACGACCATGATACGGTGATCCTGCGTGGCTGGTGTAAAAAAGGCGATCTACGCATTGGTTTCGGCGAGTGCGCTGCGAAGGTGTTGCCGGCTACTTAAAAAATTAAAATGTCACGCCAGACCTTTTTTGTAGATGTATTACTACCGCTGGCGGTTCCCAATTATTATACCTACCGTGTTCCTTTCGAACTGAACGAAAAAGTGAAGCCGGGATTGCGCGTGTTGGTGCAATTTGGAAAGAGTAAATTTTATAGCGCGCTGGTAGTAAAAATTCATGAAACGCCGCCTTCCTATACGGCCAAATACGTGGAGGAAGTTTTGGATACGCTTCCGATCGTCAATGAAAAGCAATTCGCTTTTTGGGATTGGATAGCCAATTATTATTTGTGTTATCGCGGCGAGGTCATGAACGCTGCTCTGCCATCTGGCCTTAAACTGAACAGCGAGACCAAACTGGCGTTGAATACCGAATACGATTTCAAGAAGGAAACCCTAAGCGATAACGAGTACATTTTACTAGAGGCTCTTGAAACCAGGAACGTATTAACGTATAACGAAGCTTCACAAATACTTTCTGTGAAAAACCCACAGCCGGTGATCAAGCAATTGCTGGCGAAGAAACTCGTCCTTCTATTTGAAGAGGTTAAAGAAAAGTACAAGCCAAAAATGGTTTCCTACGTTCGTCTGGCCGATGAATACAAGCCTGAAAACAAAATGAAGGAACTTTTTGAAGCCCTGGAGAAAAAAGCCTTTAAGCAATTGGAAGCGCTCATGTTCTATCTGAAAGAGTCGAAACGCGATGAAGAGGGCAGCGATAACAAATGGCTAAAGAAGAATGCAATGGCCAAGCATGTGGACGTTGCGGCTGTCAGCGCCCTGGTGAAAAAAGGGATCTTTGAGCAAAAGGAATTTGAGACCGGTCGTTTAGAGTTGGATGATACCGTTCAGTTAAAGAAAAAACTGTCGGCAGTCCAGACAAAAACTTTTGAGCAGATAGAGGAAAGTTATAAAGAACACGACGTTTGCCTGCTGCATGGCATAACAGGCAGCGGAAAGACCGAGATCTACTGTTCGCTGATAGAAGAAACCTTAAGAAGAGGAAAACAGGCCTTATACCTTGTGCCCGAGATCGCGCTTACTACGCAATTGATCTCGCGTGTAAAAAAATACTTTGGCGACCAGGTTGGTGTTTATCATTCCCGCTTTTCCGATAACGAAAGGGTAGAAGTGTGGAACTCAGTTTTGACAGGCCCAAAGAAGGACGCGCTGAATCAATCGAATTACAGGGTTATTGTGGGGGCGAGAAGTGCATTGTTCCTTCCTTTCGATAACCTGGGATTGATCATTGTAGATGAGGAGCACGATTCTTCTTACAAACAACAGGACCCGGCTCCCCGTTATCACGCCCGCGACGCGGCAATTTATTTGTCTACACTGCATAAAGCAAAAGTGTTACTGGGCACTGCTACACCTTGTATTGAAAGTTATTACAACGCGCAACAAAACAAATATGGTTTTGTTGAACTTAATGAACGCCATGGTGAATCATCGCTGCCGGATATTGAAATAATAGACACTAAAGCCGGTGAGACCAAAAAGGCTTCCTCTGAAAATATTGTTTCCCCCGCCTTGCTGGATGAGATACAGAGGAAACTCAAAGAAAAGGAACAAGTAATACTTTTCCAGAACCGCCGCGGTTTTGCACCTTATACCGAGTGTTATACATGCGGTTATGTGCCTTGTTGTGTGCAGTGTGATGTTTCTTTGATCTATCATAAAGCAACGCAGAAATTGACCTGTCACTATTGCGGTTACACAACCAACCCGCCTAAAGCCTGTAATGCCTGCGGAAGTACGGATCTGCGTTACCGCGGCTTCGGTACACAAAAAATAGAGGAGGAGATAGAGATCCTGTTGCCCGATGCAAAGCTCAAGCGGATGGATATTGATTCTACAAGAAGTAAGCATGCCTACAAACAGATCATCGAGGACTTCGACGCGGGCGAAATAGATATTCTCACCGGCACGCAAATGGTAACCAAAGGCCTGGATTTCGATCATGTAGGATTGGTTGGTGTTTTGCAGGCCGATCATTTATTGAGTTATCCTGATTTTCGCTCTTACGAGCGCGCTTTTCAATTAATGACGCAGGTGAGCGGCAGGGCAGGGCGCAAGCAAAAGAAGGGAAGAGTGCTTATTCAAACAACACAACCCACGCACCCCGTTATTAATTGGGTATTGAAGCATGATTACAAGCAGATGTATAACTCGCTGCTTGCAGAGAGAAAGGAACATTTGTATCCGCCCTTCACACGCCTGTTTAGCTTTACTTTTATTTGTAAAGATTACGACCTGTTGAACGAAGCTTCCGATAAATTCGGAGATGACCTGAAGAAATTGTTCGCGCAACGTGTACTTGGTCCTGAATTCCCGATCGTAGCCCGCATCAAGAATGAATACCATAAGCAAATTCTTTTAAAGATAGAAAGGGATTACTCAGCCGGAAAGGTGCGGGAGTATTTATGGAAGCTGATCTTTGATTTTCGTTCGGATAAGCTTTTCTCAAAAGTTCGTTTGAAAACGGATGTGGATCCATATTGACCATTACGGCTGTTACGCATAATCAATAACATTTAACGAATAACCTACTTGATCTTCAATTTCCCCGCCTTTAGGTCCTTAATGAACTTAGCCCAGGCGAAAGGATTGAGCAGGTTGTTGGGCGGGTATTGCCCGATGTGTTGCATACGCTGGTAGTTCTGCTGCATGCTGTACAGGTAATTATCGTAGCCATCATAAGAAAGACCTTTCACAAGTTCGCGCATTTCATCGGCGGCGAGGTTCTTTTGGGCGCGGGTAAGGTCATCATTTGGCACATT
>JANWKZ010000033.1 GCA_025451115.1 Bacteroidia bacterium | reverse complement strand
GTGAGTGCAAATAATTGTAGAGGTGCTTCCATCAACAGAAAAATTAGAACCATCTCCCCACCAGGCGTACCCACTTCCATTTGCACCGGATATAGTAATAGTTGAAGTCCCTAAGTATAATCCCCTGGTATTGGTGCCTGAGGTACTAAAATTATAGAATGACACCGTTTGATCGTTCGTAACAAGATATCCATTGTCCAAAAACAAGGCTCCCGCTAAACCTGTTAGTGTAAGAGCATCCTGTAATGTCCAGTCTGCATTAGCGCCATCAAAATGAACCTCATTAGTAAACGATTTCCCGGCCGAAGTGATGTTATTTCCTGACGCGGTGGATCTGAAATAGAGTTTTCCGTTAAAGCTATTCGTCATAGCCGAGATCAATGTCAGAGATCCGTATATGTTAAGGTCGCTGGCTCCATTCAGCGTGGGAGTGTTGATGGCCCCGGTCCAATTCATGTTATTGCATTCAGAGATGACGTTTATAGTGATCGTCGAAGACCCTGAAAATGAGTTGGCATCAAAAAATACATTGTCATATTTGTTTGGAATACAAGCGCCTCCCGAACCTCCGCTGGTAAATGACCAGTGCGCCGCATTATTCCAGTTTCCGGTTCCTCCAACCCAATAGAGGTTTTGCGATGCAGGAGTATTGATTATCCAACCTGTATTACCCCCAAGATCAAAGCTGTTGTTGGCTGTAAATGTAGAACCACTTGCAGCAATGTTATTTATCCGGGCATAATTTACCAGGATCGGCGATATGGAACTAAAGCCTGCAGGTTGTGCTCCGGCAGATTTCTGAAAAATGACTGGAGAGGCACACGTGCCATTTGCATTAATAGCCTTAACAGCTGTTGTATAACCGGCCACCACTTCGCAAGTAGAACCCGCGGCAAGATTTAAAGTATCAACAGGAGAGTTACTTTGTAACCCAAGAAATAAGTTTGAAACGATCTTTGTAACCGCGCCAGTAAAATAAAAAAGACCTGTGCCGGTAAATGATATTGTTTGAATAGAACCGGAACCATTTACTGAACCACTCCCTGCAGCGTGAGTCCAATTTACCTTATTGAAAGTATGTGCAGCTCCGTTTAGGATATTTGCTCCGCTATTGGTGAAATTGATAGTTGATGATGCTCCATTGAATGTTAAGCCTGTTGTACTTACGTCAAATGTACCGCCCGGGGCCGTGACATTAACTGTAGAAGTGCCAAGATTAAGGCTCCTGGTAAGCCCACTGTTTGAAGTCAAATAGCCACATGTTATGGTATTGTTATTAGAACTAACACTTCCATTTATAAGATTAAAATAACTGTTTCCTGTAAAGGCGTCCATCAAGGCCCAGCTAGCTCCAATTCCATCAAAAATAGCTGAAGTGTTAAACGTTTGCCCGGCCGAGGTAATGGTTTTGCCGGATGTAGTTCCCCTGAAATAAACATCACTATTTACCATGTTAAATGTCATGGCAGAAATAAAGGTAAGTGAGCCGTGGATGCTTAAGGGAGCTCCTCCGTTAGAGGTTAGGTGAGGACTAAAGGCCGCTCCCGTCCAATCCATGTCGGCACAGGCCGCCGTGCTATTTATGGTAACTGTTTGACTTGGGACGGTGAAAGAATTCGCATCAAAAAATACATTATCGGCGGCAGTAGGTATTACCGCGCCGGCAGCACCACCGGATGTAGTAGACCAATGGCTCGCATCGTTCCAGTTACCCGTTCCACCTATCCAATACAGATCGGTAGCGTTTAAAGAAAAAGTCAAAAGAAAGACCAGGATAAATAAGACGTTTCTTTGAGTAAAAAATGATGATTTCATGAGATTTTGGTGTTAAAATATTTTTCTAAAATTGTAGGCAATATAGCAAAATATCTCATTTTAGCATCTTTCTAATGGAGGAATTTAAGCTTCAAATGGAGGGGCTGTATCACCCTAAAGGGGTATTATCAAGCTTTTTTATAAATAAATCGTACTTTCATTGCCATTAACTCGATTAAATGACCAGGCATCACGCTATATTGCTATTTCTGATCATTTGGATATTTTCCGTTTGCCCCTCATTTTCCCAGAACGCCGACTCTATGTTCACGGCGGTAATGAAGTCGGGAAAGCCCGACAGCGTAAAGATCAGTTCGGTAGAAAAGGTCATTGAGCTATACTTCGATGCAGGAGAGTATGAAAAGGCGATCGCCTGTGCCAAACAAGGAATTATGCTGGCTTCTATCGGGCATTCACCAAAAAGTAAAGGGCTTTTTCTCCATAAAATTGGCGTGGCCTATTATAACCTAAGCGATTTCACACAGGCTTTGATGTATTACCAGCAGGCACTTTCTTACCGCGAACAGATCCGTGATTCACTGGGTATGGCGAAGACGCTTGGCAATATAGGTAATACGTATAACGAAATATCGGAGTATGCAAAGGCCCTGGATATGGAATTGCGCTGTGTGAAGATCTGCGAGAAAATAGGAGCCGAAGATGTTCTGAAGAATGTATTGAGTTCCCTGGGTGATGTGTACAAGAATACCAGGGAATTTTCAAAGTCGCTTGAGTTTCATGGAAGAAGCCTGAAGTTGGAGGAAAAAATGGGGAATAAGGAAGGTATTGCCCAATCATTGGCCAATATCGGGCAGGTCCACTTTTTAAACAGAAATTTTGAAGTGGCTAAATCGTATATGGAAAAAGCCATGACCCTGGCTAAGGAGATCGGGGATGATTATACTGTGGCTAATACCCTTATGGATCTCGGAACCGTTTACCAGAATAAAAAGGAGTATCAAACAGCGCTTTCCTATTTCACGGAAGCGAACACTAAATACGCTGTGATGGAAGATAAGGTTGGTGTACTGACGGCCGATCTCAGTATTGCCAGTGTCTATACAAGTCTCAGCAAACTGAAAGAAGCGGAGCAGATCAGTATTCGTTCGATAGCTGCGGCGCATGAACTCGGATTGATAGAGTACGAACGGGAGGGATATAAGAACCTACCGGAGATCTATGAGAAAATGAACAAACCTGTTCTTGCTTATGCCGCGTATAAAAAATTCATTCTTTTAAAAGATAGTGTAGATAATGAAGCCGAGCAAAAAGAGCTGGTGAAACATGAAATGAGTTTTGAGTTTGAGAAGAAGGAATCGCAGATGATCGCCGAAGAAGAAAGAAGAGCTGCCGAGGCGGCGGCCGAGAGTAAGCGTCAGAAATTGATCATATACGGTGTTTCATTCGGATTCCTGCTGGTGATGATACTGGCCGTGATCGTTTACCGGAACTTACAGAACAACAAGCGCAAGAACAAGATCATCGAAGCGCAAAAGGCCGAGGTAGAGCTAAAGAACCATGTGATCGAACACAAGCAAAAGGAAATTGTGGATTCGATCACCTATGCACAACGTATTCAAAGAGCACTTTTGGCAAGTGATGCTCTTTTAACAGAGAATCTGCCCGAGTATTTTGTGTATTTCCGGCCAAAAGATATCGTAAGTGGCGATTTCTATTGGGCAACACACTCGCATAACCGATTTTACCTCGTTACGGCCGACAGTACAGGTCACGGTGTGCCGGGCGCTTTTATGAGCCTGCTCAACATATCGTTCCTCAATGAGGCTGTGAACGAAAAACACCTTGAAAAACCCAACGAAATATTGAACCATACACGCAGTCGTTTGATCAATTCGCTAAAGGACGATGGTAGTGCAGAAGGTGGAAAGGACGGAATGGACTGCGTATTGACGGCCTTTGATTTCAAAACAAATACGCTCGAATACGCGGCCGCTAATAATTCTTTTTATCTCGTAAGGAATAATGAAGTAACCAGTCACGCTGCAGATAAAATGCCGGTGGGAAAATCGCCTCGTGATCACGAACCTTTTGTTCTTCGCACAGTGGAGCTGCAAAAAGGGGATACTGTATATCTCTTAACAGATGGATTTCCGGATCAGTTTGGCGGCCCGAAAGGAAAAAAATTCATGTATAAGCAATTGGAACGATTGCTACTTGCAAATTGTAATTTGCCGATGGAAGAGCAAAAGGCCCAACTCGATAAAAACCTGCAGGAGTGGATGGGAGAATTAGAGCAAGTGGACGATGTTCTTTTGATTGGAGTTCGGGTCTGACACAACTCTTACAGTGGAGTCATCCTTACGAAGTTCCTTAAATACTCAAATCTCCATCTTTTGGCAGCACGGGCATTGGCGTATTCTAAAACCGGCTTTGCATCTGTATTGATCACTATCTCTCCCACATCCGGAATTTTTTCTTCCAACTGTGCCACCAGGTTTTGCTGGATCGGTTCAATGGAGCAAAAGATCTCGAAATTTCGGAAGTCCTCGTGGGTTTTGTCGCCCACCCAGCAAATTTTATAATTCAAGCCTGCCTTTTGTAAAGTGTTCAGCAGGATCAGGTTGCCTTCTGCTGTTTTATCCTTTAAATAGCCATAAGTATTCAGAACGATCAGTCCATCTTCATTTAACAGCGATTTTAACCTTTCAAAACTCTCCACACTCAAAACATGTGAAGGTGTGGTCTCGCCATGAAAAAGATCAAGCATCACCAGATCGAATTTTTTATTTATCCCGTACAAAGCATGACGTGCGTCATCTTGTATGATCTCCACACCTTTGTTCAGGCTGAAATAATCTTTTGCTACTTCAACAACGCGCGGATCTAATTCAACTGCGGTAACCAGCATATTTCGCTTTGCAAATTCATTCGCCAGCACGCCTCCTCCGAGCCCCAGCAATAGAACATTCTTCGGTTTTTTGCCAAGCGTATCAAGGTTCTTCTGAATAAGCGAAGTGTATTCCAGCTTTGATTCACCGGTCTTCAGGCTCATAGCCGATTGTATCACGTTATTCATCAGGAGAAGGCGACAGGGTTCGCGTTCGGTATTTGTACTGAACTGGTAAAGATCATCGCGGATCTCTAATTTGCCAAGGAGTCCCTCTGAAACATAGACTGAATTTGTTTTCTTTGCCGCGCTGTAAATGAGTCCGGCTGCGCAAACAAAATAAATAAGTGTAGAGAAGTAATTCTTTCCTTTAATAAAATATATGACCGGAAAAATTACGAGCAATCCCGATACAAGCAGTAAGGAATATTGCAGGCCCAATTGCGGGATCAAATAAAATCCTGTTAGAAAACAAAATAGTATACCGCCAACCGTTGAGATGGCATAAACCTCACCGGCTCTCTTGCCGCTTTCTTCCGCTTTTTCGGTCAACGATTTTATCAATAGGGGTGAGACCATGCCCATTAAAAAAACAGGTGGCAATAAAACAACAGCGCTGCCGATCAACACAGCGGGAATTAAGGAAGTGAGTCCCGCCAGCGATAAAAAGAGTGGCGAAAAAAATGGAAGGATACACATGTACACTGCCGCAAAAAGAACGGTTGTAAACAGGATCTTTTCCGAATTTACCTTTTGAGATAACTTCCCGCCGAAAAAATAACCACCTGCCAGTCCGCCTAAGGTCAATGCCATTACGCAGGTCCAAACATAAAGGGAAGTGCCAAAATAGGGGGCAAGAATTTTAGCGCCTATCAGTTCGGTTGCCATAACAGCCCCGCCTTCCGTAAAAGAGAGCGCGAATAGGAACCTTTTTTTGCCCGGGGCTATCACTTTACTTTTTCAAAAATAAGTGCCTGGAAACGTTGGTCGTTAGAGATCTGGTTTTGCTGCAGTACGTACATTTGCGGCCTGCGTGTAAAATAATCTGCAGTCACCGTATTCTTGTTCAGTTTAGGACGATACCCGTAGTGACTTTCCCAAATGATCACCGAACCTGCCGGGGCGGTTTCTAAAGAGAGGCTGTCCATGTATACCTGGTGTTTGTAAATACCGCGCGCCTTTTTATCGTAGAAATATTTGAAAAGTGTATGGTTGACAAAAATGGGTCTTTGGGTCTCTGTATATTTCTTCGCTATCATGGAAGTTGTGATCTTTTCCATGGTAAGATCTTCGGGAGTTAATTTGAAGGGTTTTACAGAGACCAATACATAAAGTAAAGAGATCACAGCGAGCGCGGTGGTAATGCTCTTTTGTTTTTGGATCATGATAACGCAGGCCAGCGCCGCGATAGAGAATAATAAGGATAGGTAATCGCGTGCGGGTGCTTCGCCATTCTGGTTGGGTTCAGTAAGCAGGATCACGTTATTGTGTTTGTAAGTGAGGAATACTCCAACTAATAAAAGATAAACGCCCATGGCACCCCATAACCCGCCTTTTTTGGTTACGAAGCGTACGCGGTCGAGAGCGATGCAACCTAATAATGCCACCAGCGGAGTAACTGCGTCCATATAGCGAAGGTTACCGCCCGTGGAAGCGCCGAGTTTTATGCTCTCCCAGTTAAAGACGCAATGTGTAAAGAAGTACATTACAAACGGAACCGAAATGAAGAGCACGGAATAAGATCTGTCGGAACTGTTCTTATTCTCTTTCAGGAAATCCGGTTCGTTGAAAAGTTTCATTCTTCGTAGGAAGAACAGGACGAAGAACATGAACAACAGTAAATATTGCGCGGCACCCCAGATAACAACACCCATTTTAAAATAGTGGTCGAACCCTTGGCGCGGCCATTCATCGGCGTAACGCGCGGCTGTTTTTGCGCTTGAAGTGAGTAGGTAGAGAGGTTCGCCGGTGGCCATAAAGCCCCAGATGTTGTTTATGAGTGGGAAGATGCCCAGTAAAAAGAAGATAAGCCAGCGTTTGTTCATGGCGTGCCATACTCCGTAAATTGGAATAAGCAATAAGAACTCCTGTCTTACTATGCCCGCAAAAGAAAGAATGAGTGCGGAAACAATATATTTTTTTTCAAAGTGAAAATACAGCGCGCTGATCAAAACAAATCCGCTAAAAGTGTCGGCGTAGTTACGGAAGGAGAGCTGTATCCAGTAAGGTTGCAGGGCCACGAGGAAGAAAGCGAGCCAGGCTAATTTACTGCCTAAGCGCTGCGCCACTTTATAAGTAATGAAGCAGGTGAGAGCGGCCAGGGCCGAATTAAAATAGATCAGGAATTTATTGCCCAATAAAGCGGGTACTACATAAATAAGCTTGTAGCCGGTTTTGGCGGAGTTACCCAAAATGATGTTAGGGTTGTTCCAGAACTCGCGCATATTGAAATAATGCCCGATCTCGTCATGTTGGTAAAAGCCGGTGGAAAAAAAAGAATAGCCAACATAGCTCAAAAATGCAAGAAGGGTAAGCCAAAGCGCCTTTTTATCATCCGCCGAAAAGCGGTTTTCAGTTAACTCTGCCATAGAGGGCAAATGTAACCATTTTTGGAGAATTATCTTCCACGGGACAGCAGCCGTGATTAGTGCTTAGTGACTGGTGAATAGTGGGTTTAAGTATATAGTGACCTAATCACTAACCACCAATCACTAATCACGGCTGTTAAGAAAAGCGCTTTTCAAACTCCTGCATTACCTCTACCAAAGCCTTCACGCTTTCCAGTGGCAGGGCATTATAGGTAGAAGCACGGTAACCACCCACATCGCGGTGACCCCGAATGCCGCTGATATTGGCTTCTTTCCAGAGTTTATCGAATTCGGGTTCCAGCTTAACATCATGCAGCAGGAAGCAGATATTCATATTGCTGCGGTCTTCCTTTGCAACAGTTCCGAAGAAGAGTTTATTGCGATCGATCTCGTTATACAGGCAATCGGCTTTTTCCTGGTTCACCTTTTCGATCCAGCTGATGCCGCCGTTCTTTTTAAGCCACTGCAGTGTAAGTAAAGTAACGTAAATGGGGAACACCGGGGGCGTATTGTACATGCTTCCTCCCTTGATGTGCACCTGGTAATCCATCATGCTTAGCATTTTGCGGCCGGTTTTTCCAAGTACATCTTTTCTTACCATTACCATTGTAGATCCGGCAGGACCCATGTTCTTCTGTGCGCCCGCGTAGATCAGTGCGAAATCTTTGGCATTGACTTTACGACTGAAAATATCAGAACTCATGTCGCAAACCATAGGTATCGGCGACTTGGGGAACGATTTCATTTGCGTTCCGTAGATCGTATTGTTAGATGTGATATGTAAATAATCTGCGTCGGTCGGAATTTGATATCCTTTGGGGATGTAGGTGAATTTTTTGTCTTCTGAAGAAGCGATCACATTGGTAGTGCCGATGATCTTGGCTTCTTTAATAGCTTTACTGGCCCATACACCGGTGCTGACATAGGCAGCCGAACCTCCTTCGCGCATCAGGTTATAGGGAACCATAGCAAATTGCAAGCTGGCACCTCCGCCCAGATACAGAACTTCGTATTCGTCGCCCACTTCAAAAAGTTCCTTTATCAGCGCGCGCGCTTCTTCCATTACCTTTTCGTAATTCTTGCTGCGATGCGAGATCTCCAGCAAAGAAAGGTTCATGTTATCGAAATTGATGCAGGCTTCGGCGGCTTGTTTCAATACCTCTTGTGGTAAAATGCCGGGTCCGGCGCTGAAGTTGTGTACTTTGGTTTGTGTGGCGGTGAGTGACATGGGTTAGAATTTTGGGTAAAGTTATGTTTTTTGGAAATAGGAGGCCGGAAAAATCAGTAAAAAAAGATCCCCTTTTTTGAAGGGGATCATAGGCTTTTTATAAGAAACGGGATCAATTGGCGTTATAGGCCGGCAATCTGCCCGGGGTATACGGAAGTCCCGTTCCGTCCAGTTTTTTCTCCAGGTTACGTAAGGTTTCGTCGGTACTTTTTACGTTCGTGTATACTGAGCCAAAAGCTTTCTTAACTTTCTCATATACATCTTCATAGGTTTTCGACTGCATAGCTGTTGTGCCATAGAGGTTGCTTATCACATTCTCAATTTGACCTACGAGGCCGGGCACGGTTTCAAACTCATGTTTGGCAAGGCTGTTATCGCCATCCAGAGCCAGTTCTATCTCATCCAGCTTCTTTTCAACCTGTTTTACTTCGGCCAGCAGGTTTAAATTATTTCCCTGCGATTGTTGTAAACCTGTTTTAATGAATTTAGTACGATTGCGCATTTCGTTGCGGTAAGAGGAGGTTCCTAAGATCACTTTGCGCAGGTCGGCCAGTTTAACATAGAACGACTGAAGTGCTTTTTTATCTGCAACCGGGATCGTAGCATTATTTAAAGAATTGATGTTAAAGGCGAGTGGTTCAGAAAGGGTTTCGGTAGTTCCATCACCTTTCACCAAATGCAGGGAAGCAAAATATTTCCCCGGTATTACAAGCGGCCCCATGTCTTCACTTTCGTATGGGTTGTCCGGATCTGGCGTATAAAAACTGATAGGATTGGTGCGGGCCATGCGACCGTCCCAATAGGCGCGATACATTCCTTTTTTTGCACTTTGCTTCAGTTTGCGGATCACGTTGCTTTGCTCGTCGCTGATCTGTAAAAGAACATAGGCCGCCTCTTCTTTATCTTCCAGTCGCATAGAATCAGCAGTCGGATAAAATACAGGTTGATTGGCCTTTACTTTTTCTTTTTCGGCGTCCTTCCGTTTTTCTTTGAGGGTTTTGTAGTCGTTCTTTAAATAATACGTAATAGCGGCGCCTGCCGGTGGATTCTCCGCTGTAAAAAAAGATTCGCCCTGGAAAGATTTTCCTTTGTGGCCAAGCGGTTGGGAAGGAACGAACACGATCGCGTCCTTGATCGGGAACATAGTAGCAGGTTTTTCGAAATTCTCCTTCTTTATGCTTTGTAAGGCCGAGTAATCATCCAGCACGTAAAAACCTCTTCCAAAAGTGGCCAGTACAAGATCGGTCTCTCTTTTCTGAATAGCGATATCGGGTACACAAATAGTAGGGAGGCCGTTCTTCATTTGCGTCCAGAACTGACCGCCATCAAGAGAAACGAACAATCCGAACTCGGTGCCGCAAAAAAGTAATTTCGGGTTCTTAAAATCCTCCGCGAGGCAATAAGTACTTCCTCTTTCAGGTAAATTATTGCTGATGTTCGTCCAGGTCTTTCCCTTATCTGTACTTTTTAAAAGATAGGGTTTGAAATCGCCGCTGCGGTGATTGTTGAATGTGGCGTATACCACATTCTCATCATACTGAGACGGAGTGATATTCTGACATTTTGTTTGCGCGGGCACGTTGGCAAAAGAAGAGATCTTCGTCCAGGTATTTCCACCATCATTTGTTACGTGGATCAATCCGTCATCAGTTCCGGCATACAACACATTCTCATTTTTGGGTGACTCATTGAATGCGGTGATATTTCCATAAATGGTTGTCGACTGATTTTTAGCAATTGCATCCATGCTCCAAACTTTGCCCATCACCGGTAATTTATTCCGGTCTATTCCGCTCGAAAGATCTCCGCTGATCGTTTTCCAGGTATTGCCGCGATCGTCGCTGCGAAATACTTTATTAGCGCAAAAATAAACGCGTGTGTTTGAAAAATTACTGATCACCAAAGGTGCGTCCCAATTCCAGCGATAAGCTGCTTCGCCGTCTTTTTCCTGCGGTTTAATATCAAATACTTCACCTGTTTTTTTATCGTAACGGATCAATCCGCCATATTGCCATTCTGAATAAACGATGTTCGGGTCCTGCGGATCTACCACACTTTTAAACCCATCTCCGCCAACGGTAATGAACCAATCCGAATTAATGATACCGGAAGCGCTAATAGTACGTGATGGCCCACCACAGGAATTATTATCCTGTGTTCCGCCATACACATTATAGAAAGGCGTAGCGTTATCGGTTGTAACACGATAGAATTGCACAATAGGAATGTTGGCTTTAAATTGCCAGGTCTTGGCCATGTCGAAACTTTCGTATAAGCCGCCATCACAACCCACGAGGTAATGAGAAGTATTATCAGGATCAACATAGATAACGTGGTTATCCACATGCTTGTTCTTTTCGCCCAGGCCCGAGAAAGTTTTTCCTCCATCGTAACTCACCTTGAGCCAGGTGTCCATTGAATAGATCTTGTCGGCATTCTTGGGATCGCAGAAAATTTCCTGGTAATAATTTCCGGCTGTAGTGTGACTGCTTCTTTTCTCCCAGCTTGCGCCGCGGTCTAAGCTGCGGTAAAGTCCTTTTCCTTCCTCATCGCCTTCCACCATGGCAAATACATAATCTGAATTTACAGGAGAGACTGCTAACGCGATCCTTCCTACATCACCGCTTGGCAAACCGCCACCTAATTTGTTCCAGGTAGTTCCGCCATCGGTGCTTTTATAAACCGCAGACTCAGGCCCGCCGCTGATATACGTCCATTCGTGCCTGCGACGTTGGTGTGCACAGGCATAAAGCGTGTTCCTGTTCGAAGGATCGATGTGAATTTCATTGAAGCCTGTATTTTCGCTTACGTTCAGTATCTGTTTCCAGGTCTTTCCTCCGTCGGTGCTTTTGTAAATACCGCGTTCGCCGCCCGCGCTCCACAAGGGACCATAGGCTGCTACGTAAACAATATTTCCATCCATTGGATCGATGGCGATCTTACCAATGTGTTCTGATTTAGAAAGCCCGACGTTCTTCCATGTTTTTCCTGCGTCTTCACTTTTGTATACACCGTCTCCATAAGCGACACTCCGTTGGTTATTATTCTCTCCCGAGCCTACCCAAACAATGCTCGGGTTCGTGGGATCAAGTGTTACACATCCGATAGAATAAGAGCCTTGTCCGTCGAAGATGGGTTGAAAATTTGTTCCGTTGTTGGTGGTCTTCCAAACGCCGCCGCAGGCTACGCCTAAATAGTATTCTGATTTATTTTTTGGGTTCACAGCAAGATCGATGATCCTGCCGGATATCATAGCCGGACCGATGCTGCGGAATTTGAACGGAGAAAATGTTGACGTATTATGTAACGGATCTTTGTCGACAGGTTTGGTTTCCGCTTTTTTATCACGAGGCTTGCTCGCGATCTGGGGATCTTTTTGCGCTGAAGCAGAAAAACAGGCGAAACTGAGCACAACGGCTAATTTTAAAAATTTCATGGATTTGATTTGAGGGAGCTAATTTATGGAATTATGCAACAAACCAAAACCTCAAAAAGGGGGATATATTGGGATACGAATTACGAATAACAGCCAAACGAATATACGAATGGTAGGTATTTAATTTGCAATGGATTGAAGCCTACAGCTGATTCGTATATTCGGGCCAGATTCGTAATTCGTATCTATTTTACGTACTTCCAGTTCCTTATTTTTCCCTCGCTGATCCACTCGATGGCGGTTTCGAGGCGACGCTCGCGGGTCTCTTCTGTTTTTGCTTCAGTCAGCCATAAGATGTATTCCTTCTTCTGCCCGGGAGGAAATTTCTCGAATTGAGCCGCGGCTTTTTTATTGGCGTCGAGCGCTCGTTTAAAGTAAGAAGGCATTTTGGGAACAGCGGTTTCCGTAGTTTTTTTGCGGGGAGGAAGTTTCACGCCTTTGTCGTTAAGCTCCTTTGCTTGCTTCAAAAAACCAAGTATAACCTTATCGGATGGAAGATCCTTCATGCCGGTTATCCTGCCTAAACTTCCCATAGCTTCTTCTCTTGCTTCCAGTACACCTTTAGGATCCTTCAGCAAAGCTGTTTTCCAGAACCCAAAAGTGCAGTGCTGTTTAAAAGAAGCGTAGCCGCAAAACGGACCTTTGTATTCAAACGAAGGCATGCCCCATTTAATGGTCTCCTGAATCTCCGGACAAGCCTGGTGAACTAGCTTTCTTAAATGCTTCAAAACCGGCTGCGCGAAAGGCTGTGCTTTGGTGATATAGGCGTCAACACGGGGGTCTTTTTTTGCCATTTTGATTCTTTTTTCAAAAGTAAAAAAAATCCAAATAGTATAAGGAGCAAGTATAAGTTTAAGAGGCGGTTTTGTTGATTTAATGTTAATCTCCTTACTCCTTAAACTTACTCCTTATACTTCTCTAAAAAATGTTATTTTTGTCCTACTAAATTTTACGCTATGAACCCTGAAGTACAGAAAGTGCACGATATCGCCAAAGCCGGCATGGACAAAGCCATTGACCACCTTGAAGTGGAACTAGCCAAGATACGGGCCGGTAAGGCCAATCCGGCCATGCTGGATAATGTGCAGGTTGACTATTATGGGACCAAAATGCCCATTAGCCAAACCGCTAACGTAAATACCCAGGACGCCCGTACCCTCGTAATTCAACCCTGGGAAAAAGCTATGCTTACTCCTATTGAAAAAGCTATACAGGCCGCCAACCTGGGACTTAACCCCCAGAACGACGGCGTGCTGATCCGCATCTCCATTCCGCCTTTGACCGAAGAGCGTCGACGTGACCTGGTGAAAAAAGCAAAACAGGAGGCTGAAGACGCGAAAGTAGGTATCCGTACCGCGCGTAAAGACGCTATGGAAGGTGTGAAAAGATTGAAAGGCACCAGTCTGCCTGAAGATGAAGCTAAAGACGCGGAAGGAAAGATACAGACCCTTACCGATCAGTATGTGACCAAGTGCGATAAGCACCTGGAGGCAAAAGAGAAGGAAATAATGACCGTTTAGAAATATTTAAAATTGAAAATTTCAAATTTTAAATTTTACATCGAGTGGAGTTAAATGATAAATCTATAATTGGTATTGTAGGCAGCGGGGCTATGGGCACCGGCATTGCGCAGGTGGCGGCTACGGCAGGGCACCGCGTATTGATCTACGATAACAATATGGAAATGCTGGGTAAGGCCAAGCATACGCTTGCGATGACATTTGCCAAATTGGTTGAGAAACAAAAGGTCACTGCCGAACAGGCGCATGCGATCGTTTCTAAAATTACTTTTGCCGAAAAAGCAATACACCTGCACGAATGTCACCTCGTGATCGAGGCCATCGTAGAAAATCTCGATATCAAGCGACAGGTTTTTGCTTTGCTTGAAAAAACAACCGAAGGAAAATGCATTCTTGCCACAAACACTTCTTCTTTATCTGTTACTTCCATTGGCGCTGCAGTAGTGCGCCCGCGGAATGTGATCGGCATTCATTTTTTCAACCCGGCACCTTTGATGCCCTTAGTAGAGATCATTCCCGGCATTGCTACAGATGATTCTACCGTGCAATCCTGCAAAAAATTAATTGAAAGCTGGGGTAAGGTTTGCGTGATCTGCAAAGATACACCCGGTTTTATCGTGAACCGTATTGCCCGTCCGTATTACGGCGAAGCGATGCGCATTTTTGAAGAAGGTATCGCCGATATCGCTACCATTGATTGGGCGCTGCGCGAAAAAGGATTTAAAATGGGTCCGTTTGAATTGACCGACCTCATTGGTCACGATGTGAATTACACCGTAACGGAAACCGTATGGCGCCAGTTCTATAACGATCCCCGTTACCGCCCCAACCTTTGCCAGAAACGTTTGGTGGAAGCCGGTTTTTACGGTAAGAAAAGCGCCCGTGGTTTTTACGATTATACCGCAGCGGAATTGCCACAACCTAAAAAAGATAACGCCCTTGCCGAAAAAATATTCAATCGCGTAATTGCGATGCTGATCAATGAAGCGGCCGACGCTTTGTACCTGCAGATCGGTAGCCGCGAAGATATCGACCTGGCCATGACCAAAGGCGTGAACTATCCTAAGGGACTTCTGAAATGGGCTGATGAATTGGGAGTTGCCAACGTGTACAACCAATTAAAACAGCTTCAGGATGATTACGGCGACGACCGTTACCGTCCTTCTTTCCTGCTCAAACAAATGGCTGCCTCGGGCACCCGTTTTTATAGCTAATACTGTCCCGCATTTAGGGGGATTTTGCTCATTTTCAGGCATAAACATTCTTAAAGTCCCTCTTTAAACCTGAATTAAATAGTATTTTTGTGTTCCGTTATGCAACCCGTGCCGCTCATCATAAAAGCGGACCCTGCTTGCCTAATAATTCAAAATTTGTAAAAAAATAAAACATGTTAAAGCACATTTTTCTCTGCACGGTTGCCTTACTTCTATTGAGCGAAAATTCATTTGCCCAGCGCAAAAGAAAAAAAGATAAAGAAATAGAGAAAGAAGAAGATGTAAATACTATCACCATCAATGCCGATACGCTTGTGGTGGATGGCAAAAAGGGTCCGCCTGAGCCTAAGAGGTACCAGGGCACCAATCCCCGCAGTATCGATATCCTGCACACGAAGCTGGACGTGAAATTTGATTGGCAAAATTCCTGGCTTTTAGGAAAAGCCAATATCGAGATCAAGCCGTATTTCTATCCCATCAAAAAAATGTACCTCAATGCGCGCGGTATGGATATCTACAAAGTGCAAATTGTGGGTGCTAAAGGAAATACGGATCTGAAATATACTTACGAGAACGATTCTTTACTCATCCACCTGGATAAAGAATACACCCGCAATGATAAATTCACTGTCTTCATCGATTACAAATCGAAACCAAATGAATTGAAAGCGGGTGGCAGCCAGGCCATCAACAGCGATAAAGGTTTGTACTTCATCAATCCTAAAGGCGAAGAGAAAAATAAAATGCCCCAGATCTGGACGCAGGGTGAAACACAAAGTAACTCAGCCTGGTTCCCCACTGTGGATAGCCCGAATGAGCGTATGACCAACGAGATCATGATGACCGTGGAGGAGAAATACATCACTTTATCGAATGGTCTTTTGGTGAAACAAACTAAAAATACCGACGGTACGCGTACCGACCATTGGAAAATGGATATGCCACATGCGCCTTATCTTGTGATGATGGGTGTAGGGGAATTCAAAAAAGTACTCGACAAACCCTGGAACGGAAAAGAGATCAGCTATTATGTAGAAAAGGAGTATGAGCCTTATGCGAAAGGTATCTTCGGTAATACACCTGAAATGATAGACTTCTTCTCTAAGAAATTGGGAGTTGCTTATCCCTGGCCTAAATACGCGCAGATCGTAGTACGTGATTACGTGAGTGGCGCGATGGAAAACACCTCGGCAACTTTACATGGCGATTTCTCGGTTTACCAAACAGATCGCGAGATGCTGGATGGCAAACGCGGAGAGAATGTTATTTCTCATGAATTGTTCCACCAGTGGTTCGGTGATCTTGTTACCTGCGAAAGCTGGAGCAATATTACAGTGAATGAATCTTTCGCTACCTATGGCGAGTACATGTGGCAGGAGTATAAAAATGGTCCCGATGCGGCCGATGCGCATGGCTATAACAGTCGCCAGGGTTATATGGCACAGAGCAAAATGGAGCCGCTGGTGCGCTTTGGTTATGAGCAGCGCGAAGAAGTTTTCGACGGCATCAGCTATAACAAAGGCGGACAGATCCTGCACATGCTGCGTAAAGTGGTAGGTGATGATGCTTTCTTCGCTTCGTTGAAACTCTATCTCGAAACAAATAAATTCAAAACAGGTGAAGCGCACCAATTGCGCCTGGCATTTGAAGAAGTTACCGGGCAGGACCTGAACTGGTTCTGGAATCAATGGTACTACGCGGGCGGTTATCCCGAGCTGAAAATTGATTACAGCTACGACGCGGCTTCTAAAAAAGTGAAAGTAAATGTTGCCCAACAGCAGGATTTTGAACTTGCTCCTTTGTTCAAATTGCCTGTTTTCATAGATCTGTATTACGGAGAAGGTGCTTCTAAAAAAGTACGCCGCGAATGGGTTACAGTTTCTAACGCTAAGCAGGAATTCACTTTTGATTCAGACGAAAAACCTATGTTGGTGAATTTTGATGGCGAGAAATCATTGCTCTGCACCAAGATCGAGAACAAGACCACGGCTGAATATGTTTACCAGTACAAGAACGCTCCCAAGTATGTTGACAGGCTTGAAGCATTGGATAAGTTCAAATCAAATCTGGGTGAAGCAAATGTGTATGACTGCGTGAAGCTGGCTGTAAAAGACAAATGGCACACACTGCGTATTAAGGCTATCAATCTCCTGGATGAGGTAGCTTCTTCAAAAGAAGCTGAACTGAAACCTTTCATGATCTCAGTTGCCAAAAGCGATGAGAAAACAACCGTTCGCGCCGAGGCGATCGAATTCCTCTCTAAAAATTACAAAGGAGATGATGTAAAAGAGATCTATACTGCTGCCTTGGGCGAGCAGTCTTTTGCCATTCTCGGATCAGGTCTTGCTGCCTTAGCCAAGAACGATCCCCAGGCCGCAATGAAAAAGGCGAAAGACCTGGAGAACATAGATAGCGATAACATCCGCTTTACTTTGATGGACCTTTACTCTAACTACGGCGACGACGGAAATAATGAGTTCTTTATAAAGAATAAGGATTCTTTTAGTGGTTTTATGGCCATGGGCTTCATCAATATGTATGGCCAGTTCTTGAAACGCTGCAGCGACGCGAATGTAATTGCCGGTGCGGAGGTCATTAAAGGATATACCGCCAAAGGAAAAGGAAATACCTATGTGCGTTACGTGGCCCAGAAAGTACTGAAGGATTTCTATAACAATTACCAGGATAAAGAAGATGAGTTGGTAAGCAAAAAGGACGACGCTTCCACGAAGCGTTTGGCTGAAGTTACCGCCACCAAGAACAAGCTGAAAGCCATCATGGATGAGGCTAAGCAATAGGTTCTTAATCGATTGAGTTTGAAAGTCCTTTCGCCATGCGGATGGACTTTTTTATTGGAATTGTGTAAAGCATAACGGGTGGCATAAGGTTTGTATTAATTTTCTATATTTAACCAATAAAAACAACGAACCATGGTAAAGAAAATACTTTCAGTAGCTTTTGTAATGATCTGCGCGGGTCTTTTAGCCCAGGAGGTGAAGATCAAGGAATCCAGCGAAAGCTTTAGCAGCGGCAGTCATAATGCCTTTAAAGTCACTGTTTTTGTAGAAGACATCAACAAGGTGCAGAAAGAATGGAAAAGCAAAATGAAGGACTTCGGCTATGGCGACCATAAGGACAAAGGCAACGAGCATTTTTTTGATAATGTGAAGTTCAAAGAACTCTCCAATAACCCGATGGATGTATATACCAAATTTGAAGAAAAGAAAAGTGATAAATCGGTGGAAATGTCGGTAGCCGTTGATATGGGTGGGGATTATGTAAGCTCTGGCAGTCATGGCAAGGAGGCCGACTTTATGAAAAAGCTGATAAAAGAATGGGCTGTTAAAACCTCGAAGGAGTTTGTAGAAGACCAATGGAAAGAGCAGAACAAAATGTTGGTAAAGCTGCAAGACAAGCAAAAAGACCTGGAAAAGGACAATAAGGACCTTGAGAACGATATCAAGAACTACGAAGAGAAGATCAAAAAGGCCAAGGAGGATATAGAGAAGAACAAAAAGGACATTGAGACCAAAAAGACAGAGATCGAAGCCCAGAAAAAGGTCGTAGAGGTAGTTAAGAAGAAGCTGGATTCGATCAACTAGGGCCGCTGAGGCCTCCGGGAGCCTTACATTCTTCTAAATTGTTTATATCCAGTTAATTAAAATTCTCTAAAAATAGTGGAAACAATGAAAAATTTTATTGTTTTGCACAAAATTGAGGGTCGAGGAGGAAATTACCCCCGGAAACCCCGAAAGGAGAGAATTTTATGTATTGGACACTTGAATTGGCATCGTGGTTAGAAGATGCGCCCTGGCCGGCGACAAAAGACGAGTTGATCGATTTTGCCATGCGCTCGGGTGCACCCATGGAAGTAATAGAAAACCTGCAGGAGATAGAAGACGAAGGAGAATCTTATGAGACCATAGAAGAAATATGGCCCGATTATCCTTCCAAGGACGACTTCTTCTTTAATGAAGATGAATATTAAGGGAAGTTAGAAGTAATAAGTTAAAAGTTATAAGGAGCTACAGAGCTCCTTTTTCTTTTATGGCTGTTCTCTGTGACCTCTGTGGGCTGCCTCCTTAGCTGTTTTCGGCGCCTGTTCCGATGTATATCGGGATGGTTCCTGCTGCTTTCGTAAACCTCTTTTATTTCGCAGCTGCCCGCTCAAGGCGGTCGTTAATTGCTCTTCCCAGTAGATCGTCAGGAAATCGTTCGGCAACGATCAACTCAACATCCGAATCATCTAAAGTCCTTATGGCCGAAAATAAATTATGCGCGGCCTCACTTAGGTCGCCTTTTTTAGAAAGTACCTGCTGTTGTTTTTGGCCGAAATCTGTTTTGAAAGATATCACACCGATCTTTTTGGAAGAATGCTCTTTCAGTAAAGAAGCTATATCGCCGATGACTAAGGGCTTTTTAGGAGCATAATGGTTCTTCAACATACCCGGAGCTTTAGGGTTCGAAGATTGGTTGAGTCGGATCTCTACTTTGCCCGCAACCTTTTCAATATCCTCGATGGCCAATCCGCCCAGCCTGAAAACACAAAGCTTTCCATCCTCCATGCCAACGATCGTAGATTCAATGCCCACCTCGCAGTCGCCGCCGTCCATAATGTAATCTACTTTATCCTGTAATTGGGCTGAGACGTGCACGGGCTTAGTAGGACTCACGTACCCAAAAGGATTGGCACTGGGAGCGGCCAAAGGAAAATCAAGCGCCTCCAGGAGGTCGAGCGTTAATCGATGGTTAGGGATACGCAAAGCCACCTGTTCGAGCCCTGAAGTAACAATATCAGGTATATTTCTTTTTGGTAGTAAAATGGTAAGCGGGCCGGGCCAGAAGGCGTTTGCCAGTTTTTCTGCCCATTTTGGAAACTCTGTAACCCATAATTTTGCTTTTTCCAGGCTGTTTGTATGGATGATCAGTGGGTCGAAATGCGGTCGGTTCTTTACTTCAAAGATCTTTAGTACGGCATCCTTATCCAACGCGTTGGCGGCCAAGCCATACACTGTTTCGGTAGGAATAGCCACCAAACCTCCATTTTGCAGGATTTGTTTGGCTTTTTCAATATCTATTCCGATTTTCGACATGTGATCTGCTTTCCGAACGCAAAGATAAACCTTGGGCTGAATATTACCGAAAAACGTTCCGACGGCTTTCACAATATTCAAACCCTGTTCTATCCCATTGGCTGGCACGACGCGCTGGAGACCATTGAGAACAGAGCCTACCGTAAGGGGGCTGACAAGGTCAGCCTGGCCATCACCGGCATAAAACTCGGCAGCGCGAAAAATAATCTTGTGAGCAAGGCTTACCGTTTGCTTGATGAGAAATTCAACCTGCCTCCTGCAAAAGTACATTTACACAAGACCATTCCCACCGGAGCCGGATTGGGCGGGGGCTCTTCGGATGCCGCTTTTTTCATTGAATTGCTTAACCGGAAATTTGACCTGAAAATGCCTCATGCCGAAAAACTGAAGATCGCTTCTGAATTAGGCAGCGATTGTGCTTTTTTTATTGAGAACAAACCGGTTTTCGCGCAGGATAGGGGCGATGTGTTCAGCTCTTCAAAGCTGGATCTTCGCGGGACTTACTTTGTGGTTGTTTATCCTGCCATTCACAGCAATACTGCCGAGGCTTACCGGGGAATTATCCCTGCAAAACCTAAACACGATCTAAAACAGGTGATAGGAGAAGGGCCAAAAAACTGGAAGGAAAAACTCACCAACGATTTTGAGCGGAATATTTTTTTTCGTTTCCCTGAGTTAGAGAATATTAAAAGTAAGTTCTACGAGAGTGGGGCTTCGTATGCTTCGATGAGTGGCAGCGGTAGTTCCGTCTTTGGAATTTTCAATAAGGAACAGGATCTGAAAGAATTTGGTTTCCCATCTGAGTACATAATCCGCGGCGGTGCATTTTCCTGAATCATTACTTAAAGAACTTGAAGAGAAGTTTGCTCTAAAAAGCGGGCCGTTCCTCGAGGCTCATGAGAGATCGACACCGGTTTCTATCCGTGTCAATCCCTTGAAACCGGATTGCGATCTTGTTAAAGGCGATAAAGTTCCCTGGTCGGAGCATGCTTTCTATTTGCTGGCACGTCCTGTTTTCACGAACGACCCACTTTTCCACGCCGGTTGTTATTATGTGCAGGAGGCCAGCTCTATGTTTGTGGAGGAAGCCGTTCGGCAAACCATGGACCTTTCTAAAAAAATAATTGCTCTCGATGCTTGCGCCGCGCCCGGTGGAAAAAGTACTTTGCTTGCTGCTGTGTTGAATCAAGAAAGCCTGCTGGTGAGTAATGAAGTGATAAGCACAAGAGTTCCTGTGCTGGTGCATAATATGGTAAAATGGGGAGCTATCAATAGCGTAGTCAGTAATAATGACCCGAAGGATTTCTCTCGTCTGTCGAATTTCTTTGATCTGATGGTGGTAGATGCTCCCTGCAGTGGTTCCGGTTTGTTCAGAAAACAGGAAGACGCAGTTGAACACTGGAGCGAAGAAAATGTAAAGCATTGCAGTTTACGTCAGCAAAGAATTTTACATGATCTAATTCACTCATTAAAGGAAAACGGGATCTTGATCTACAGCACCTGTTCCTACTCCGAAGAAGAGAACGAAATTGTTTGCGATAAACTTGTAAAAGAACTTGGCTTGGAACCTATCCAACTCAAACTACAGGCGCACCGGGGAATTGTAGAAGTAAAAAGTAAGGATGGCGGGTTTGGATATCGCTTCTTTCCGCATTTATTGCAAGGCGAGGGTTTTTTCCTTTCTTGCTTTAGAAAAATGGCGGGTCATGCTGAACTCGTTTCAGCATCTCAGTCGGCCCGACATAGCAAAAAATATGCTCCAACGCCTGGGCTTTCAGCAGCTGAATCTCAACTTTTAGAACAATTGATCTCGTCAGAAAACCTCCAGTTCACAAAGCAAGGCGAAGAGATAGTAGGTCACCATGCTTCCGTTTCAGAAGAAATAAAAGCACTTTCAACGCTCAAGCTCAAAAAAATGCCTATTCACGCCGGGCAGGTTAAAGGGAAAGATTTTATCCCGCATCCATATTCCGCTTATCTCAGCTGTCTTTCAGATAAAATTCAAAAAGCAGAGGTTGATAAGGAAACCGCGCTGAAATTTTTAAGAAAACAACCCTTTACACTTGATTCTAAACAAAAAGGTTTCGAGTTACTCACTTATAAAGGAAACGGATTAGGATGGTTCAAAAATCTCGGGAACCGGATCAATAACTATTACCCGGCCGACTGGCGCATCCTGAAGGAAGTGTTTTAACGTCCTTTCCTGGCCAGTCGCACCAGGTACATGTAGATCAGCCCCGGTACACCTATCCAGATCAATTCGCTCAGAAGTACTTTTAATCCCCACTCACTGAAAAAGCGACCGGCTCCGATGGGAGAGACCTTGATGGGGCGCCAGGGAAGGAAATAACGGTCGTTATCGAATGGTGCAAAAAAAGCCACTCCTTCGCCCCCGCTTGTTAAGGCATCAAAGAAACCGTGTGAAGCAGTGCATACAAAAAAGAACAGCACATATTTCCAGGCGATGCCTTTGAAAAAATCCTTGCGGTAAAAGAGAAAAGTGATCAGGAATGAAAACAATACGGCAAAAACAAGCGAATGCGTGAATCCGCGGTGCCCCCAGAAACTCAGGTAATCTATGCCAAGATTGAAAGTAATGACATCCGCGTCGGGGAAAACAGAACAGAACACACCAAGTAACAAGAATTTAAGGTTAGCTGTGTTTTTAGCGTAAGAATTTCCGATCGCTACCGCGGCGAAAGCGTGCCCAAAAGCTGAAGCCATTATTTAACAGGACCTAACCCGGCCTCGAGGCTTTTAAAAAGGATAGGGTGTGCTTTTGATATGGCATTCAGCAGGATGCCGCTCACCATTTTATTCCCTGTAAGATGAATGTTCTCCGTGATAAGCGTGGAATCGCCGGTATTGTTTGAAAACCGAAAATCGATGGTAAGGAAAACGCCTCCTTTTACATCGGAAGTGTATTGAATGTGCTTGTGCTTCTCTTTCTCGAAAACTTTTGCATTGTAATTAGGCCACTGGGGTATAAAACCAAAGAGCCAGATGAATTCTTTTACATTGTATTCTGTGAAATCAGGTGTGGTTTGTACAACGGTTACCTCTTTCATGTAAGGGTGGTGCTTGCCGAAATGCCGCATATCTAAAACAGAAGGGTAGACCGTTGGTATATTGGCCTTTATTTGATGATCTAATTGCAGGGTGTGTGCCATCCCTCAAATATACTCAAATTAGGAGGAAATTTGATTGTAAAAAATGTATCAATCAAACAAAAAAAATTGCAAATTTAGACCCTATGACCGAGGCCCAGGCCAAAAAGAAGATAGAAGACCTCTCTAAAGAAATAGAGAAGCACAACTATAATTACTACGCGCTGGACAATCCTACCATCAGCGATTACGATTTCGACATGCTTTTAGAAGAGCTTGTTAAGCTGGAGAAAGAATTTCCGCAATTTCTGTCGCCCGACTCGCCTTCACAGCGGGTGGGCGGGGCTATTACCAAGGTATTTAAAACGGTAAAGCATAAATACGCCATGTTGTCGCTGAGCAACAGCTATAGCAAGGAGGAACTGAGCGATTTCGATGAGCGTGTAAAAAAGGGGTTAGGACTTGGAGGAAATGATCTTTTTGGCGGCACTGGTGGAGTTGAGTATGTATGCGAGCTGAAGTTTGACGGACTTTCTATCAGTCTCACTTACGAGCATGGAAAATTGGTCAAGGCGGTCACGCGTGGCGACGGAGTTCAGGGCGATGATGTGACCACAAATGCAAAAACTATACGTTCCATTCCATTGCAACTGAAAGGTGATTTTCCGGATTTCTTCGAGATTCGCGGTGAGATCTATATGTCGCATAAGATGTTTGATGAGATCAACAAAGAGCGTGAGGAAATAGGTGAGGCTCCTTTGGCCAACCCACGCAATTCGGCCAGTGGAACCATGAAGATGCAGGATTCAGGCATAGTGGCCAAACGAAAATTAGAGTGTTTTGTTTACTATATGATGGGAGATAAACTCCCTGCCAAAACGCAATACCAAAACCTGGAAATGGCTAAGAAATGGGGTTTCCGTACTTCGCCGCAAACCCAACTCTGCGGCAGCATGGAAGAAGTATTTGCTTTTATCGATCATTGGGATAAAGCCCGCCACAAACTTCCTTTCGATATTGACGGCATTGTAATTAAAGTGAACGATTACAAGCAGCAGCAGAATTTAGGTTTTACAGCAAAATCTCCGCGCTGGGCCATTGCCTATAAGTTCAAAGCTGAGCAAGTGAGTACGGTTTTAGAAAAAGTAACCTACCAGGTGGGTCGCACAGGTTCTATAACACCCGTGGCTAATTTAAAACCTGTTTTACTTGCGGGAACAACTGTAAAGCGAGCCTCATTACACAACGCTGACATCATCGAAAAACTCGACGTTCGGGAAGGTGATTACGTATACGTGGAAAAAGGCGGAGAGATCATTCCCAAAATTGTGGGCGTAGACCTGAGTAAGCGTCCGAAAGGATTAGAGCCACTTAAATACATTACCAAGTGTCCCGAATGTGGAGCTAAACTCGAGCGTAAAGAGGAAGAGGCCAATCATTATTGTGTGAACGAAAATGGTTGCCCGCCACAGATAAAAGGCAAGATGGAACATTTCGTGAGCCGAAAAGCAATGGACATTGACAGCTTAGGCGGAGAGACCATTGAACAATTGTATAAGGAAGGATTAGTAAAAAATATTGCCGACCTCTACGATCTGAAAAAAGAACAGCTACTTCCCTTGGAAAGAATGGCGGAGAAATCGGCCAATAACTTGATAGAAGGAATTGAAGCTTCGAAGAAAGTCCCTTTTGAAAGAGTGCTCTACGCTATAGGAATTCGCCACGTTGGAGAAACGACGGCGAAGAAAATTGCCCGTAAGGTAAAGAATATGGATGCTTTGTTGCAGGCGAGTGAGGAGGAACTTTTGCATATTGAAGAAGTAGGGGAGATCATCGCGAAAAGTATTGCTCATTTCTTTTCTCAACCGGATAATCGAAAAATTGTGGAGCGTCTCCAAAAACACGGCCTGCAATTCGCCCTGAGCGAGGAACAATTGCAGAACACTTCGAATAAACTCGAAGGAAAGACCTTTGTTATTTCCGGTACTTTTGAGCGGCATAGTCGCGATGAACTGAAAGATATGATAGAAAAGAATGGGGGAAAGAACTCAGGTTCCATTTCCGGCAAAACATCGTTTGTGTTGGCCGGAGATAATATGGGACCAGAAAAATTAAAGAAGGCCGAAAAGCTGGGAGTACAAATAATCAGCGAGGCTGATTTTGAAAAAATGATCCAATGATCGCAAAATATTTAGCCAATTACAAGATCAAAAAGATCGCGGCGCAGCCCCGGGCAAAGCAGTTTATTAAGCTGAGCGAGGCTAAAAGCGTGGGGATCGTCTTCGATGCCACGGATAAGAACGAATTTGAACTTGTAAAGAAATTCATTCAGCAATTGAAAGAATACACCAAAGGAATTCACGCTATTGGATACATTGATCTTAAGGTTACGCCGAATCTTTCCTATATAAAAACCGACATTGATCTCTTCAATAAAAAGGAATTAAAGGGACTGTATCAGCCACAGAGTCCGTATATCAAGACCTTCATTGAAACCGAGCGGGATATCCTGATCGACGCCAATGTAAAAAACAAGCTTCCGCTTAAGTACATAGCCGCGGCTTCCAAAGCTAAATGCAAGGTGGGACAGCATACGGCAGTCAACGAGGCTATGCACGACGTATTGTTAAATGTTGGTGAAAACAATGGGCTGGAATTTTTCTTGCAGCAGTCGTTAAAGTATTTAACTTAGTTGTATAATTTACAGGCACTCATATGAGAAAAATATTTATTACAGGTATTGGAACTGATGTTGGTAAGACCGTGGTATCTGCAGTTCTTGCAGAGGGATTGGGAGCAGATTACTGGAAGCCTATACAGACGGGAGCTGCCTTTGGCAGCGATAGCGAGAAGATAAAAAGACTGGTTACGAATGGTGTGACAACTGTTCATCCGGAAGCTTACCGTTTCGATGCCTATGTGGCTCCGCATTCCGCGGCTTCCGCCGAAGGAAAGGCGATCGATTTTGACGCCATTAATTTACCTAAAACCGATAGAACACTTATTATTGAAGGCGCCGGGGGACTCATGGTTCCGATCAATGAAAAGTATTTTATGGCCGACCTGATCAAAAAACTGGACGCAGAGACGATACTTGTATCTCAGAATTACCTCGGAAATATTAATCATACGCTTTTATCCTGTGAAGCGCTGAAAAGCAGGGGCATTAAAGTAATGGGTATCATCTTTACAGGTACGGAGAACACTTCTTCGGAAAATATTATCCTGGCCAACGCGGGATTTCCTTTGTTGGGCCGTATAAATCGTGAGGTTTCCATTACGCCTGACGTCATTAAAAAATACGCCACCTATTTCGCCGGTAAACTGAAATGAGTGGAATACAGGAAAAAGACGGCCGCTTTATCTGGCACCCCTTTACTCACCTAAAATATGCTGAAAAGCCGATCAACATAGTTCGGTCGGAGGGCTCTTACTATTTTGATGAGAAGGGGAACAAATATATTGATGGGATTTCCTCGTGGTGGGTGAATTTGCATGGGCATTCTCATCCATACATTGCACAGAAAGTAAGTGAACAATTGAAGACCAATGCACACAGTATTTTCAGTGGATTTACGCATCCAGGAGCGGTGCAATTGGCAGAAAGACTATTGGGTCACTTGCCTGATAATTTTTCTAAGGTTTTTTATAGTGATGATGGAAGTACTTCTGTGGAAGTTGCCCTTAAAATGGCTTTGCAATATTGGAATAATAAAGGTGAGCAAAGAACTAAGATCATAGCCTTTGAGGACGCCTATCATGGCGACACCTTTGGCGGAATGAGTGTGGGAGCGAGGAATGTGTTTACTAACGCCTTTTCGCCTCTGTTGTTCGATGTTTTACGCCTTCCGTTGCCCAATGAAGGGAATTTTGATTCCGTGAGAGCATCACTACAAGGCTTTATTTCAAAAGAAAATGTAGCCGCTTTTATTTTTGAACCGTTTGTGCAGGGTGCAGCCGGAATGAAAATGTATGAAGCTAAACATCTGGATGAGCTGATCGCAATTTGTAAAAAGAATAAAGTTGTTTGTATTGCCGATGAAGTGATGACCGGTTTTGGTCGCACCGGGAAATTCTTCGCCATCGATCATTTGCAAAATAAGCCGGATATTATTTGTCTCAGCAAGGGAATTACCGGCGGAGTAATGCCTCTAGGTGTTACGGCCTGTGCTCAATTCATTTACGATGCTTATGTAACTGATGATAAAACTAAAACTTTCTTCCATGGCCACAGTTATACGGCCAATCCAACAGCCTGCGCTGCGGCTTTGGCAAGTATGGACCTTATGGAAAAGGAAGAAACTACGAAGAGTATAGAAAGGATCTCGGCGTTGCATGCAGATTTCGCTTCAAAAATAGAGACCCGTAAACATGTTCTTTCGGTAAGAAATAGAGGAACCATACTCGCAATAGAGATAAAGACCCCTGAAGAAAGTGGTTATATGAATTCACTCGCTGACAAAATATCTTCTTATTTCATTCAAAAAGGTATCCTGTTGCGTCCTTTAGGAAATGTTTTATATGTTTTACCGCCCTACTGTATTTCCGATACTGATTTGCGGTATATTTATACTTGTATCGAAGAATTTCTGAATGAACTTAAATAGTAGAAAGGATATTGTTTTTTTGGTGTTGGCGGGTTTCTTTATTACCAATGCCATCGTTGCTGAGTTGATCGGAGGAAAGCTCGTTACATTTTTCGGCACTTTTACGCAAAGCATAGGTATCGTGATGTGGCCGGTTGTGTTTATTGTAACCGACCTGGTAAATGAATATTATGGTCAGAAAGGTGTACGAAAACTCTCTTATATCACGGTGGCATTGATCGCTTTTACTTTTATAGTGCTTTTTATTTGTATGAATATTCCCGCCACCGGCTTTTCTCCTGTAACGGATGACAATTTCAGGAAAGTATTCGGACAATCCATGTATATAATCATTGGTAGTATTTGCGCATTCATCGTTTCTCAATTGGTGGATAGCACGATTTTCTGGATGTTACGTGAGAAGACCGGAAAGAATATGATCTGGTTGCGTTCTACCGGAAGCACAGTGATCAGTCAATTGGTGGATACTTTCATTGTACAATTCATTGCTTTTGTGGTACCCGGTGTATGGACCCTAAACGAATTCGTGAAGAACGCGTCTTTTGGCTACGCTTTCAAACTGATGGTTGCTGTAGCCATCATCCCCGTGATCTACCTGGTACACTTTTTGGTGGATCGTTACCTGGGTAAGGAAACTTCGGATGAACTCATCAAGCATACGGCCGAGCAAAACCTCCATCATAAGGTAAAAGAATAATGAAGTGGGTAAAAAGAATAGCGAAGTGGACATCGATCCTTGCTATTGTGCTGTTCCTGGGCACCTGGTGGGCTAATTACCGCATAGAAAGCAAGACCCGCGACTTCATTAAGAACGACGCAAAAGACCTGCCCGTCTGCAAAACCGCCCTGCTTCTTGGAACCAGTAAGGTTCTAAAACACCAGCAAGTCAATCAATATTTCTATCGTCGTATAAATGCAACAGTTGATCTTTACAAGTCGGGGAAGGTAAAATACATTATAGTAAGCGGTGATAACAGCACGGATAATTACAATGAGCCGGCCGACATGAAAAAAGACCTTATCATGAACGGGGTCCCCGATTCGGTGATCTATCTTGATTACGCGGGCTTTCGCACTTTCGATTCAATGGTAAGGGCGAAAGAAATTTTCGGACAGGATACTTTGATAGTCGTTTCGCAGGAGTTCCATAACCAGCGCGCCGTTTTCATCGCACAAAAAATGGATATGGTTGCTTACGGATTCAATGCCGAGGATGTCGACCCATCTATTGGATTCAAGACCCGGGTTCGTGAGTTCTTCGCGCGCGCCAAAGTTTTCTGGGATGTTTACACAGGTACAAAACCCCACTTCCTGGGAGAAAAAATTCAGATAGGGAAATAGTTACTTTTGGTCGATGACCTTGGCCACTTTGAAATAGTCACTGTCCTTTTTGGGAGCGTTCAGCAGGGCCTCTTTTTGTGTGATCGTATCTTTCACTATATCTTCACGTAACACATTACTCTCGTCGGTCATGTAGATGAGTGGTTCAATACCTTTGGTATCGAGCTCATTCAGTTTTTCCACAAAACTGAGCATGCGGTTCATGTCGTTGGCAATTTCGTCTTTGGCCTTCGAATCGAACTCGAGGCGGGCCAGGTGTGCTACTTCATCAACGGTTTTATGATCGATCTTCATTTTGTTCGTTCTGCTTTTAGCGTTTCGTCAAACAGCTTATAAACTGCTTCCCGCAAAGGTACAACATTTTCTTCGGTCATTCCCTTGGTGTCAATAGGCATGTGAACAATGCCCTTCGTAAGACCCGGTCGACCAAAGCTCTTGAAAAAGCCCCCGTTCTGCAGTAATTTCCAGTTATTTGTAAAGGTGATGGGTAGAATAGGTACCTGCATATCGATAGCCAGTTTGAAAGGGCCGTTCTTGAAATTTTTCAATTCACCTTCATTAGCAATAGTTCCTTCCGGAAAGATAAAAACACTGTGGCCCGCGTCAATTTCTTCCTGGGCTCTTAAGAAAGCGCGGTGAGCGTCCATTCGGCTTTTGCGGTCAACGGAGATCTGCATATCCTTGAAGAAAATGCTGAAGAGAGGAGCCTTGTTCAGTTCCAATTTGGCCATGAACACAAAGTATTTTTTGATCAGCAGATAACTGAAACAGATATCGAGGTAAGACGAGTGATTAGCTACGATCACACAAGGTTGCGGTAATTTGTCCTTCGGAATTTCATATACTTTTTTAATAAAAAGTCCACTGAGCCAGGTGATCCAGCGGGCCATGATGTGCTGGCAGGCAAAAGCGTATTTATAGCGACGACGGTTAGAAAGAAAAATAAGCAGGAAAGGATAGATCAAAAGCAGGATGCTTGCGAAAACAAGAAAGAACCAGATCTTCCAGATAGTAGAAAAGATTATACGGATGAACTCCACGAGACAAAATTACGCTTTAAATGTTAATTGGCGTGGGTTTTTACAGCCAGAGAGTCCTTAAAAAAAAGGTAGTAATTCTCCTTCTCTACACGGGCATCGCTCACGTTTGAGAAGGGCAGAACAGCCTCTGTGAGCAGTTTCATGTCATAGGACCTCAATTCTTTACCGGTAAAGTAGATCAGGCGATCTTCTTTCACCTGGAAATGGAGAATATCTTTAAAAGGAAGCGTTTTGAAATACGTGCCGTAAATATCGAAGATGAAAATGCCCTCTCCGGGGTTATTGACGTAAACATAACCATTGTATTCGAGCATGAAATTGGGTTTAAAGGTGGCTCCGAGTAAACGGTTCAGGTTGCCCGTGTTCACCACAGTCTGCAGGTTCTCATCCAGGCGAACCAGGTTAGCGTTTTGACGATTAAAGAACCAAAGACCGTTATTGAAGGAGGTACAAACGGCATCGCTCTGTTCAAGACTTAAATTGAGCAGATCAATTACGTCTCCGTTCTGACTGAGAAGGTCGTCTACGAATAGAACACGTGCAAAATCCTTATAAAATACCAGTACACGCAATGGGTTGGACGCATCAATGGAAGTGATCTTACCGAGATTCTTGGCGCTGAAGATCTTCAGCAATTCGCCCTGCGAATTGTATTTTTTGATCTCGTCGGCCTTGATAAGATACGTGTTCCCGAAATTATCAGTAGTGAAAAGATCCGCTTGCGAGCGAATAGTGTAAAGGCTTTTAATGCCCTCATCTTTAGAGAATGAGAAGCTTAAAAGAAGCAGAGAAATAAGGATTGACTTAACTATGAGCTTGTTTACCTTCATTGGTAAACAATAATACAAAAATTCTGCCAGGTTATTGTATCACAAGTTTCCCCGTGCGCAGAACCTGCTGTTTATCAGTACTTACCCTGTAGAAGTACATGCCTTCTGCAAAGGAAGATACATCCAGGGTCTCCTGTTGTTTTACCGCCTTGCTCATTACCAATTTGCCCGAGATATCATACAGGCTGAACAGCAGATCACCTTGCCCGCTCACAGTCAGTTTATTGTTCGCCGGGTTGGGATAAACTTTTACATCGGTATTATTTGAATAAGCCGCTATGCCGATAAGGTTAGGGTCCTGGGTTGGGCCGATCACTTTGTTCAATATCCAGTTATTGGGATCTACCACAATTCCCGTGATCGTACCCGGCATTGGAATAACGTACTGCTCGGTGCCCTGCTGGTGCATCACACGAATAATGGTGTCGCCTTGTGTGCGCTGAACTTTGTATTCCAGCGGAGTAATGAATAAGGGAGTTACGCTTGCCGTACTTACGGTTTGAATGCTTTTTAATACGAGCTGGCCGCTGTTCTGATTCCAGGTAACATTGAAGGTTGGGTAACCTTCTCCGTAGATCCATTGGGTAAAGAACTGATTGAAATTTATTCCGGTGTAATTCGCCATCGAGTTCTTGAAGTCTTCCGTAGAAGCGGTTGAATATTTAAACGTATTCTGGTAATTACGTAGCCCCCGGAAGAAAAGAGAATCATCATTAATGACAAAACGCAAACTGTGAATGACTGCTGAACCTTTGTTGTAGGTCAAACGCGTACTGAAGATGCGACTCACATTGGCTGTGTCAGGGTTCCATACGCTGCCTGTGGGTTGACTCATAACATTGCTGTGTACACTCAACATTTCGGGAGCGGCCTGGCTGGGCTCTAAGTATTGGTAGGCGAGATATTCCGTATAGGAAGCGAATCCTTCATTCAGGAAGATATCGTGCCAGCTGCGGCAGGTAACATGATCGCCCCACCATTGGTGGCCCATCTCATGCGCTATCAATGAAAAATTGAAAGTACCGAGCGTGGTCATGGTCTGGTGCTCCATTCCTCCACTCATCGGCGCCATACAGTGACCATACTTCTGACTCGCCCAGGGATAAAGCCCGAAAAGAGCGCTTTCCAATTCAATTAATTGACGGCTGGAATCGATATCCGCTTTAAAATTAGTAAGACAAGCTGGGTTGTCGTATACAAAATTCTGGATCATGATGGAGTCGGCATTGGCGGGGTGCGCGTAAATGGTGTAATCAACGTATTTGGCAACGGCAACCGAAATGAGGTAATAATCGATGGGTTTGTTGTTCTTCCATTCGTAGCGTTTTTTATTGCCAACTACAACTACGTTGGTCAGCATTCCATTTGATCCTACTTTATTCACTGAGTCGGTTGTGGCGAACACCCAGGAAGAATCGATCTTGTCCTGCAACTGTTGTTTAACGGGGAACCACTCGTGTGCTACATAAGGTTCGCTCAGGCTCCAGGTAGCGCGATTACCCCACAAGGTAGAAGTGCCGTTATTATACCCATCACCTATGGCTCCACCGCCGCTGGTGGGGGCAGTTCCATGATAGTAAATCTTCGCATCGATCAAAGCACCCTGGGTTAGTGTTGAAGCAAAGACTGCGGTCACATCGTTCCCGCTCCTGGTAGCAGGACGTTTTATACCATTAAGGATCACCGAGTCGATAATATGGTTTGTGTGTAGTTCGAAACCGAAGGTATCCAGCGTGGCGGTTTTAACGGTTGCAAGCGTGCGGACATTTCCGCTTACTGATTTGTTGGTGCGTTCGATGTTTATATCGAGGTGATAGAATTTAAGGTCGTATTTATTTTCCAGATTGGTAAGGTTGGTAGAAGCTACTGCCATATTTTGCATAGCATTTATTTTGGCAACCGCGCAGGTATGCTGGGCCTGCGCAAAAAATGGAAGACTACCGGCAAGAAGTAGAAGTTTTTTCATGTTGTGTTAATTGTTATTTAAGGTAACATGCAGTTCGCCAAAGGCTCGTGCCATAAAGAGGTTTTGTGCAATTTACTCATAATCCGTCTTTTTCACTATTAAACTATACCAACGGCAGAAAGAAAGGTACTAAAGGATATAAGAGAGATATACCCCGATTTTTTGTAATTTTACAGTATGACAAACCGCGTTTGGGTATATTTAAGCGACAAGTCTTTTTCCCCGGAAGTCGAATCAGGGATTAAGACCGACGTACAAATTTTTTTGAATGACTGGAATGCTCACGGCACTTCCTTAAGCGCTGCCTACGAGCTATTGCATCATCACTTCCTGATCATCTCCGCAGATGAGGAGCGGTTTTCGGCCAGCGGCTGCAGCATCGATAAACAGTTACGTTTTGTAAAGGAAACCGAGCAGAAATACGGACTCAACCTCCTGAATCGTTTGCTTGTGGCTTACAAAGCCGGCGAAGAAATTATGGTTGTGCATTCAAGTAAGATACCTGAATTGCTGAACGCCGGACTTATAAATGAGAACACCCACGTTTTCAACGTAGGTGTTGGTAATGATACAGAGTTAAAGAATAATTTCGAGATCCCTTTAAAGAGCAGCTGGCTCTCTAAATTCCTTCACACGGTTAAATAATTATTTCGCTACCGCTTCTTCTACGTCTTTCTCAACGCGCAGGTTCTCGATGATGAACTCCTGTCTTTCCTGGGTGTTCTTGCCCATGTAATAGCTCAGCATTTCCTGGATACTTGCTTTCTGGTCGATCAATACAGGCTCAAGGCGGATATCTTTTCCAATGAAGTGTTTGAATTCATCTGGTGAAATCTCACCTAAACCTTTGAATCGGGTGATCTCGGGTTTTGGACCCAATTTAGCGATCGCGGCTTTGCGCTCTTCGTCGCTGTAGCAATACAGGGTTTCTTTTTTGTTACGCACGCGGAACAAAGGCGTTTGCAGGATCTTCACGTGATTGTTCTTCACAAGATCAGGGAAGAATTGCAGGAAGAAAGTAAGCAACAGCAAACGGATGTGCATACCGTCTACATCGGCATCGGTAGCGATCACCACGTTGTTGTAACGCAGGTCTTCCAGGCTTTCCTCTATATTCAAAGCGGCTTGCAGCAAATTGAACTCTTCGTTCTCGTAAACCACTTTCTTGCCCAGACCGAAACAGTTCAGGGGCTTACCTTTTAGACTGAATACAGCCTGCGTGTTCACATCTCGGGTTTTGGTGATGGATCCGCTCGCAGAGTCTCCCTCGCAAATGAAGATCGTGGTGTCTAAGCGACGGTTATCGCGCAGGTCATCCAAATGTGTTCTGCAGTCACGCAATTTTTTATTATGTAAAGAAGCTTTCTTCGCACGCTCGCGGGCCAGCTTCTGGATGCCGGAAAGTTCTTTTCTTTCTCTTTCGTTAGCAACGATCTTCGCTTCGATAGCTTTCGCAGTCTCCGGGTTCTTGTGCAGGTAATTATCCAGTTGTTCTTTAATGAAGTCTCCCACAAAAGAGCGCATGCTTTGTCCGCCCGGCGCAACTTCCTGCGAACCTAATTTTGTTTTGGTCTGCGATTCGAAAACAGGCTCCTGCACTTTTACAGCAACCGCGGCTACGATCGATTTCCTAACATCGGTTGGGTCAAAATCTTTCTTAAAGAACTCGCGTATCGTTTTTACCACTGCCTCACGAAAAGCAGCCTGGTGTGTGCCTCCTTGCGTTGTATACTGACCATTTACATAACTGTAATACTCTTCCGAAAAATGTTCGTTGCTGTGCGTCATGGCCAGCTCAATGTCTTCTCCCTTCAGGTGAATGATAGGATAGAGGATCTCGCCGGTGATATTCTTCTCTAAAAGGTCGCGTAACCCGTTCTCCGAGCGATATTGGTTACCATTGAGTACCATCGTTAAGCCGGTGTTCAGGAACGCGTAATTCCACATCATGCGGTCCATATACTCATGCACGAAGTGGTATTTTTTGAATACGGTATCATCCGGGCGGAACTCAATATAAGTTCCGTTTTTCTCTGATGATTTGGCAAGACGACTTTCTTTCACTAACACGCCGCGTTTAAATTCGGCTTCTTTCATTTGACCGTCGCGGAACGAACGAACAATGAAATTCAAAGAAAGGGCGTTCACAGCTTTAGTACCCACACCGTTCAAACCGATGGATTTCTTAAAGGCTTCGCTATCGTATTTACCACCGGTGTTGATCTTTGATACAACGTCTACTACTTTTCCCAAAGGAATACCACGACCGTAGTCGCGAACAGAAACTACGCCATCCTTCACGAGCACTTCTACTTTGTCACCTTCGCCCATCATGAACTCGTCGATACAGTTATCCAGCGTTTCTTTCATCAGAACGTAGATCCCGTCATCAAAAGCCGAACCATCGCCCAGTTTACCAATGTACATCCCGGGACGGGTTCTGATGTGCTCCTTCCAGTCGAGCGATTTTATACTGTCTTCGTTATAACTTGATTTAGCCATGCTACTATTCTATTTCGTGTGGTTTTACTTTCTTTTTTATAATTCGGTATTATCTGCTATCGCCGTCCAATAGATTCCCTAATCCTCCGAGGATACTTCCTTCTTCACGCCGTGAACCGGTTCCGTACGATAGGATCCTTCCTGCCAGTCGGCTTATAGGCAGCGATTGCAACCATATTTTTCCCGGTCCGCGCAAAGTGGCATAGAACATTCCTTCTCCACCAAAGATCACGTTCTTTACACCTTTCACTAATTGTATATCGTATTGAACGGTTTGAGTAAACCCAACCAGACAACCTGTATCTACTTTCAATAATTCTCCGCGTTGAAGATCGCGCTCAATAATGTATCCGCCCGAGTGAACAAAGGCCATTCCATCACCCTCGAGTTTTTGCATGATGAATCCTTCGCCG
>JANWKZ010000032.1 GCA_025451115.1 Bacteroidia bacterium | reverse complement strand
ATCCTTTAACAGAGTGGCGATGAACTCGTGGTCGCGCATGGTGGTTCGAATGCCGGTTTTCTCTTTGATCTTCGCCGTTAATTTGGTAAGCGTTTCGTTATTGCCTACTTTTTTGTAGAACTCGTGTACTTCTTTCATCAGTTCTACATCCTTTTCACTTAGTTTAGCAACATCGGGAAAGACGATCTTATAAGCCTCGCTTTGCTCGGCATGTAGAATAGTATCTTTTAAAGTCACTTCAGCTTTTATTTTAACCACGGTGGTTCCGCCGGCCATATCGCCCAGGCGTTGCCTGTTCTTGCTGGCCGCGATGGTAACTACGGCAATACCGCAGTAAAAAATGGCGGCGTTATTCTCAAGCAGGCCAATGAGCCAGCGTAAGAAATAAGAAGCCACCGAAGGTTGCGTGCCGTCGAGCTTCACCACTTTTATCTTCATGATCTTCTTACCCAGGCTCTGGCCCTGCATGAAGATCTCGAAAAGAAGGTCGTATAGGAACAAAGGCAGCGTGATAAGTGTGATGATAAAGATGATAGCTGTCTGGCTTCTTACATCAAAAGCCTTGCTGCTGATAAGCACCACTACCCAGGTAATTACGTAGGCGGCTTTAAAAAGGGAGTCGAGCAAACCGGCCAAAATGCGGTTACCGAGCCCGGCGGGCTCGTAATCAATGATCACATTCTGTGTGGTATTTATAGCAACCGAATCCATGCGCCTTTATGCTGCTCAAAATTACTAAAAAATCGCGGTTCCGGTTAAAATAAAAGGGTTTGCCAAACGTAAAATTATTGCCATATTTAGCATGGAATTCCGGTGAAAGAAATTAACTTTTTAAAAGAGCGCTCCCCAAAATGGGAAGAATTCGAGAAACTTCTCAAAGAGAAGCACACCAACCCGCGCGAGCTGGCCGGACTTTTCATTGAAGTTACCGACGACCTGAGTTACTCACGCACCCATTATCCCAAATCGAAAACCACGCAATACCTGAACGGGCTTGCGGTGCGACTGCACCAGGAGATCTACAAAAATAAAAAGGAGAATCGCGGCCGTATCTGGACATTCTGGAAAGAAGAAGTTCCGCTCAGTGTGCGAAAACATCATAAGCAATTATTACTTTCTTTCTTTATCACTTTCCTTTTTGCCTTTTTAGGATTTGTTTCGGAGATGTTCGACGAGGATTTTTTGCGCGGAATTGTAGGGGATTGGTACGTGGATGAGACCATACAGCGAATTCGCAGCGGCAATCCTTTGGGAATTTACGGTGAGGATGAGCCGGGCGGCATGTTCCTGCAGATCACGATCCATAACATCAAGGTATCTTTCATGATCTTCGCTTACGGACTTTTCTTTTCTCTCGGCTCCGGGCTGCTGCTGGCTTATAATGGTGTGATGCTGGGTGCTTTCCACGCTTTCTTCTGGCGCTATCATTTATTGGGAAAATCTTTGCTGGTAGTATGGATCCACGGAAGCTTCGAGATCTCGGCCATTGTGATCGCCGGCTGTGCTGGTTTTGTTTTGGGGAACAGTCTTTTATTCCCTGGTACTTATAAGCGAATGGATTCTTTCAAGATCGGGGCTTTAAGCAGTCTTAAAATTATCATCGGCCTGGTGCCTGTATTTGTTGTGGCCGGCTTCCTCGAAAGTTTTGTTACCCGTTTCACCAATATGCCACTTTGGCTGAGCCTCTTTATTATTATCGGCTCGCTGGGTACCGTATTCTTCTATTTTGTTTTCTATCCTATTTACCTGGAACGAAAGAATTCCCAACTAATACCCGACCATGGAAAAAATTGAATTACGAAAGGTGCGCGACATAGGCGCACTTTTTAACGATACCATCGCGTTTCTGCGAAATAATGGAAGATCATTTTTTGGGACTATCACTTTCCTGGCGGGTCCCTTCATTCTTATAACCGGTTTTTTCCTTGGCTATTTTCAATCTTTGCAGTCGAAGATCGCCCAAAGCAATATGATGCCCGGAACATTTGGTTCGCAAGGCACCATGGCCGGTAATTTCATGGGCACTACACTTATTTTCATGCTCATTTTATTGCTCACAACTCTGGTGGCCAACGCATCGGTGTTCCAGTATTTCAAAGTGTATGATAAAACCCCCGAGGCTGAATTGCCTTTGGAGCGTTCAATTGTTTCACCCGGACTCGCGGCTTCCTGCTGGCGCCTGTTCTACAATATGCTTCTGCTCATCCTTATTCTTTTCATTTTCGCGCTTGTATTTGGCCTGGCCGCCTCCGTGCTTCTGCTAATTCCCGGATTGAACATCGTTGTTGGCATTGCGTTCTTCCTGGCCTACTTCATCTTCTTGCCCATGGTGGCATATATTCTGTCGGTATCCAATTACCTCGTGATACGTGATGAGATCCTTATTACTGAAGCGCTGGGCAAAGTCTTCCGCTATATGAAAGGCAACTTCTGGTGGACCTGGCTTTATATGGTTTGCGCGGGTCTTTGTTGTTTGATCCTGCTTATGGTATTATATATCCCGTATTTCATTTATGCTATTTTTGGCGGATTGACCCGTGGAGGTTCTTCCTCAGAAAATTCGATATTTTTTGTTATCGCGGGTACTTTCCTGTACGCGGGAAGTATGCTTGTGATCAACCCCATTTTTCTGTCATTCGGTATTTTTAATCTGTATAGCCAGGAAGAAAAGAAAGAGGGCAGAGGCCTGCTCGACCGTATAGACGAGATCAAATAGAACGTGAAACACTTTTTTCTCATATTGTTCATCGCGCTGGCTTCTTTTACGAAGGCGGGTAATATCATTCCGCCTGTGCATTATGATACTACGCGGATAACGGATATAAAGAAAGCTACAGCCGCCAAGGAAAAAGAGATTTTTTCCGATAAGGAGTTTCAGTACAAGGAAGACGTTAAAGAGACCAAGAGTTGGTGGAACGCTTTCTGGGACTGGGTGTTCAAGAAACTTTTTGGTGAGATGACCATAGAGAATACCGAGCGCGCGTGGAAGATCATCAAATGGACCTTTACCATCCTGTTCGTTGCAGGAGTGATCATACTTATACTTCGCGCCAAATTCAGGGGATTGTTGCGTAAGGGCTCGCAAAATTTGCCTGGAGCAACTTTTACGGATCTTCCTGAGAATATCGAGAGCGTGGATATCGACGGGTTGATCGAGGAAGCTTTGAAGAACGGCGATTATCGCCTGGCCATTCGTTGGTGTTTCCTTAAATCGCTGCAACTACTTAATAAGAACAAGCAGATCACCTGGATGCCCGCCAAAACAAATATTGATTACCAGTATGAACTGAGCGACCGTACAATGCGCGAAGATTTCAGTAAACTGAGCTACGTGTTCGAATACGTGTGGTACGGCGAAATGACCACCAACGAAGCTTTTTTTGCCAAATACAAAAGCGAAGTAGAAAAATTTAACAGCCATATCCGTGCTTAAGGGGAACAATAAATATTATTTGCTGTTGCTGGTGCTCTTCGCGCTGCTGGTGTACGTGGAGTACAAGATGCCCAAGCCTATAGATTGGCGACGCACCTATGCGGCAAAGGATAAGATCCCTTTTGGTTGCAACGCTTTTTACCGCCTGGCCAACGAAGATATTTTTAAGGGAAAACTTCAAAAGCAAAACCAAACCCCTTTTAATGTATTGTTGGAGAGCCCTGAAAAGAAATCGGCTTATTTCTTTGTGAACAGCAGTATGAATTTCTCGAAACTGGATTGCGAGTACCTGATGGACTTTGTAGACCAGGGAAATGACGTTTTCATCGCGGCAACCGATTATTGGGGCAATTCAATAGCCGATACTTTCCATATAAGCACCCAGGTTGATTTTTCTTTCAGTCCGCTCGATAGTACAAGAGGCTATGAACTTAATTTCTGTAATCCATCTTTGAAGGGCGAGAAACCCTATAAGTATAAGAGAGGAATGCATTTTGGCTATTTCACCACTTTCGATACGGCGAATGTGGAGGTTTTGGCGCGCGGTGACGATACGAGTACGATATTCCTGCGGGCGAAGTGGGGCGAGGGGCATTTTTATTTCCTCTCGGTGCCGGATGTTTTCACGAATTATTTTGTGGTGAACGATTCAGCACGTTTCTTCGCTTATAAAGCCATCAGTTATATGGATGCCGAGCAGATATGGTGGGATGATTATTTCAAGGATTTCTCTAAAAAGGAAATGTCGCCCCTGCAATTGATCTTCAGTAATGATTCTTTGTATACGGCCTGGATCATCGCGATACTCTCTCTTATTATCTTTATGATCTTTGCCATGAAGCGCCGCCAAAGGGCAATTGCTATTGTTGAGCCATTGCCAAATACCACACTGCAATTTGTGGAGGTAGTGGGAAGTGTGTACTATAATGCGCGTAACCACAAGATCATTGCCGAGGAAAAGATAAGCGCTTTCTATGAGGTCCTGCGCGCTAAATTCTCGGTTACCAGTCGCAAATCGGATGAGGAAACCCTGGTTCGTATATCGCGTCTTTCCATGATCCCGCTGGAGGACATCAAAAAATTGTTCACGCAGATAGGTATGGTTTGGCGCCAGGGTTCGATCACGGAAAATGAATTAATAGCGTTAAATAAATCAATTGAAAATTTCTATAAACAAAATAAACGATAACCATGGAAACATTTGAAACAAGGATCGATCTCGGTGGCATCAGGCAGACTGCCGATGAAATAAAATTTGAGATCGGCAAATACATAATAGGCCAGCAGCAGACGATAGACCTGCTGCTTATTGCCATGCTGGCCGATGGCCACGTATTGCTGGAAGGCGTACCCGGCGTAGCCAAAACGTTGATGAGCAAATTGCTTGCGCGTACCATTCACGCGAAGTTCAAGCGTATACAGTTTACGCCCGACCTCATGCCGAGCGATATCATCGGTACAATGGTGTATAACGCAAAGACCGGCGACTTTGATTTCAAGCGCGGTCCGCTCTTCGCTAACATTGTACTCACGGATGAGATCAACCGGGCCCCGGCCAAAACACAGGCTGCGCTTTTCGAAGCGATGGAAGAAAGACAGATCACAGTTGATGGAACCACGCACATCCTTGAAAAACCATTTATGGTAATGGCCACGCAAAACCCGATCGAGCAGGAGGGAACTTACCGTCTGCCCGAGGCGCAGTTAGACCGTTTCCTTTTCAAGGTAGAGGTTTCTTATCCCAGCCTGGAAGAAGAAAAACAGATCCTGAAAACTTTTCACGCGAAGAAGAACGTGGTTGACCTTGAGGCCATCAAGTCGTTCCTCGATTCTGTGCAGATCGGTAAACTGCGCGCTATTGTACAGCAGGTGCACGTAGAAGACAACCTGGTGAATTATATAGCCCAGATCGTACATGAGACACGCAGTCATAATGCAATTTTATTGGGTGCTTCGCCCCGCGCTTCGTTAGCCATTATGAATGCTTCTAAAGCCTGCGCTACGTTGCGTGGCCGCGACTTCATTTCGCCAGATGATGTGAAGTATGTTGCGCAGCACGTGCTCAAGCATCGTATCATCCTTACGCCCGAGAAGGAAATGGAAGGCGTGCCGGTTACGGATGTGATCCAGATGGTGATCGATAAAATTGAAATTCCACGCTAATGAAAAAACTATTTTTGTTCATAGCCTTTGGCTTCCTTTCCGTTGGTCTTTTTGCAAAAAAGGATACCGTTTCTATTGAGAAAGCTTATCTCAATAAGCTTATCAAACTTGATATAAAAGGAAAGGGTGGGTATCAAGGGCCTTGCATTGCCATGCAGCTAAAAAGCCTGAACCCCGATTCGATGGTACTTTTCATAGAGGCAGGCCGCCGACTGGATTCAAAAGATTCCACGCAACAGGATATTTTAGTTGTGAAAGATCTTTTTGTGTCACTCACCTTCAACCAGCAAAAGGATGTGGATGTTACCGGTTATTGCTGCCAGGCCCGTAAAGGTGCCCCTGCTGCCAAATCTCTTTTTTTGGTAGGCGCTCTTGCGGATAAGAACCTGTTTGATCTGGGTCGCTACCTGAACGCTGCAAAAAAACTGAATGCGGGTACTATACAGAACGCGGTTTGGTGCATTTCAGATAATAACGAGCTGTCGTCAGTAACCGATGACGGAACTGAGGAAGTAGGAAAGCTTCGCAAGTTCCTGGCAAAAATGAAGGGAATTGTTACACCCTGGTACAACATCTTTTACAAGAAGGTGCCAGGCAGTTTATTCTCGGGTATTCCGGAAAAAGTCACGGGTAATATTGATTATTACATTAACGATTTTTCGAGTGTGATCGTGAATATCCGCAATATAGAGGGCACCGTGGTTCAGACCTTTTTATTAGGGAAGGCTGTGCCGCGCGGTTCGCATACTTTTAATATGGAATGGAAACCGGGCAAATTACCGGCCGGAAAGTATACGGTATACATGTATGAGAACGGCCGTAAATTAAAAGAACTACCCATTGAATTGAAATAATGAAACTGAAGATCCCTGAAATATACTTTACACTGCGGGCCTACGCAATTATTGCTGGTCTTGTGGTGGTATATGTTCTTGGCTTCCTCGATCTGTTCTTTTTCCATGCCGCTAATATCCTGGCCTTGCTCATTCTTTTAACCTTCATCGGCGACGCGGTGCTTTTATTCGTAAATAAAACCGGCATAGAGGCCAAACGCATTGCCGCGGTAAAACTTAGTAATGGCGATGAGAATGTGGTTACCATTCAACTGCAGAATAATTATGGCTTTACGGCCAACATCGGTGTTACGGATGAGATACCGATCCAGTTCCAGGTGCGCGACTTCGCAAGAAGATTAAGGTTGGAAGCCGGTAAGGAAACTTATTTGAGATATTCCTTGAGGCCTGTAGAGCGGGGAGAATATCATTTTGGCGCGATCCGTGTTTTTGTGTCTTCCTTCCTGAAACTGATGGAAAGACGTTATTCCTTTGATCAGAATGCTATGCTTCCGGTGTATCCTTCCTTCATACAAATGCGTAAGTACGAGTTGCTGGCCATCCACAACAGGTTGATAACGGGTGGTATCAAAAAGATCCGTCGCCTCGGGCAAACTACAGAGTTCGACCAGATCAAAGAATATGTTCCGGGAGACGATATTCGTACCATTAACTGGAAAGCCACTGCACGCCGTGATAAACTGATGGTGAACAAATACCAGGACGAGAAATCGCAGCCGGTGTATTGCCTTGTGGATATGGGTCGTAACATGAAAATGCCATTTGAGAAAATGGCTCTGCTTGATTATGCTATCAATGCCTCGCTGGTGATCTCCAACATTGCGCACATCAAAAGTGATAAGCCGGGACTGATCACCTTTACCCATGAAATTAAAACGCATATTAAGGCCGAGCGCCGCAATTCGCAGATGAACCGCATCCTGGAAGCGCTTTACAACCAGGAGACCAATTATACCGAGAGTGATTTCAGTACGCTTTACATGCACGTAAAGAACCATGTGAACCAAAGAAGCCTTCTTTTGTTGTTTACCAATTTCGAATCGCTTAGTTCACTTAAACGACAATTAAAATATCTTCGCCAACTTGCCAAGAACCACCTGCTGGTGGTGATCTTCTTTGAGAACACCGAGCTGAGAAAACTTCTCGATAAAAATGCCGATAATACGTTTGAGATCTATTACAAGGCCATAGCCGAGAAATTTGAGCTGGAGAAACGCCTTATCACCAAAGAACTCTCGGCTTGCGGTATACAAAGTGTTTATACCAGTCCTCAAAATCTGTCGGTGAATACCATTAACAAGTACCTGGAGTTAAAAGCCCGGGGCCTGGTTTAAAAGATCGGTTTCTTTTTTGTATTTTTGAAAAAACAACGTCTAATGAGAAAAATTCTATTCGCACTCTGTCTCCTTGCTGTTTACTCAACCGCTTTTTCGCAAAATACTTTTCAGCGCATGTACCAGGTGAGTAATTTCGCTTTTTCAGTGGCTAATTCCATCCAGCAAACCTCCGACGGAGGTTATATCATGGGTGGCAGCGATAGCGCTAACGTTGGGCAGGACCGAGATGTCTTCCTTGTGAAGACGGATGCAAATGGCGATACGCTATGGGCACGCAGCTATGGAACAAGTGGAATAGAATATGGTCAGTACGCCATTGAAACGATAGACGGTGGATATATCGTAGTAGGAACTTCTTATAATGGCGATTGGAACGTGTACCTGGTAAAAACAAATGCAGGTGGAGATACCTTATGGACAAAAACCCTGGGGGGTGCATTTGATGATGAAGCTAATTTTGTACAGAATACCAACGATGGTAACGTGATCATTGCCGGGTATACCAACTCAGCCGGAGCCGGTAATTACGATTATTTCTTGCTAAAAATGGACCTTGCCGGAACCATTTTGTGGTCTAATACTTATGGCACTGTGGCGGATGAATTAGCCTATACAGTTAAGCAAACGCTTGATAAAGGGTACATCATCGCAGGAGCCGCGTTTGCACCTAACAATACGATCGACGCATATTGCATAAAGACCGATTCGATGGGTGTGGAGCAGTGGTCTAAATACTACGGAACGCTTTTGCTCGACTGGGGGTATATGATGACGCAAACACGTGATAGCGGTTATGTTATTACGGGTTATATTGAGCAGGGTGCTGCAACAGACGCATTTCTCATACGCACTAATAGCTCCGGCGACACTTTGTGGACAAGAACCTATGGAGGCGGTAGCTACGAATCAGGACTTAGTGTAATAGAAGCTGTTGACAGCGGTTATGTGATAACGGGCTCGGTGTATTCCGGATCACAAGGAGCGGGCGACGCCATGCTTTTAAAGACCGATACTTCGGGGAATATCGTTTTTTGCCATTCCTTCGGAGGACCGGCGGATGACAATTCTACGGCGATCGATGTCACCTCGGATGGTGGATATGTGATTGGCGCTTATACCAAGAGTCTTACTTTTGGCCCCTACCAGTTCTATCTCATTAAAACTGATTCAGCCGGAAATACAACAGGCAACTGTAACGAGATAAATGTTTCTCTTCAAACGATCCAGCGCCAGTTGGGCGCTACGGTTGCGGTAACACAAACGATACCACTTGTATTATTGCCCTCTAATTTTATTACAAATACAGATTCAATGGTGGACCAATTCTCCCCCTGTACTTCTTTAGCGATCGATGCCGCGGGTAAGAATAACGTGGGTGCAATTTCTTTGTCGGTATATCCAAATCCTTCAAATGGGCAGTTTAAATTACAAGCCGGCAATCTTTCTACAGAGGGTGTGAAAATAGAGATACTGAATATTTTAGGAGAAAAGGTGTATTCTCAAAATGTAAATGCACAGAACGGAAAAGTAGATCAAGTTATAAATACAGGAACTCTTCCTCAAGAAACTTACCTTTTGCGTTTACAGGCCAACAATAGAGTTTCATCGGCCCGTTTGCTGATCGCTGAATAATTATTTCAGGAGCTGAACAAATCCATGCTTCTCTATCAGGTCGGCCTTGCTAGAGCAGTTTGATTTGTATTTCACCATCCAGTAATAGGTTCCGTCTTCCATCATGTCGTTGTCCGGACCTTTTCCATCCCATGGTTTGCTGTACTGTGTTGTGCTAAATACCTCTTTGCCCCAGCGGTTGTAGATATGCATCTCGTAGGATTCAGCCTGTTTGTCGATCTGGTATTGCGTGAACTTGCTGTCATAGAAAGGATAGAAGAAGTCATTGATCTTATCCCCATTGGGAGTAAAAATGTTCACGGTCACATCAGGTCGGAAAGCGTTATACAAAGGATGATCGATGCGCGTTTTGGCTGAGTCGCGACAGCCTGCGGTAATGTACCAAACCAGGTAGTTGTTAATGGTGGTAGTTACAACGTAGATAGAGTCGTTGTTGTAATTGACGTTTTGACTAGCTGTTACAGGGACGCCATTGTTTACCCAGTGATAGGGATAGTGACCTGCCTGGGCTATGACCAAGGCCAAAGAATCTTTCGGACAATAGAATGCCTGCATGCTGTCTAAAGGAAGCATAGCCGGATTTGCAAGCGTGTAGCTTAAAGTGTCAATACAATTGCCGGCACTTACAATACAGGTATAGGTTCCGGGATGTAAATTGCTTATCGTATGGCTCACAGGCACCGGCGGATTGGCGCTTGCCATACCGGGAGCATTGTAGGGTGGAGGATAAGCCCATGTGAAATGATATTGCTGGTTGATCGGTCCGTCATTTTCACGCACCACCGTAATTTTTAATTTACCTGTTGAATCATCGTGACATTTAACAGGCGACAGTTGTGAGATGCCCGCGTTGAACGACATGGTCTTGATAACCGCTTTGTAAACACTTTTGCAGCCGGCCGCGCTTACGATCGTATCGTAATAAGTTGCCATGTGTGTATTTACGTTCAGGCCCATATAAGGGAGCGGATACAAAGTGAGTGGCGAAGCGCTACCTAGCGCCATACCATTCGCGGTATACCAGTTATACGTGGCGCCGGCAATATTCGGGTTCAGGTTTACCGTGTCGCCATTGCAGGCTCGCACGGTATCAATAACAGGAGGAGGGATTTGTCCTTGTGTTAAGGTGATCGTATAATTGAAAGCGCAGGTTGAGTTTCCGTTCACTGAAATTACAACCGAATAGGTTCCACCCGCAAGACCTGTCATGGTGATGGGTGGGGCAACCGCTGTTCCGCTTCCGGTTCCTGCTCCGCTCATGATCCAGTCAAAAGAAGTGAAATTATTTCCGCTGGCGGGATTGAAAGTTAGACTACCGTTATTACCTCCGCTACAGGGTGGGGAAGGGATCGCGTTAAAACCGATATTGATCTGTGTGATGTTGATGCGCATGGAATCTTTACAGCCCGTACCGGTATTGTTATAAGTAACTGTGTAGTATTGACCACCGGTAAATCCGCTGGCGTTATAAGATTGTGAGTTAGCCCCCGTGATGATCACATTCGAAGGATCGTACCACTGGTAATTTGTTCCGCTGGGCGCTGTCAAAGTTCCCTGTGATCCGCAGATCTGGGTGCTGCTGATCTGTAAAACGGTTGGGTTAGAAACTCCTACTGTAACGTTTGTGCCGGAGATACAGCCTGAATTATCAGTGATAGTAACCTGGTAAACTCCGGGCGATAATCCTGTTGCGGTTGCTGTGGTTTGGGGCGGTGTAGTGTTCCAGCTATAAGTGAAGGGCGCGGTTCCTCCGATCACATTCACAGTTGCGCTGCCGTTATTGCCTCCGCTGCAGGTCACGCTTTGCGAGGTAGACGACAAACTGATGTTGCTTCCGGTATTCGTGATCGTTGTCGTAACAGATTGGTTGGTTGACGAACTGCAACCCGCCTGGTATGTTACGATGCAGGTATAAGTTCCTGCGGGTAAGTTATTCACTGTAGAAGTTGTCTGGTTGCCGGGCAGCCATTGATATGTCACGGTGCCTGTGTAATTTGTTACGGTTGCTGTCACGCTTCCGTTGCTTCCACCGCAGGTAGCGGCGGTTGCAGCCGCGCTTACTGTTGGCGCGTTGGTGCAGGAAACCGCGTTATTACCAATGAAAACCCCCGAATCATAAGCCTGGTCTATTGCATCGGCAATACCGATCTTCATATGATAGGTAGAGCAGGGGTACACCGGAGTGGTGGAAGTGATGGGTATCGTATAACCATCGTAAGCAATATCGTTATTGGGGTTGGTGTAATTGTCGTGGAAATAAGTTGCGTTAACACCGGCGTTCACATTATTGATAGATACGGGGGTTCCACCGGGAAGAACGCCAATGTTTTGCGCGTTGTAATTTCCGCCGCCGGGGTTCGGACCTGTAAGAAAAATACCAAAACCATCATTGAACTGGTTCACAAACGTAGGATACTCTTCTGATCCGAAAACGAAAGTGATATTGAT
>JANWKZ010000031.1 GCA_025451115.1 Bacteroidia bacterium | reverse complement strand
CTCTTATAATTGAGTTTGGGCGTTATAGTTAATTTGTCGTTTATCTTCCAGGCATATTTCAATTCGTAGAACTGCGAGCTGAAATCCTGTATGTAAGGACGGGGTAATACAAAATCATTCCCGTCAATGGTAGTTGTTTTGTAAAAATCACCAATGCCCCGGAAGCTTAATCCTTTCCACGACAGACCAAGGTTCACCATCGCCGGATCAAGCCTCGAATTTCCCTTTAATGTGATAGTAGAATCGTAAATATCTGTATAATCCCTGTCGCTCCGCTGTCCTTGTCCTATCATTCCCGCAAGACTCCATTCAAAATCCTTGATTTTTTTACCCGCGCTTAAATTAAAATTGCGGTGCATATAATCATCCTGCGTGGTTCCGTAAATACCCGAAACCGAAACGCCGTTTATATCATCGCCCTGTTTGGTGATGATATTGATCACACCGTATTCCGCATAACCTCCATAAATAGCGGAACCCGGACCGCGAATGATCTCAATTTTCTTGATCTGGTCGATGGGAAAATGATTCCCGAACTGCGTGGTTCCAAAAAGGATCTCGTTCATCTCCTGTCCATCCAAGAGCACAAGCGTTTTTCCTTCATGGGCCCAATTTCCACGCATACCAAGCCCGGTAACACCCAATACGTCCACACCAAAATCAACACCCGGCACTAAACGCAACACATCGATCAGGTCGCGCGCGCCGGAGTTCTTTATTTCCTCTGCTGTAATAAGCGAGACAATACTTGGCGACTCACGGATATTGAGCGGTTTTTTGGAAGCAACAGAAATAAGCGAGTTGATCAGTTTCTCTAATTCGCTGGGTACGCCATGTGTTTTCAGGTTGAGCAATTGCTCAAGGGTCATGTCGTAATAATTGAGCGAATCCTTCTTGGTGGTATCTGCCGCTATCTGTAAGGAGTCGGTCTGAGAAAACAGGACAGAAGGGCCGAAAAACAGCCCGAAAAACAGGATAATTCTTACAAATGCCTTGGTCATAAAGGTGAAAATTAGCCAAAAATCCCGAAAAACCAAAAAATTAGGGAATAGGGAGGCAAAATGATATATTTGTATAACCCTGCCGCTGGAGGTTTTATGAAGATCGGTTTTTTTAATACAGGTTTCCCGAAAGTAACTTTTGCCTTTATCCTCGTCATCATCATCGTTTTGGTGAATGTGGTCTTCAACTATTACATCATCCAGAAGAACAAAGCCACCGTGGCCGAAATGACCGAAGTGATCAATCCCTACATGGAATCGCTGGAGGAATTCAACTTAGTGGTTACCGAGTCGAAAATGTATGCCACTAACTGGGTGTACCTGCAGAACAGCGTGGATGATAAAAAAAGCCTGGATTCCCTTCATAAGGTGCATTACCCGAGCCTTAAGAAAGTGCTGGATGGTTTCATGGTAAAGCTGAACAAACAATCTGACGCAGATAGTTTGCAAAAAGTGTTTGGCCGTTTTGATGAGCTCATCAAAGTTGAGAAGGATATCATGCAAACGCTGGTCACCTTCGATGACTACGAAAATCCCCAAAAGAAATTCAAGTGTGAAGAGCTGATAGAAAGTGAGGTTTTACCACGTACACAGTCGATCATGACCGGTCTCGACAAGATCATTGGCAAGAACAGGGAGGAAGCCCTGGCCATGAAGACGGATATCGAGCAATCTTCTTTGCGTATGATGACCATCATGCTGGGCGCCTCGGTGTTTTTATTTGTGTTCGTTTTCTTCGCGGTATCTTATATTTCAAGTTCGGTTCGCAAGCCGGTACTGAAAATGAAAGGCACTGTGCAGCACCTGGCGCGCGGAGAATTATCAAACGACAAAATTGCCATTAGGGATAAGAACGTTGTTGCTGAAATGGTGGACTCCGTTAATATCCTGTCGGACAGCTTTACCAAGACCGCCACTTTTGCCAATGAGATCAGGCAGGGGAATTTGACGGCTGAGTATGAAAAGCTGAGCGAGACTGATGTATTGGGTACCGCGCTTATAAACATGCGTAACAGTTTGCATGCCTATTCCGTAGATATGGAGAATAAGGTGAACGAGCGCACCCAGGAAGTAAGAGAAAAGAGTTTGAAGCTGGAACTTGCTTATAAAGAGATACGCGACAGCATTAATTACGCCAAGCGTATCCAGGAAAGTATTTTGCCGGCTGATGAGATGATCCACCGTGTTTTCGGGGATTCATTTATTTTTTATAAGCCTAAGGATATTGTTTGCGGCGATTTTTATTGGTTCGCGCAGCGTGGGGATGAAGCCATCATAGCGGCTGTAGATTGTACCGGTCACGGAGTTCCCGGTGCTTTGATGACGGTTATCGGTAACTCTATCCTCAACCAGATCTTTGCCAGCAACGAAACCACCGATCCGGCCGTTATCCTTACGCAGCTTGATAAAAAATTACTGGAGACCTTCCAGCAGCACGGCAACGTTTCCACCAATGATGGAATGGATGCGGCTATAGTGCGTTATCGTGTCAATAAAAAGGAAATTACTTTCGCCGGCGCCAAGCGCCCGCTCTATATCTTCAAGAACGGAGAGTTATTGGAATTAAAAGGAAACAAATCGCCGATAGGAAGCTTCAACCACGATTTCGATAAGCTTTTTACCACGCAAAAAATGACCGTGAACGCAGGTGATACCATCTATATGTTCTCAGACGGTCTGCAGGACCAGTTCGGCGGCGACAACGGAAAGAAATTCATGATCAAACGTTTCCGCGACCTGCTGCAGGAAATGCAGAACATACCCATGAAAGAACAGTTAAGGCGTTTGGAAGTTGAAATGAATGCCTGGCAAGGGGAGTTCGAACAAACCGACGACATGCTTTTGGTAGGCATACGTTTTTAGAGAACAGCCGTTCCGTGTTTAAATGTTCCGTGTTCCATGTTAAACAGCCGTTTCGTGTTCAGGTCTTCTATGTTGAAGCAGCCACTATGTGTTTAACGGCCTACTATTAAACTACAGAACGTGGAACAAAGAACGCGGAACCTTCAAACGGCTGTTCTTCGTAGCAATCCGGACATAATGGTAAGATGATGGTTATCGTGCTCGCCCACAAAATAAGCAAGATCGGTAATGGAGATCTGTTTTTGTAAACGCGGATGCAAAGCTTTGTGGTCGAGTTTTTCTTCGACTATCTGTTCTATAGAAGAAATAAAATGCGCGCGTACCTTTTTTAATTCGGCGATAAGCTCTGCCACTTTTCTTTTATTGTGATCAGCCTCGTAAGTTTTTTTATTGGCCATGTCGGCAGGCCTCAATTCGGTAAGCCCTTCTTTGAATTGTTCCACACGCGCCTGGTGTAATTCTTCCAGGTCGATGAAATGACCGATATGCTCTTTTACCGACCATTCTTCGCCCGGTTTCTCCTCTAATTTTACTTCCGGTACATTTCTTACCATTTCTTCAATGCGCGAAGTAGTGGCTTTAATGCGTTCAAGCATAAAAGGAAGATATTCTTTTTTAAAGCCGAAGTCGAATTTGCGCTCGGTCCATTTGAGTTGTTCCATGTTATTCGGTTGAAAGGTATTGTATCTTCAGTGCGGCCAGGTTGTTCTGGTGTATCACGTTCAGGTAATTACTCTCGATGTTCAGCGCGTTGCTTATCACCGAGAGGTAATCCACGTAGCCGATCTCCTTTGTTTCGTAGGCCTTAGATGCCTCTGTGATGATAGAGCGTGAATTAGTTAGCGCGCTTTGCTTGTAATAATTGATACTATTGTGGTATTTCAGGTAAAGTGTGTAAGCCTCGTCATACTGGCCATCGAAAAGATCTTTGTTGTAATTGTAATCCGCCTGGGCCATTTGTTTTTTTATCTCCGCCGCTTTTACCTTAGCGGCGAGCGGGTGCAGCCACAAGGGAATGGTTACGCCCAATGTAAAGCCCTGCATGCGGGTGGCGGTGGTCTGAAAATAAGGACCTGTTCCAATGTCGGCGGGCCCATAGATAGACAAGTTGAAATAACCGAACTGTAAGTCGGGGAAGATCTTGGCGATCTCCAACATTTTATTCTTTTGCCCGGCTACAATTTGCTGCTTAAGATAACGAAGGTAAGGGTGCGTTGAAATGTCGCTGGTGTCGAGATTCACACTTAAAGGTTTATCGGTAAGGTATTCAAATACGATGTCCTCCTGTTTTTCGCTGTTGATGAGGGTCTGCAGGTTGATCTTATCGGCATGTATATCGGCTTCATTCTCCAAAAGCATGTTTTTAATCTCCATTACCTTGGTCTCGGAGGTTGTTTTTTCAAGCAGGCTGCCGGCACCCTGCTCATATTTTACCTGCCCGGTACGCGCAAATGTTTCATAGATGCTGTCTTCACGAAGCAGCAATTGATGCCTGGCATAATGATACAGCAGGCTGTAATAGGTTGTACTCACCTGGTAAATGAGTTCGGCTTTAGTAGCGGCCAGCTTGTACTCGCTTCCTTTGATGTAGGCTTTGGCAAGCGAATTATGCGCGCTGAACACGGCCGGAAAGGGGATCTGTTGCGTTACCGCTACGCTGTTATCGTACTTGTATTTTGAGTTGAATTGCCCCTGGGTAAAAACAACCCCGGTCTTAGGAACCTCGGTGGAGGCCTTCTTGAATTGTTTCTGATAAGCCAGGTCGTAGCCGGCTGTTTTGATATGTTCGTTATTGGCCAACGCCGAGCCTATACATTCAGGCAGGCTTAGTTTTCTTACATTATTTTGCGCGGAAAGGCCCAAAACGGCACAAGCGAAAAAAAAGGTGATCTTTTTCATAGTTTGATTGCTAAACGGGATGAAAAGTAGAGAATATTCTTACCTAAAACCAAATAATTATTGATTTATATCAAGTTTTGTCAAGCCTAATAATGTTAAATTTGTACTATAAATTAACCCTATGTTCGTAGAACAGCTTTATACCAATTGTCTTGCCCAGGGCGCTTACCTGATCGCTTCTGAGGGCGAGGCCGCTATTATTGATCCCCTTCGTGAAACCAAGCCCTATCTTGCCCTCGCCGAAAAGCACGGCGTTAAGATCAAATATATCTTCGAAACGCATTTTCATGCTGATTTCGTTTCCGGTCACGTAGACCTCGCTCAGAAAACAGGAGCTCAGATCGTTTTTGGTCCGGGCGCGCAAACAACTTACAAAAGCGAGATAGCAAGGGACGGGCAGGAATTTAAGATCGGAAAACTTACTATGAGAGTTCTTCATACTCCCGGGCACACACCGGAATCTACGTGTTACCTTTTGTTGGACGAGAATAGAAAGCCGCACAGCATTTACACAGGCGATACACTTTTTATTGGCGATGTAGGAAGGCCTGACCTGGCCATAAAATCGGATCTTACACAGGAGGACCTCGCGGGTATGTTGTATGACTCTCTGCGCAACAAGGTTATGCCTTTGCCGGATGATGTTATTGTTTACCCGGCCCATGGAGCAGGCAGCGCCTGCGGGAAGAACATGAGCAAGGAAACCTTTGATACGCTGGGTAACCAGAAAAAAGTCAACTATGCTTTGTCGAATATGAGCAAGGCTGATTTTATTAAGGAACTTACCACCGGTATTTTGCCGGCACCACAATATTTCGCGAAGAACGCGGCGCTGAACAAAAATGGCTATGATGATTTCGACGCGGTGATGCAGAAAGGGAATAAAGCATTGACAGCTGATGAATTTGAAAAATTGCAGAAGGGCGGCGCGCTTGTACTAGACGTGCGCAAACCGGCTGAGTTCGCGGCGGGCCACATTTCCGGTTCCTGGTTCATTGGAATTGACGGTCAATTTGCGCCCTGGGTTGGAGCACTGATCACTGATCTGCACCAGCAGATTATTTTGATCACCCCCGCGGGTAGGGAAGAGGAGACTGTGATGCGCCTTTCGCGTGTGGGTTACGATAATTGTGTGGGCTTTTTAAAAGGTGGTTTTGATGCCTGGAAAAATGCAGGTAAGAAGACAGATAGCATCAAATCGATAAGCGCGGAAGAATTTGCAACGGCTTACGCTAAGAATGGAATTACCACGCTTGATGTACGCAAGCCCGGCGAATTCAATGCAAAACACCTGAACAAAGTAGTGGCAAAACCGCTCGATTTCATTACTGAGTGGCAGGATACTTTGGATAAGAACAAGGCGTATCATATTCATTGCGCGGGAGGTTATCGCAGCATGATCGCGGCTTCCATTTTAAAAGCGCGCGGTTACAGTCAGCTCATCGATGTGGCGGGTGGTTTCGCTGCTATTACCAAAACAGGCTTACCCGTTGATTCTTATGAGGTTACCTGCGAAAACGCCTAGTTTTTTATAAGCCCTCTTTTCCGTATTTTTGTGCTCCTGAACCTCATGAGCAAAACCGTAGCTTTTCATACTCTCGGCTGTAAATTAAACTTCGCTGAAACATCGGCCATTGCACGTGGTTTTGAAAAGGCAGGCTACGCCAAAAAAGAATTTTCTGAAACGGCGGATGTTTATGTTTTAAATACCTGCTCGGTCACCGAAAATGCCGACAAAGAATGTCGCCAGATCATCCGCAACATCCGCAAGATCGCTCCCGAAAGTGTAGTGGCCGTGATTGGTTGCTACGCGCAGTTAAAACCAAACGATATCGGTGCCATTGAAGGTGTTGACCTGGTACTTGGCGCAAAAGAAAAATTCAATCTTTTACAATACGTAAACTCTGTCTCTAAAAGTGATAAAGCCGAAGTGCACAGCTGCGAGATAGGGGAAACCAACGAATTCATTTCATCCTATTCGGCGGGCGACCGCACGCGTTCTTTCCTGAAAGTGCAGGATGGATGTGATTATACCTGTTCTTATTGTACCATTCCTTTGGCACGCGGTAAGAGTCGTAGCGACAGCATTGAGAATGTTGTGAAGCAAGCGAAGGAGATCGCGGCACAGGGAATAAAAGAAATTGTACTCACCGGCGTGAACATTGGTGATTTTGGCTTCAATGAATTATTACAGCAAAACGGCCGTAAGCAGGAAACTTTTCTCGATCTTATTAAAGAACTTGATAAAGTGGAGGGCATTGAGCGTTTTCGTATCTCTTCCATAGAGCCTAATTTACTGAAAGACGAGATCATTGCTTTTGTGGCGACATCAAAACGTTTTGTTCCGCATTTCCACGTGCCGTTGCAAAGCGGAAGCAATAAGATACTCGCCGGTATGCGCCGCCGCTACCAAAAGGACTTATACATCGATAGAGTTACTTCTATTAAGAAACACATGCCGCATGCCTGCATCGGTGTTGACGTGATCGTTGGCTTTCCCGGAGAAACAGAGGAAGATTTCCTTAAAACGTACAATTTCCTGAATGAACTCGATATCTCTTACCTGCACGTGTTCACGTATTCGGAAAGACCAAATACCGACGCGCTGGAAATAAAGCCGGTAGTTCCGGTTCATATAAGAAAGGAAAGAAATAAAATGCTGCGCATTTTGTCTGAGAAAAAGCAACGCGCCTTTTATGCACAGCATATTAATACAATGCGTACTGTTTTATTTGAAGCTGAGAATAAAAATGGCTTCATAAACGGTTTTACAGATAATTACATTAAGGTTTCGGTTCCTTTCAGTGAGGAACTGATCAATAAATTACAAAAGAGCTCCCTCCAAAAAATAAACGAGTCAGGCATTTGTGTGGGAGAAATAGTAGGAAAAAGAGACCTGGAAACGGTGGGAGTATAAAAATGGGTGCAAGATTCTATGTGAAATTATTTTCACGCCTTGGGTTTGTATTGGCAATTTTAGCGGTGGCAAGTTGTTTTTATCCGCAAATGCTTTTTTTCGGTATGATGAGCTCGGTAATAGGAACACTGATGTCTGTATTGGTTATTTTTACACGCACAAAATACGGAGTGCCTACTAAATGGACCAATATCTCAGTTATTTCGATAGCTTTATGCTCGGTGCCGGTGCTTTATGTGCTCACCATTCTCATACTTAAAAAAGCGTGATAGCAAAGGTCAATCAATATCTATCCTTAATAAAATTCAGTCACACGGTCTTTGCGCTGCCATTCGCTACTATTGGTTTTATTTTGGCAGTTAAGAAGGTAAGATTTTTTGATATGAATCTTTTCCTGTACATGGTGCTTTGCATGGTATTTGCCCGAAGCGCGGCTATGGCTTTCAATCGTTATATAGATCGTAAGTTCGATGCGATGAACCCGCGCACCAAAAGCCGCGAGATCCCCGCCGGCGTTATCAATTCTTCTTCCGCGCTTTTGTTCACTATTCTTTCCTCGGCCGCATTTGTGGTTACTACCTGGTTCATCAATCCCATCTGCTTTTATTTGTCGCCGGTAGCATTGCTGGTTGTGCTCGGTTATAGCTACACTAAACGTTTTACGGCGCTTTGCCATTTGGTGCTTGGAGTAGGGTTGAGTCTTGCTCCCATTGGAGCTTATTTGGCGGTGACCGGAAAATTCAGTCTTTTGCCTTTGCTTTTTTCTTTTACGGTGCTTACCTGGGTTAGCGGATTTGATATTATCTACGCTTTGCCGGATGCGGATTTCGATCGTTCTCAAAAATTGCATTCTATTCCCTCGAAAATGGGAATAAAGGGAGCGCTGCGTTTTTCAGAGTTCCTGCACGTGATTACGGCTTCTTTCATTGTGTTTGCCGGTATACGGGGGAATTTTAATATTCTGTATTGGGTTGGCGCTGGAATTTTTGGATTACTTTTGATCTACCAGCATTTATTGGTGAAACCGAACGACTTTAGTAAGATTAATATCGCATTTGGCACCACCAACGGTATCGCCAGCGTGGTTTTCGCTTGTTTCACAATTTCCGATCTTTACTTCCTGCAATGAGCCAGACAAAATTCAATATGCGCCGTTTCGAGAACATTCATATCCCGCTGTGGTTGTTAAAGGATACCTGCTGGATGATGCAGTGGAAAATGCTGGGCATGATCATGATCGTTCCTACTATTGGGGTGGCGCTTTATATAGCTATAAGGTCCTGGGGTTTCCGCCAGTTCTGGCTCAACGCGGCCATCACTTTCTGGATCGGCGCCAACGCTTTCTGGATGTGCGCCGAATTCTATGATCATGAAGACTGGAAATATTACGCGGGCATTCCGTTCGGCATCGGTTTCATTTGTACGGCGCTGTTCTACACGTCTAAAAAACCGCACGATGCGTAGCCTCGCTGTGTTCTTCTCTTACCTCCTACACCCGGTCTTCGCGCTGACATACATTACCGCGTTCTTCATTTTTACTGAGAATTACTTTTCTTACTTCATGAGTCCGGCCAAAAAGATATTTCTCCTCTCGGCAGTTTTTATTTTTTCGGTGGCTTTGCCTTTACTCAATGTGGTCATATTAAAAAAACTGGGTTATATCAAGAACTCACATATGAACCATAGTTCAGAGCGTTTCATGCCTTATATTTCTACTATTGTTTTACATAGTGGCTTGCTTTATATTCTGCACGATCTGGATATTCCTTTTTTCTTTAAATACATCATCATCGCCTCGGTAGCGGTGCTCTTCGCGGTCTTCATCGTTAATTTCTTTTATAAGATCAGCGCGCACGCCGCCTCCATGGGCGGCGGCTTAGGCATCCTGGCTTTTTACGAATACATTTCTTTCGCTCCAACACTGTGGCCGCTTTGCCTGATCGTACTATTGGGCGGACTGGTGGCTTTTTCGCGTTTGTATTTACAAGCTCATTCTCCAAAAGAAGTTTACACCGGCTATATCAGCGGTTTTGCATCCAGCCTGCTTTGCCTCGTTTTCTTGTTGTATATTAAAGTCGTTTTTTAATGATACTCATTACAGGCGCCACCGGCTTATTGGGCGGACATCTCACCGCCACTTTGCTTATGCAGGGTAAAAAGGTGCGTGCTATGTATCGTAACATGGAGAAGATCAAGAATACGCGCGAGATCATTTCCTTTTACACTTCTGAGGTAGAAAAATATTTTTCTCAAATAGAATGGGTGGAAGGCGATGTGACCGATGTTTTCTCTATTGAGGAAGCGATGAATGGAGTAGAGGAGGTGTATCATTGTGCGGGGATGGTGTCTTTTCACGAATCGGATTCCAAACAACTGCACAAAATAAATGGTGAAGGAACTGCCAATGTGGTGAATATTGCATTGGAGAAAAAGATCAAAAAGTTTTGTCACGTTAGTTCGGTGGCAACTTTGCAAGTGCAGGCCAATAAAACGTATATCGACGAGTTATCGGTTTGGAAAACTGCTTCGGGCAATTCATCTTACGCTATCAGCAAATACAGAGGAGAATTTGAAGCGTGGCGCGGACTCAGTGAGGGAATGAATGTGGTTGTTGTGAATCCCTCGCTCGTTATGGGTGCCGGTTGTTGGGGACAAAGCAGCGGAGAGTTGATCACGCGCGCCTATAAATGGTTGCCTTTTTATACGGAAGGCGTTACCGGTTATGTGGACGTGAAGGATGTGGTTAGTTGCATGATCCGTTTGATGGATGAGAATAAATTTGGCGAACGATATATTTTGAACGCGGAGAATGTTTCGTTTTTAGAAGTGATTTCTCAGCTGAGAAAGAATTTTAATAAGCCGCCTGTTCGTTTAAAGGCCGGAAGTTTTATCATGCACAGCGCCCGTTACGCGGATGCATTGGTTTCTTTCGTTTCCGGCAAAAAAAGGATGGTCACAAAAGACATCATTACCTCTGCTTTGGCCCGCAACTATTACGATAATTCGAAGATCTGCCGCGAATTAAATTACGTGTTTTCACCTATTCAAAATACCCTCGATTCGGTCTGTAAAACTTACGTTTCTTCGCTGTAAATCAGCGAAATAGCCCTGTATTTCTTTTTAATTATGTGGTTATGATAAGTGCTTGGTATTCATTATATTTGTTACATAAACCGTTTTTACCATGAAGAGAATAATCCTTCTATTATCAGCCTTATTTTTAGTTAACTCTTTCTCCTTTGCGCAGGCTCCGCAGGGTATCAATTACCAGGGTGTAGCTCGTAATAACCAAGGTGCAGCAATGGGAATGACCAATATTACGGTAACGGTCACCATCGCGAATGGAAGCACCGTTCATTACGCCGAGCGTCATGCTGTGCAAACGGATACATTTGGTTTGTATAGCCTGGTTATCGGAAATCCTGCCGCTGTGTTACAGGGAAGTTTCACAGCGATCCCCTGGGCAGCGGGCGGACTCTCAGCAACCATCGATATCGATGCAGGCTTAGGTCCTCAAACAGT
>JANWKZ010000030.1 GCA_025451115.1 Bacteroidia bacterium | reverse complement strand
CAGGATAAATTGAAGAACAAGCTCGATGAGGTTGTGAGTAGCTGCGTGAACGCAGTGGGTGTTGAATTGAACACCGCCAGCAAGCAATTGCTTACCTATGTTTCAGGCCTTAATAGTCGTATGGCGCAGAATATTGTTGAGCACCGAAACAAGAACGGAGCCTTCAAGAACCGTATGCAACTGAAAGAAATTTCCGGTATGGGTGAAAAGACTTTTGAGCAATGCGCGGGGTTCCTGCGAATCTCCAAGGGAGAAAACCCACTTGATAAAAGCGCTGTGCATCCTGAGAGTTATACCGTGGTTGAAAAAATGGCCTCCGATCTTAAAGCATCAGTGACAGACCTTTTGACCAAAGCTGAATTGCGCAAGCAAATAAAGATCGCCAATTACGTTACCGATACTATTGGTCTGCCAACCCTGAAAGACATCGTAAACGAATTAGACAAACCCGGCCGCGACCCACGCAGGTCTTACGAAATATTCTCTTTTGCCGAAGGCATCGAAAAACCGGAAGATCTTCGCGAAGGAATGCAGCTTCCGGGTATTGTGACCAACGTAACCAATTTCGGAGCATTTGTAGATGTTGGAGTGCACCAGGATGGACTCGTTCATATTTCGCATTTGGCGGATACTTTTGTGGATGACCCCAATAAGATCGTGAAAGTGAGCCAGCAGGTTACCGTTACCGTTTTGGAGGTCGATCTGAAAAGGAACCGTATCTCGCTCTCAATGAAAGGAAACGGAAATAAGCCTGCTTCTAAACTGGCGCAGCAACGAAAAGAAGAGTTCAGTTATGACTCCAACGACATGGCTTCGGCCCTGGCCGCTTTAAAGAGCAAATTCGGTAAATAAGCGTATTTTTGCACCCATGAGTAAAAAGATCGTAAAAGTAGGTAACATCGAGTGCGGGAGCAATGAGCTTTTCCTTATCTCAGGCCCTTGTGTTATCGAAGAGGAAAGTATAATGATGAAAACCGCCGAGAAACTGAAAGAAGTTTCGGAGCGCATGAAAATAAAGATCATCTATAAATCCTCTGTCCAGAAAGACAACCGTAGCAGCCTGAAATATTATGATGGTCCGGGCCTGGCCAAAGGCGTTTCGCTTTTGGCGAAAGTGCGCGAGCAGTTCGGTTTTCCTATTCTTACGGATATTCATTACCCCGACCAGGCAAAAGCGGCCGGTGAGGTTTGTGATGTACTGCAGATTCCGGCTTACCTGTGTATGCAATCTACTTTATTGGTGGCAGCCGCTAAAACAGGAAAAGTGGTAAACATTAAGCACGGACAGTTCTTAGCGCCTGATAACATGAAGCATCCTTTGCAGAAATGTATTGATAGTGGGAATGATAAAGTAATTCTTACCGAGCGCGGGTATACTTTTGGGTACAATGATCTGATCGTGGATCCCCGCAGTTTCTTTCATTTGAATAATTTGGGTTACCCGGTTGTTTTTGATATCACGCATTGCGTGCGCAAATATGGAATTCCAAGTTCCGACGCGAAAGGCGGCATGAGGGAATTCCTTCCTGTATTATCACGAGCCGGTGTGGCGAGTGGGGTAGATGGCGTATTCATTGAAACGCATCCGGAGCCCGAAAAAGCTTTGTGCGACGCGGCTTCCCAGCTTTGCGTTTATGACCTGGAGGAGTTTTTAAAGCCTTTGATAGAAATACATAATTTAGAAGTTAAATACAGACCATAATGTTAGACAAGAACGGAATTGCCAAACGCATTGCCCGCGAAGTAAAGGACGGGATGTTCGTGAATTTAGGAATTGGAATACCTACTTTGGTTGCCAATTATATTCCGGATGGAATTAATGTGGAGCTGCAAAGCGAGAACGGTATTTTAGGAATGGGCCCTTTTCCTTATGAAGGAGAAGAAGATGCCGACCTGATCAATGCCGGAAAGCAAACAGTAACTTTACTTAAAAGTGCAAGTATATTTGACAGTGCGATGAGCTTTGGTATGATACGCGCGCAGAAAGTGGACCTTACTATTTTGGGAGCGATGGAAGTGAGTGAGAGCGGCGATATTGCCAACTGGAAGATACCCGGTAAAATGGTAAAAGGAATGGGCGGCGCTATGGATCTTGTAGCTTCTGCAAAGAATATCATTGTAGCCATGCAGCAGGTCAATAAAGCCGGCGAATCGAAATTACTTCCTAAATGCGATCTTCCTTTAACGGGCATCCGGTGTATCAAAAAGGTGGTTACCGAGTTGGGCGTTTATGAAATAGTGAAGGAAGGTGGCTTTAAATTGCTGGAGCGTGCCCCCGGGGTTACGGTAGAACAAATTAAAAAGGCCACGGCCGGTAAATTGATCATTGAGGGCGATGTTCCCGAAATGGTGATCTAATCCCCTTTCTTTTGGACAAGAATTACGAAGAGAAATACCACGACATGGAGGAGTGGAACTGGTGGTTTGTATCACGCCGCCGTACCATTCTTTCCCTTTTGAAGGATACGGATAAAAAGGCCCGCATACTTGATATTGGTTGTGCGGGTGGCCCCTTACTCAATGATCTTAAACAAAACGGTTTTGAAAATGCAGCAGGCGCCGACTTTAGTGCTGAAGCTGTAGAGAAATGCAAAGCGCGTGGCCTGCAGGCTTACGAGATGGACGCGCATGATCTGCAGTTTGAGCCAAACAGTTTCGATCTGCTGATAGCCAGTGATTCTTTGGAGCATTTGGAATTTGATGAGAAAGCTTTAGCGAATTGGTACAGCATTTTAAAACCCGGCGGCAGGATCATCATCTTTGTTCCGGCCTACATGTTCCTTTGGAGCGAGCAGGATACGGTGAATTTCCATTTCAGGAGGTATACAAGAACAAACCTGGTTGCTAAAATCAAGAAGGCGGGCTTCCATGTTACACGTAAAGGCTATTGGAACTTCGGTGTGTTTTTCCCAACATCTGTTTTCCGTATTCTTCAGCGAATGAAAAACAAGATATCTCCTTCAAAAGAAGCGAAGGACCAACTTTCCGGTTTTAGCCCGACCTCCAATAAGATCCTTATTAAATGGATGAATTTTGAGAGCAGCATTTTCAAAACATTGCCCTATCCCTGTGGCGTGAGCGTGTACGCCGAAGCTACCAAGCCTACAAAATAAGTACTTCGGTAGCCCCTAATCCGTACTTTTTGTATTCCCCGTCGTAGTAGCGAACCTCCTTTGTATAACCGGCCAGTATATTGATGATCTCCTGTTTCAAGCGGCCATTTCCTACGCCGTGAATGAAAACAATTTTATGATAACGGTTATTGATGGCTTCTTCCAGGTTTGTTTGAAAATGCCTTAATTGCAATTGCAGCATATCGTGATTGCTCATCCCTCTATAAGAGTCAATAAGGTTCTCAATGTGCAGGTCCACTTCCTTATCAATAAGAAAAGCAGGATTGCTATGCGGGATGGATTTTTTCTCCTGTTGTTTTAATTCCTTGAGCGTTCGTAAGCGCTCAACATCGTAATCTGTAAGAGTTTGTGTGATCTTTTTAGCTTCAGTAAAATTGTCTTTTAGTGTATAGGCCCATACGGGGAACTTGAAATCGTGGTGCGGAATAAAATTATGAGGGTTCAAAATACTCTCGTTAAGATGAATGATCTCGGCCACCGGTATCTGGGAGGTATAATGCTGTTTTTTGAAGAAAAGTAATTCTATCTTATGATAGGCAAACTCCTTCAACTGGTGTTTTTGTAATTTCTTTAAAAGTACTTTCTGAAAAGGCCCGATCTCGCCTTGCTTGGTGGTCTGGTATTGACTGCCATCGCGGATGCTGTATGTAAAAAGTAAATGGAAGGAAGATGAGTTAAGGAGATAAAAACCCAGTTCGTTCTGTAAAAGAGGCATCTCGTGATCAGGCTCAACAACAAAGAACACGCATTCATGTTTTACCTCCTGTTCCTGTTTACCTTCATCTTTAAAAACGATCTCGGTGTCTACTACTACCAGGTCTGACACACGGTAGGGGATCTCGAAGCCGTCTACCTCCACAAAGACCGCGTTTTTGTCTTTTATGCGGGTTACGATGCCTTCGCCTTTCTCATTTAGAAAGCGCACTTTATTTCCGATTCGTATATTCATTTGATCTGTGGCGAGGTAAACTCGCCATCGCGAGCCAGGCCTCGCGACAAAGATAAGATAAAGGCTCCGTCTTTTTGCGTGAAATAGGCTTTATCAAAGCAACCTTCTTTTTTATAATGCCGCCCTGAGATAATGATGTTCTCCAGTTCGCAGAGATGTTCTCTTTGTTTTTTGCGCTTTACCGCTTTACCCGGAACCCAGATATGATCGGGATTTATTTTCTGTATCAATGCTTCTGAAAGCAATTTGCCGTCCTTGCAATAAAGGATCTTTTTATCTCCGGCCAAAACGAGGCAAGTTCCCGAAAGTGAACGTTTTCTTTCCGAGATCACATCGTTTACGATCCTGTTCTCACGCAATGTGCTTTCCAGGCGGGAATCCGGCACAGTATCTGAAAGCTGAACCACGTTGGTTCCTTTAAAAACAGACAACACAGAAGTTTTGTCGGAATGATAAATGACAAGCTCATTCCTGTTCCTGGCGGCGAGATCGTAAAACAAGGAAACAACTACCATTCCTATGCTCAGTACAAAAGAACCTGCCAGCATCCTGTAAGAGCGGTTTTCTATTGCCGCGAATACCAGCACAATAAGAACGTACATCAGGATCATATTGGGCAATGAGAGATGTATGTTGTCTATCACGCAGAAAGGTAGTCCATCAAAAAATACTGCGCTGGCGTTCATGAATTTGATGCATATAGCTGTGAGCCAAACCAGTCCTTTGCTCAGGAAAGCGATCTTGGAAAAAAGAAGGATCAATATCCCGCCGTACATCACAACGGTTGAGACGGGGATTAAAATAAGATTGGTGACCAGGAAGAGCGTGGGGAACTGGTGAAAATAGTAAAGTGTGATGGGAAGAGTTGCCAATTGCGCGGCTATACTTACGGAACAAAGTGCCCATATCTTATCGCCCAGCCAGGATGAGAAGTAAAGCATGTTATAAAAGCGAGGATAGAGATAAATAATGCCGAGCACAGCAATATAAGATAGCTGGAACCCCACATCGGCAAGCCAATAAGGATCGTAACAAAGACTAAGGAAAGCCGATACAAAAACTATATTGGAAGTTTCTACGTGCTCAAAAAGCGTTTTACCAATTAAGATCAGCGAGAACATCATGGCAGCCCTTACAGCCGGCGCTGAAAAACCCGAAAGCAAAACAAAGAACCAAAGTACACCCAGGATGAGGATCACACGCGTCCACACCATTTTTTTATTTCCTTTCATAAAGGAAAGCAGGTACCCCAATAAAAGATAGATCACGCCAACGTGTAGCCCGGAAACGGAAAGTACATGTAGCGTTCCTGTATGCGAATAAGCGTTCATCAAGGGCTGATCTATCTCATCATCATAACCTAGAACCAATGCGGCTACCATAGCAAACTCACTTTCCTGCAAGCCACTTTCTTTATAGGTGTTCAACAGGTATTTTCTGACCTTTTGCGAAAAACCATAGAGAGAAAAACTTTCGGGTATGTCCACGCTGTTCCAGCTGTCTTCTTTCAAGTACGCAGTGTAAAAAATGTTCTTGCGGGCAAGATATTGTTTGTAGTTAAATTCATTCGGATTTAGCGGAGGAGCTACTTCCTTTAAAGCAGAAGCGAAAACAATACTTTTACCTGTTTCTATTTTCTGTGCCGTCTCGTTCTTTTCAAAATAAACAATGATCTTACCCGTAGCGCTCTTCCATTCGCCTTTGATCTTGGCGTATTGTAACATAACCTCCGCTTTAACACTTTTGATTTTTTCGGAAGGAAGATCGCTTATGTAGCCCGAGTAGTATTCCGGCTCACTGCTTAGCAGGTTTGTGTAATGTTCCGGGTTCTCTTTGTGATGGTGATAACGACATAATCCCCATCCGGCCAGTAAAAAGAATACCTGAGAAAATAGACCAAAAAGAACCTTCTGGAATTCGCGCGACTTTTTGATCATGGTTAGATGCAGCAAAACGCAACCGGCATAAATAACCGAAAGAACTACAATGCCCGGAGTGTTCTCAAACCCAACAAGCCAGAACCCGATCCCGACTATAAATGGGACCAATACCCGAAGAAATGGATTGAGGTTTAAAAAATTCACAGGGTAAAAGTAAAAAATTAACTAACTTTGATATGAGGAAATGTTTAAAAGGATCACACAAATTTTGTTTTTAGCCATCTTTTCTAATTCGGAAAGAGCTCAAACTATATTTACTTTGGCTGGCACTGGCACAGGAAACTATTCAGGCGATGGTGTTCTGGCCAGTACCAGCAACCTTTTCTATCCAGAGGGATTGTTTATAGATGGTTTCCAAAATTTGTTGATCGCTGATGATGGGAATCATCGCATAAGGTCAGTTAACACAAATAGTATCATTACAACCGTTGTGGGTAATGGTACTTCCGGAAATTCAGGTAATGGAGGTTCGGCCCTTTCCGCTCAATTATGGGGGCCTTATGGTGTTGGAGTTGACAAAAAAGGAAATATTTATGTTCTTGATCAGGCAAACAACAACGTAAGAAAGGTAGATGTAGGAACTGGAATCATAGCAGCTTTTGCCGGCAATAGTACTGGCGGATTTTCAGGAGATAACGGGCCCGCCATAATGGCTCAATTGCAAGCCCCACGGGCAATAGCGTTCGATTCCATAGGGAATGCCTATATCACGGATCAAATGAACCATCGTGTTAGAAAGGTGGATACAAATGGGATCATTACCACTTATGTGGGAACAGGTGTGTCTGGTTATTTTGGTGATGGCGGCCAGGCCTCAGCGGCGCAAATTAGTAATCCGTGTGGCATCTCAATTGATAAGCTTGGAAACATTTTTATTGTTGATAATGGAAATGGTCGTATCCGAAAAATTGATGTGACAGGAATGATTTCTACTTATGCCGGTGATGGAACTAATGGTTTTTCAGGTGATGGAGGATTGGCAACACTAGCGCAGCTTTATTATCCTAATTCCGTAGCGACTGATGCTGCTGGTAATATCTATTTTTCTGACAATAACAATCATCGAATTCGTAAGGTCACTACGAGTGGTATAATTTCAACCATTGCGGGAAATGGGGTACAAGGTTTTTTAGGAGATGGAGGTCCTGCGATAAATGCTCGGCTCAATCATCCAACAGGTATTGCAGTAGATACTGCAGGTAATGTTTATTTCTCCGATGAATTTAATCATCGGGTTCGTGTGATGGTTCCCAGTAACAACATTGAGAATTTCTGGAAAAACAATTGTATTATTTATCCTGTCCCTGCATCTGATTTTATTCGTATAACCAGTGTAACCGACGATTATTCTATTAGTCTATTTGATGCTTGTGGTAAAGAGATTAGAATGGGATATTCAGTAAAACGATATGGTGAAGGGACGGAAATTGACATCACAGACCTTCCCAATGGCATTTATTGCCTGAAAATAGCTTCCAATTTTGCTTCTGTAACAAAGAAAATTGTTGTTCAGCATTAAAGAACAATATAGATACAGGGAGAGAAGTTAAGGGCCTCATTCAAGGAAGATGCTGTCGATGAAAAAAATAATTTTCATATTGTCATTTATTGCCACTGGTGTATGCGCACAAACTGCCCAATATGCATTAGGAACTTATTGGGGTCAATGGACTAAGTATGCTAATTCCCAATTTGTTAGTAGTTGCAACGGCATCCTTGTTCTATATAAGAACTTAAATGACTCTCTTAATTGCGTTTGGGAAATGGATTCCTGCCTAAATGGGGGGGGCAGTTGGAATGGACAACCATGGAATATTCTAGTTAAAACGGACAGTAGCTTAGCGAGATGTAATAATTGTTGGCAAGGTGGTACAATAGATAATTTGGTTTCAGGTAAGTTGTACTCAAATGACAGCATTTACATATATTATCGCACGTTTCCGGCAAATAACTTAGTGGATAATGAATTTGGTGGATTTAAAATAAGTGGCGTGAGTAATTTGGAGCAAATACCGCTTGATTGGTTAGTGTCTGTTTATCCCAATCCTTCAAGCCAAACTTTGTTTTTAGAATACTCTGAGGGAGTATCAGAGTCAAAACCACTTTTGTATGATATCACAGGTAAATTTGTTGAGGTAAGTACGGAACTAGTAAACTATACTACGATGCGTATAAAGGTAGCAGATCTACCAGAAGGACTTTATTATCTTAGATATTCAACAAACAGGGGGTACGCTAATAAAAAAATTCTAGTACAACGATGAGAAAAATTTTATTTTTTCCTTTACATAATTTTAAACTGTCCAGTTTTAGGGGAAGCTTACAAAAGAGAAAATGATCAGTATTGAAGACCTTGTAGAAGGAATCTATTTTGTACGGGTAAAAACTACAGAAGGCATTCTTACCAAAAAGATCGTGCTGCACCACTAATTCGAGTTTATGTCTGTAGGCGCTACTCTCTGAAAAAATTCAGGTCTTTGAGGTCGATCAAATGTACGTTGCGGTAATAGAAATTAAGCACGTCTTTGTAGTTATACCCGCTTTTGGTCATTTTCATGGCGCCCTCCTGGCACATGCCAATGCCATGGCCAAATCCGCGGCCTGAGAAGATCAAAGTATCGCCTACCGGCTCTACAGAAAAGAAGGTAGATTTTAACTGAAAATCAGTACGTACGTTCTTGAGTGGTACCCGGATAGTGCCATATTCCATATTTATTTTCCGTGCCTCCTGTTTAAAATGCATTGCAAACCATTTGGCGCTGCTGTCTTCAATGGGATAATTATGTTTCAGTTTCAGGTAATCCAGCCAGTCGCTCACCGCCATTTTGCGTGTCCAGCGGGCGTTAGGCATTTTCAGGCTGAATGAATCGTTCACGGAGCGCAGGTAAGAAGTGCTGCTTCCCCAAACGTCTTCCGAGTTTACGGTCTGTCCACCGCTGTTGGAGTGAAATGCCGCTACGATCAGGTTCATATCGTCATCCACAACCACTTTGCCGCGCGTGGCGTTTACGGCCTGTATGATCTTGGCTTCTTTTGATTTTCCGTAAAAGGCCTGGCAATGCACCTGGTCGCACAGGTTATAACCTTCAGTTTGGTGTTTGCTGTAATGCGCAAGGGCATAGGTGCGGGCCAGGATGGCCTGCACTTTATAGAATTCTATGGGCGAATACAAACCCGATTCGGATTCTGAAACACCCGCTATATAATTATCCAGTACAGATTCGTTGATCATACGCAGAAGTCCGGCGTCTACAGTAACCTGCAGGTTATCGTCGAAGAAACGGTGCTTGCGTTCGGGGTTGAGGCATTTCAGCTTAAAGCACTTTTCGTTATCAGCCGAAGAAAGACGTACGATAGCGAATTTCCCCCAGTTCTTCTCAAAGGATTTTACTTCCAGCGAGTCGTTTACCACCGCTATTTTAAGCGCGTTTTGGGCATCGAGGCTGATCAGGTTCTTTCCATCCGCCCAAACCTGGTAGGTTCCGGTCTCGGGGGCAAAAACCACTTCTTTTGCCTTGGCCAGGCTTAAAATTTTAACGTTTACGATCTCGCTCGCGGTAAAACGGTTCCAATCCGGGGTTTTGGGATTGGTAAGAATGGCTTTCCTGGCCATCCTTTTTCCGAACTTTTTGCCGGGAGGACTCATGCGATAGGTAGCTGCCAGGGCCAGCAGCACTAAAAACAGGAGAATAAGTTTATTTGGCCTTCTCATTTTGCAGGCGTAGGTAAATATCTCCTGCAATTTTAGCCGAAACGTTGCCCGCGTGCAATAGGCCCCTCAAAATGTTATACTCAGTCAATAGTTGATTTCTTTTGGGCCCTTCAAGGAGGTTTTTTAGCTCTTCTACAAGGGTTTGCTCGTTCATTTCCTCCTGTATGATCTCCCTTACCGCCTCCCGGTTCAGGATCAGGTTGGGAAGGCCTATCCATTTCACCTTGATCACCCAGCGGGTTATTTGTACCGAAACAGCGTTTCCTTTATAAACCAGGGCCTGGGGCATATTGAGCAGGGCCGCCTCAAGTACCGAAGTACCCGATTTCACCAGTCCGGCCCGGGAATGGTGCATCAGGGCGTAAGTATCATCCTCCACGATCTTAACATCGTGACCCGTAACCATGTCAGAGAAATTCTCTTTGAAGGCAGCCGAAGCGGCTATGGCAAATTGATGGTTGGGAAAATGTTTAATGACCTTGAGCATCTCCGGCAATTTGTACCGCACCTCCTGGTTTCTGCTGCCGGGCATGAGGGTGATGATAGGTTTATCCGAAAGCCCGTGTTTTTTCAAAAACTCTTCGCGCGAAGGCATTTTTGCTTCCGCGGCCTCGATGATATCTGCCAGCGGGTGGCCAAAATAGTCTACCTCGCAATTATGTTTGGCGTAAAAAGGTTTTTCAAAAGGCAGGATCGCATACATGCGCTCCACGCATTCTTTTACAATGTTCACACGACTTTCCTGCCAGCCCCAAACGGTGGGAGAGATATAATAAAAAACACGTATGCCCTGCTCTTTGGCCCATTTGGCAATACGTAAATTGAACCCAGGGTAGTCAACTAAAATAAGCGCATCCGGTTTGTGTTTTAAAATATCCTCCTTGCAAAAAGCGATGTTCTTAAAAATAGTGCGCAGATTGGCTATCACTTCCACAAAACCCATGAAGGCGAGATCGCGGTAATGTTTTACAATTTCGGCTCCCTGCGCTTTCATCAGGTCTCCGCCCCAGCAACGGAACGTAGCCGAAGGATCGGCCAATTTT
>JANWKZ010000029.1 GCA_025451115.1 Bacteroidia bacterium | reverse complement strand
GCTTGGCGCAGGCCAGCACACGCTCGTCCTGCAGTCCTTTCATATACAAATAAGACTTTTTCGCAACCGCCGTTTTATCTTCCCCGAATGAGCGCATCGAGATAACCGGATTGCCCGGGTTATTATTTACATCCACCACAGGAGCAAAATTGACGTGTATACCCACATTCTTACATTCTCTTCCGATCTGCCGGCCCATATAATAGATCATCGAGTCATTCTGCATAGCGGCTAAGGTCATCTGGCGGGGATACTGCGGAGTGCTGTCTAAACGCATAGCCAGTCCAAACTCCCCGTCAATAGCCATTAGCAGTGGCGTTTTCGCTTTGGTTTGGTAATAGTTCACCAGCGTAGCCTGGCGGTAGGGGCCGCCCTGCATGAAAATAAGCCCGCCGATATTGTACTTGGTTACCAGCGTATCGATCTGGCGCACGTGCTTCATGTCCTTATTGCTCCAGGCCGCCACCATAAAGAGTTGCGCAAGGCGCTGTTCGGGCGAAAGGCTCGTGTAAACGGAGTCAACCCACTTGCTTTCTTCCTTCAGAAAATCAGGCTGAGCAAAGGTAGTTTCGCAACAAAAGGCAAAAATCGACGTTATGAGAAGGATCTTCTTCACCCTATAAAAGTAGAGAGATAAGAAGCAAGCTTTGTGCCACACCAAAAAGGTTGCTAACAAGGTGGTTTTAATAAAGTAAAGAATAAATTTGTACCTTTATAAATCAATTATGATCGACCTTATCAAATCCAAACTACAGGCCTCCATCAACCTCAAAACTTCTTTACTCAATAACAAAGAAGTATTGGCCACCCTCGAAAAGATAACCCTGGATATCGTTGCATGCTATAAGCACGACGGAAAAGTACTTTGGTGCGGTAATGGCGGCAGCGCGGCCGATGCCCAGCACCTGGCAGCCGAACTTAGCGGAAGGTACTATTACGATCGTCCTCCCCTGTTTAGTGAGGCCTTACATGTAAATACAAGTTATGTGACCGCGGTTGCCAACGATTACTCGTATGGCGAGATCTATAGTCGACTTACAAAAGCTATGGGCCGTAAAGGAGATGTGCTGATCGGGCTTTCTACCAGCGGAAATTCTGAGAACGTGGTGAAAGCGCTTAAAGTGGCTAAGGAGATCGGTATGATCACGGTTGGCTTTACCGGTGAAGGTGGAGGCAAAATGAAAGAACATTGCAAATACCTGATCGCTATTCCTTCAAAAGATACGCCCCGCATCCAGGAATGCCACATGCTGTTTGGACATAGCATTTGCGAGGTTGTTGAAACCAGTTTATTTCCTAAGCCTTAACAACAGATTGAACTCATCACAAATTGTGATGAGTTACCCTCATTCATCCATGAAACTCCAGGTCATTCAAAATAAAATCTATGAGGTGCGCGGACACAAAGTAATGCTTGATTTTGACCTGGCGGAACTTTACGCTGTGGAAACGCGCGTTATGAATCAAGCTGTTAAGAGGAATTTAAAGCGCTTTCCCCGTGATTTTATGTTCCGGCTAACAGTATCAGAATGGCATGAACTGGTTATGCTGGCAGCCGTAAAGGCGCCTAAAAGGAACTCATCACAAATTGTGATGAGTTCAAGAAAACACAGGGGAGAAAGCTATTTACCTTATGCTTTTACCGAACAAGGTGTTGCCATGCTTTCTGCTATATTAAAAAGCAAAAAGGCCATTGATGTGAATGTTGCCATTATGCGCGCCTTTGTTTTTCTACGCCAATACGCTTTATCACATAAAGATCTTACAGCTAAACTCAAGGAGTTGGAAAGCAAATACGATAAACAGTTCAAAGATATTTATGATGCCATCAATTATTTGATCAAAAAGGATACGCAGCAAAAAAATCACTTGACACGACAGCGGATAGGATATAAAAAGTAAATTAAGATCGCCAAGTGCGACCTTATAAAAACAGGAAAATTGCTTAAAGAAGCCATCATATTAGCAGGGGGGTTCGGCACACGACTGAAAGAAGTGGTGGCCGATGTGCCCAAACCTATGGCTCCCGTGAACGGAAAACCCTTTTTGGATTACCTGCTAAAATACCTGGCCCATTATAAGATCGAAAAGATCACACTTTCGGTAGGTCATCTTTCTGAAAAAATAGTTTCACATTACGGCGATAAATACCAGTACAGTGTAGAAAAAGAACCCATGGGAACGGGAGGCGGAATACGCCTGGCCATGGAAAAATGCCACAGTAAAGATGTTTTGATTTTAAATGGCGATTCGTTCTTTGATATTAATTTAAACGCTTTTTACAATATGCATGGCACTTTTCACAGCGACTGCTCGCTGGCTGTAAGAAAGGTAGCTAATGCCGCTCGTTACGGCACAATTAAATCGGGCAATAATTGTATCATCAAAGCCTTCAGGGAAAAGGACGGGGTTGAGGGCCCCGGCAATATCAGCGCGGGTGTATATATGCTCGACCGGGAAAAATTCCTGTCGAAAACCCCGGCAGGTCAACCTTTTTCCATTGAAAAAGATTTTTTTGAAAAGAAAATAAATGAGCTGAATATCTTTGGTTTTACCTATGAAGGATATTTCATCGACATAGGGATTCCTACGGATTTTGAAAAAGCCCAACATGACTTTAAAGAATTTAAATATTAATAAAAACTGGACGCTATTCCTTGATCGCGATGGTGTAATAAACAAGCGCCTGGAAGGCGATTACGTGAAAACGCTGGCCGAGTTCGAGTTTTTAGACGGCGTTCCGGATGCGATCAAAATTCTTTCGAATATCTTCGGAAAGATCATCATCGTTACCAACCAACAGGGGATCGGAAAGGGATTATACACCGAGAATGATCTCAGTATCATTCATCACTACCTCACGGATGAGATCGAAAAACATGAGGGGCGCATCGACAAAGTTTACTTCTCCCCTCACCTTGCTTCTGCCAATCATCAAAACCGCAAGCCGGGCATTGGCATGGCCCTCGACGCGAAAAAAGATTTTCCGGAAATTGACCTCACAAGATCTGTCATGGTTGGAGATTCCATCAGCGATATGCAATTCGGCCGTGCCGCAGGGATGCGAACAGTCTTCCTAAGCGAAGAAGAAAGAACAGACCCTTCCATCGACCTCTGTTGCCCTTCCCTTTTAGAGTTCGCCCAAAAGTTATAAAACCACCGTTTTACGACCAATTTGCGCATCCCCGCGATAAACCGTGTTAAACGGTCGCCCTTTCCTGCTACTCCTTCATTATCAACATTTAAAACCTAATCATTTACGCAAACGGTATTGCTTTTCGGCCTAAAAGGTTGTAGACTTGGTGAAAATTAAAACCGTATGAAGAAAACTTTTACGCTTATTCTTGCCGTAGGTATAGCAAGTTTAACCAACGGTCAAAACGAAAAACAACAAGGGTTTTGGTCGTCAACAACCGAGTCAAAGATCAAATTAACGGGTGAACGTGTGATCATCCCGCAAAAATCAAAGACCTTCCGTCTTGTAAATGACAACCTGAAGAAGGCTTTATATTCGGCGCCGCACGAGAACAATGTGCGCCTGCAGGAGTCGCAGACCATTATTGATCTGCCGATGCCGGATGGAACCCTCAAAAAATTCCGCGTAGTAGAGTCGCCCGTTATGGCGCCCGAACTTTGCGAAGCTTATCCCGAGATCAAAACCTTTAATGTGATGGGTATCGATCTGCCCGGTACGTACGGCAAACTGGATTATACCATGTGGGGATTCCACGGTATGATACGCGGCAAAGCCGGTGATATTTACATCGATCCTTTCTGCCGTTTCAATAACGAGGATTACAACGTTTATTACGCCGGTGATTTCGAAAAAGATCCTTCCAAGATGCTTCCTGAGATCGGCGTGATCGACAAACGTGAGCGCACAGAAAAACTGGCCAATGGAAATACTGTTCAAGCCGGAGTTTGCGTGGGAACCCAATTACGTACTTATCGCACCGCTATTGCCTGCACAGGTGAATACGCCGTTGCGGCCACCGGCTTAGGCTCACCAACCAAAGCACAAACGCTCGCCTGCATAGTGACTACGTTAAACCGCGTGGATGGTGTTTACGAAACCGACCTTGCTGTTAAAATGGTACTGGTAGCAACAGAAACCGTGGTGGTCTACACCAGCGCTTCTACCGATCCTTTCAATGGCAACAATAACGCCGGAACATTGATCAACGAAAGTCAAACCGTAATTGACAACAATATTGGCAACGCTAACTACGATAACGGTCATACCTTCTCTACGGGTGGTGGCGGACTTTCTACTTTAGGAGGTATCTGCGTAAGCGGACAAAAAGCAAGCAGTATTACCGGAAGTCCGCAACCAACCGGCGATCCTTACGACATTGATTATGTGGCGCACGAAATGGGACATAACTATGACGGTAATCATACTTTCCGGGCCAGTACCGGCGCCTGTTCAGGGAATTACAATCCCGGCACCATGGTGGAGCCCGGCAGCGGTATTACCATCCAGGCTTACGCGGGTATCTGTAATAGCACAAATAATGATTCTTCGAACAGTATCCCTTACTTCCACGCTATCAGTTATGATGAGATGGTGACCTTCACCAATTCAGGAAGCGGCAATAACTGCCCCGTTAAAACAAACACGGGCAATAATCCTCCTGTGGTTGTTGGATCAGGTAATTATGTGGTTCCTAAATCAACGCCTTTCATTCTTACAGGCTCTGCTACAGATCCGGATGGCGATCCCCTTACTTATTCATGGGAAGAGACCGACAATAACAGCACGGCAGGAAACTGGAATTCAGGTACAAAGCCTTTCTTCCGCAGTTATAACCCTGTAGCTTCTCCCAGCCGTATGTTCCCAAGGCTTACTGTAGTTCAGAGCGGAACTTACACAACTACTATTGGAGAGTATTTACCAAGCACACAGCAGACACTTAATTTCCGTTTAACCGCACGTGATAACAAAATGGGCGGAGGCGGAGTTTGCTACGCGGCAGCAACCGTTACAGTGAGTTCTGTTGCAGGTCCACTAACAGTTACCTACCCAAGCGCTACAGGGATTACCTGGGCAAGCGGAAGCAATCAAACCGTAACATGGGCCGTGAACGGCACCAATGCATCGCCTATTAACTGTGCCAATGTAAACATCCTCATCTCTTACAATAGCGGAGCAACCTGGACCACCGTAATGAGCAATGTAGCCAACAGCGGAAGCCAGGCTATTACAGCTCCTACCGTTACGGCTACGATCGCTACCTGTCGTATAAAAGTTGAAAGTGTGGGTAATATCTTCTTTGATATGAGCGACAAGAACTTTACTATCACCGCCGGAACAAGCGGCATCGCAACAACATCTTCAAATAACAGCATCGCTATGCAGTTAATGCCAAATCCCGCAGACGATCAGGTAAGTGTAAATCTGTTCGGATTAAATCCTTCCGACAAAAACACCCTGGTGATCTATGATATGCTGGGTAATGTAGTGAAGAAAGAAGAGTTAAGTGGTAAGGAAAATTACGAGCTTAATTATGATATCTCAGGCTTCAGCAAGGGCGTTTACCTGGTTGAAGTGAGTGGCAGCAACAAAAAAGCTGTGAGTCGTTTGGTAAAACAGTAATAGAAACTTCAGTATAGAAAGTCCTGCCTCATGGGCGGGACTTTTTTATTGTATCTTAGTTGTTGATGTTTCAAAAACTCCGGCCCCATTTATATGAATTATCCGCACGGATCGCTTCGTTACGTGGCAGCGACAGGAAATTCATGAACCTGGGTTTTGAGGGAGCCACTTCTGTGGAAGTAAGGCCCGAAGACAAGAAAGATTCGCACCACGTTAAACTGTACTTGAAATTACTGGAGGAAGCACCGATCTCAGAGGGCATGTCGGTTTTGGAGATCGGGTGTGGGCGCGGAGGAGGTTGCTATGTGTTGCAAAAGTATTTTGGAATAAAGAACATTACCGCAATAGATCGCAGTGCGGCAAATATTAACCTTGCCAAAAAATTAGTGCCGGGTGTTACTTTCAGAAAAGAAACAGCTGAAAAATTTCAGACCACTGATCTGTTCGATCTCGTTGTTAATCTTGAGTCGTCCCATTTATATTCTTCGCGCGCGGAATTCTTCAAAACAGTTTCAGCGGTATTAAAACCGGGAGGCTATTTTGCTTTTGGGGATCTTGTCCGAAAACCAGTTATTGAAGATGTAGAAAAAGCACTGAAAGCCGCCGGGTTCTCAATTCTACATGGAGAATCACTGAATACCGGGGTCATTCATTCCATAGAAAAGAACAGTGTGATCCAGTACCCAACAGCCACAAACTATCCGGGCTTGTTTCCGAAGAAGGTGCATGGTTTTTTTGTTACCATCCATTCCATAGCGTACCAGTTGCTAAAAAGCGGAGACGTGCAGTATAGGATCTATGTATTGCGGAAAGACTAACTGACGATCATACCCAGGGTACGGAAAATGATCTTCAGGTCGGTAAAGAACCCTTTTTCTTTAATGTACTTTAAGTTGAGCTGCAGTTTGTGAGGCATGATCTCTTTAATGTAGGTCTCCTCGGGATCTGAAGACTTTGCCAATACTTCATTTTCATTCACGTATTCTATAGAAGCGTAATCCGTAATACCTGGTTTTACCGAAAGAACTTTCTTTTGTTCCTCATTGTACATTTCCACGTACTTTCTAACTTCGGGACGCGGGCCCACAAGACTCATAGTCCCAAACAGCACATTAAAAAGTTGAGGGAGCTCGTCTGCTTTAGACTTTCTGAGAAAATACCCAATTCCGGTAATTCGACTATCTCGTGCTCCTACAGTTAATAATCCCTTTTGATCAGAACCCACCTTCATTGAACGGAACTTGAACAAAGGAAAATCCTTTCCGCCTTTGCCTACCCTTTGTTGCACATAAAAAACACCGCCTTTTGAACCAAGACCAACCAAACGCGCGATCAGCAGAAAAAAAGGACTGAGAATTAAAATTCCAATAAGGGAAGCGATGATATCGAAGAGACGTTTGATCAAGAGAGGACTTCGTTAAGAGAGTTGAGAACCGCGTTACAGATCGTTTTCAATTGCTCATCTGTGAGATCGTAATAAACCGGAAGTGTGATCTCGCGACTGAAGTTATCGTAGGCCTGGGGGTAATTCTTGATGTTGTATCCGAGATTCTTATAGAAGCTCATCATGGGCACCGGCTTGAAATGAACATTTACCGAAACATCTTTTTCAAAGATCTTCTGGATGATCATGTCACGCTGCTCTTCCGTGCAGCTTTTAATTCTTAATGCAAACAAATGATAAGAGGCTTCTTTCTCACCGGTTTTCTGAACAGGCAACTCGAAACGATTATCCTGTGAAAAGAACGTCGCGTATTGCTCGCAAATATGTTTTCTCTTTACCAGGGTATCTGCATCGTAACGTTCCAGTTCCACAAGTCCCATAGCCGCTGCCAGATCGGTCATGTTGCATTTGTAGCCATCCTCAATGATATCGTATTTCCAATTGCCGCGCTGCATTTTGGCAAGGGCGTCTTTGTTTTGTCCATGCAGGGTTTTAATGCAGAGATAATCGTAGATGGCCTTGTTATCAAAAGGAGCGGGCAGGTTGAAAGCAATAGCACCTCCTTCGGCGGTGCTCAGGTTCTTAACCGCATGAAAAGAAAATACAGAAACATCGGTGAGACTACCGGTCTTTTTTCCTTTATAACTTCCGCCTAAAGAGTGAGCCGCGTCGGAAAGCACAAGTATCCTTCCCAATTTTTGCTGGTTGTCTCCTTTTGCTTTGAACAAATTCTTCTTTGCCTTTACAAGCTCATTGATCGCGCTATAATCACAAGGATATCCTCCAAAATCAACCGGCATGATGACCTTGGTCTTTTCGTTGATCAGCTTTTCGAGTTCTGTGATAGAAATATTGAAATCGTCGCGATTCACATCCGCGAAGACAGGTTTTGCTCCACAATGCATCACTACATTCGCCGTAGCGGCGTAGGTATAAGCGGGAACGATCACTTCATCACCCTCTCCCACCCCAAACCAGCGCAGCATGCTCTCGAGTCCTGCTGTAGCTGAGTTAAGACAAAGCGCATTTGGCACACCACAGTAAGTCGCCACATTTTTTTCCAATTGCTTGGTGCGCGGGCCCGTGCTGATCCAGCCGCTTTTTAAAGCAGCTACCACTTCATCAATGATCTTCTGGTCTATGCGCGGGGGCGAAAAGGGTATCATACGGTTTTCGTCGGGTTTAATTCTTTATCAAAACATAGCACTGCATAAAAATAACCGAAAAAAATACATCCTGCCATAGTTTGCAGCATCGATTCGGTCAAGAAATTAACAGCGGTTATCAACAAAAAGAAGACAAGCAAGCGCCTTGGGCGGTTTATCACGGGAATAAGGAACAGTGCCGATAAACTGATAAGTCCCACAATACCCAATCCCACGCAGGTTTGAAAGTACTGACTGTGCGCGTTCAATTTCTTATCATAGGCTCCTGTTAAGCCATTGGCCTTATAACTTTCGTAAAGTCGATCATTCGCATCGCCCGGACTTACACCCAGCAAAGGCTTTTCAGCTATGATCTTCTTTGCTTCGCCCCAGATGAGCATGCGTACGGCGGTACTTTCGGTTGATGTTTTATCGATCTTCTCAGTGCTGAAAGCGTTCACCACGTTTTGAAAGCGTTGTTTCACGGGATCCACAAAAAAAACAATGCCTGCCAGTACCAATATCGATCCAAGTGTAAAAGCAACAACGCGCAGGTAATTTCCTCTTTTGAGGAAATGAGAGATCCCCACCATCACCAGGAAAAGGAAATGTATTGCGATGCCTGTTTTAGAAGAAAGCAGAAGAATGAAAAAAGTGAAAAATAAAAGAATGAGAAAATTCTGCAAGCGGCTGAACATTTTCTTTTGCAATAAGGCCACACAGGAAAAGGTCAGGTACATGGAAAGATAAGAGGGATGCTGGAACCAGGAAAGATGCTCGTAAAAGAAATAATTTTCCGTTCCGTTCATCGTGATAAAAGTGGCCCGGCCCAGGCACAACATGCACATAAAGATGTTTCCAAGAACGAAAGCTTTAAGAAAAAATTTCATTTGAGGCCAGGTGTAATTGCCGGTATAAAAAATAAAAGGAAAGATGAACATACTGAGCTTTACCTCGAGCGAGAAAAAACTTTCCTGGATGTTATTGGCGTACAAAAAAGCGAGTGCGTGAAGTAAATAGAATACTGTGGTTACCAGTAATACCTTTGTGAATTTATTCCTTTGGAACAGTAATTTAAAGGATCCGCCGGAAAGCCACATAAGGATCGCAAGTACAATGAAAGCGTTCACCAGGAATTTAAAAGGAAGCGAAAAAGCCACTAAGGCAAGCAGCGCGGTAAGCGCTTTGTTCACGGGTTTATCAGATGCGGGAAAAATATCCTGCAGGTTGATCATTTAAACATTCCTTAGGGGTAAAGGTACGAAAATCTACTGCATTTATTGTGTTCTGTCACGTCGAGCGAAGTCGAGACGCTAAAGGTGCCTACTATTGGATAAAGTTCGTGCGAGAACCTCGACTACGCTCGGTTTGACTTGAAAAGTTTATCAGCTTTTGGCCTGCAGCGTACTGCCGGGATATTTTTTAAGCGCTTCCCTCAGGCAGGTAACTGCCTTTTCGAGATCGGATCTGTTAAGCACATAGGCCAAACGCACTTCGTCCTTTCCTTTTCCGCCACCCGAATAGAACCCGGAAGCGGGCGCCATCATCACGGTCTGTCCCTCATGTGAAAAACTCTCCAGCAGCCATTGGCAGAAAACATCCGAATCATCGACCGGCAATTTTGCTATGCAATAGAAAGCTCCACCGGGCATAGGGCAATGAACCCCGGGAATTTTGTTTAGTTCGTTTACGAGAAAATTACGGCGTTCGGTGTATTCCTTATTTACTTTATCAAAATATTCTTTCGGTGTATCCAAAGCAGCCTCCGCTCCTATTTGTCCGAACGTGGGTGGACTCAAACGAGCCTGTGCGAATTTTAAGGCTGCATTGAGCACTTCTTTGTTCTTGGTGATAAAGGCGCCGATACGGGCGCCGCAGGCGCTGTAGCGTTTGGAAATAGAGTCGAGCAACACAACGTTGTTATCTAATCCATCGAGATGGAAAACAGAAACGTATTCGCGGCCATCATAACAGAACTCGCGGTATACTTCATCAGCCAAAAGAAACAGATCATATTTTAACACCAAAGCTTTCAGAGCTTCCAGCTCGGCGCGTGAATAGAGGTAGCCGGTTGGATTACCGGGGTTACAAATAAGAATTCCTTTGGTCTTAGGAGTAATTACTTTTTCGAAATCGCTGATAGGAGGCAAAGCGAAACCGGTCTCAATACCTGAAACAACGGGTTTTACTACAATATCTCCGGCCGTAGCGAAGCCGTTATAGTTAGCATAAAAAGGTTCGGGAATGATCACTTCGTCGCCGGGATTGAAGCAGGTATTGAAAGCAAACTGTAAAGCTTCGGATCCGCCGGTGGTGATCAGGATATCTGTATACTCCACATTGATGCGGTGCGATTTGTAGTACTCCGCCAGTTTCTTGCGGTAACTCTCGATACCTGCACTATTGCTGTACTCCACCACTTTGATATCCGAATTCTTGATGGCATTCAGCATCGTAGACGGAGTTTCGATATCGGGCTGACCGATATTGAGGTGATAGATCTTAGTACCGCGCTTCTTGGCAGCGTCGGCAAAAGGCACCAGCTTGCGAATGGGCGAAGCGGGCATCCGGAGGGCTTTTGAAGAGATCTTTGGCATGGCTAGTTATTACCGCAAAACTACCTTTTTAGAGTGGGAAAACAAAATGAGAACATGGCTGTTCTTTGTGACCTCTGTGGGCTGTTTCCTCGGCTGTTTTCGGCGCCTGTCCCGATGTATATCGGGATGGTTTCGGCCGCTGTCATCTCAAAATTGTTAGAAATAGTTAAAAGGCGCTTCTTTATGTGGCTGTTTTGCTTATTTTCGTTCAAAATAACCCTTACATGAAGCATTTCTTTACCCTTTGTCTTTCCCTCGGAATTACCTCGGTCTTTGCCCATGGCGGCGATAACGAGCAACGCGTTAAAACACCCGTGGAATCGGTAGTGGTTTACCTCGACGGAGCCGAAATTACCCAAAGCAAGACCCTTACGCTGGAAGAAGGGCGAAACACCATCATCTTTACCGGTATTTCTTCGCGCCTGATCTCGAAAAGCATTCAGATAAACGCCGGGCTGGACGCCTCTATCCTATCGATCTCTGATAAGATCAATTACCTGGAAAGTTCAATAGAAACACCCAAGATCAAACAGCTCAAGGATTCTGTGAGGATCTTAAATGATGTGGTTGACCAATTGAATTACGAAAAAGAGGCGTACGACAAGGAAAAGGAGCTCCTGGTACAGAACCAGGCCATGGGCGGCAAGGAAAAAGCTGTTGCCGTTGCGGAGTTGAAACTCGCGGCTGATTTTTATCGCTCGCGTATAAAGGAGATCAATGTTGAACTTTTTAAGCTCGACAAAAAAACTGACCAGGCCACAGAAAGACTTTCTAAACTCAATAGTGAATTGAAAGAACTGAATGGCAAGATCAATCCTCCCACAGCCGAGATCACAGTACTTTTGGCTACAAATGCTAAAATAACCGCCAAGATAGAACTGAAATACCTGGTGAGCGGCGCCGGATGGCAGCCTAATTACGACCTTATTGCGGAAGACGTAAATAAACCAATCGAACTGAAATACCGTGCCAAGGTGTTCAACAATACGAGTGTAGATTGGACAAATGTAAAGATCAAGCTTTCCACCTCCAATCCTTCCCTTAGTGCTACCAAACCGCAACTGGCAGCCTGGTTCCTGAACTTTGAGAATGAATACACCATCAATAATTACCAACAGCAAAAAGCGCAACAATACCAGAACTATAACGGGCTCGACAATAACAACAACAACGACGCCAAGGGCCTTACTAATATGCGCGGAGGTCGCAGCGAGGTTTACAACCAATACCTGGATGGAAGCAAAGTAGAATCATCCAAACAACCCAAAGTGCCCACAGTTGCTTTTGAAGAGATACAGGTGTCTGACCTTAGCGCTGAGTTTGAGATCAAGAACACATACAGCATTCCTGCAGATTCTAAACCTTACATAGTAGAAGTGACCAATTACAACCTACCCGCCACGTTCGAGCATTACAGCATTCCCAAAACTGAAAAAGAAGCGTTCTTACTGGCGCGCATCGGCGGTTGGGAGCAATTAGACCTTGTTGAAGGTCCGGCCAACGTTTATTTTGGCGGAAGCTACGTAGGACAATCTTACATCTACACGCGCAGCCTGGATGATACTTTAGATCTTTCTTTCGGTCGCGACAAAAAGGTTATGGTATCCCGCAGCCGCATGAAAGACTTTAACAGTAAGACCTTCTCGGGCGATAAGAAAAAAGAAACGCAGAGCTTCGAGATCACCATCAAGAACAACCGCAAATCCGCTATAACTATCGATGTGGAAGATCAATTACCGGTTTCGCAGAACAGCGAGATCATCGTTGAGACCATTGAGCTGAGCAAAGCCAAAAAAGACGATGCCACAGGCAAACTTACCTGGCGCTATACCATCGCTCCAGGAGAGCAACAGAAGATCGTACTCACCTACTCCGTTCGCTACCCCAAAAACAAATACGTAAAAGCGAAGAAGTACAGAACGATGAGTGCTCCGGCGTTTTAATTAGAAACTCAGTTAAAATTTTTCTTTTTCACGATAAAGTTCCCACTCCCAGGCGGGCTTCATCACTTTCTAAAGGACATCCTCAATTTACCAGAGTTGGCATTGTCCAGTGAAGAAACCACAAAGAACACAGAGAAAATACAGCACAGAGGTCACGGAGAATACAATAGCACCACTCAGTGTTCTCTGTGGGCTGTTTTCTTGGCTGTTCTCTCTGTGGTTTCGGCTGTTGTAAGAAATACCCCTTAGAATTTTTCCTTTTCGCGGTATAACTCCCACTCCCAGGCGGTCTTCATCATGCTTTTGATGTCGTGCTTGTATTAGGCTGCTACCTCCCCTCCTTTTTAAGGAGGGGAATGAGGGGTGGTCCTTACGAAATGTTTATTTGGTGGTAAAAGCCGCGGTTATGGTCGCAGCCACCAGATGCATATTCCTAAACACATCATCGTTCTGCACCCTCACCACTTTCAAACCCAGATTTTCAAGATGTTTTTGTCTCAATGCATCTTTCTTTCTCACAGAATCAACCTCATGAATATCTCCATCCACTTCAACAATAAGTTTTTCCGAAGGACAGTAAAAATCAACAATGAAATGATCGATGCTGTGTTGTCGCCTAAATTTTCTTCCTTCAAGCTTGCTTCCCTTCAGTAGCTTCCACAAATGTTCTTCGGCGGTTGTGGGATTATTACGAAGATCCTTCCTTCGGGACATGAGATCTACTTTATTGTTGATCTTTCTTTCAGGCATGGGTTATATTGGTTACCAGCAGCATTCTACTCGCGGGGTTGTACAAGGACCACCCCCTGCCCCCTCCTTAAAAAGGAGGGGGAAATACAAGGGTTCGTTAAAATTTCTCTTTTTCGCGGTACAACTCCCACTCCCAGGCGGTCTTCATCATGCTTTTGATGTCGTGCTTGCACTTCCAGCCTAAAACACTTTCAGCTTTGGTGCTGTCGGAGTAAACAGAGACTACGTCACCCGCGCGGCGGTCTCCTATTTTGTAATTGAGTTTTTTGCCGCTTATTTTTTCAAACGCGGCTATCGCTTCAAGAACTGAAACGCCGTTACCACTTCCAAGGTTATAGACGTCGTAATTGGTCTTGTTCTTTCCTGTGAAAAGGAAATTGAGTGCTTTTACGTGCGCGTCGGCTATATCACTTACATGAATATAATCGCGCACATTGGTTCCGTCGCGTGTTGGATAATCTCCACCGAAAACGGTAAGCTGAGGGTATTTTCCAATGGCTGTTCCGGTAATTAATGGAACAAGGTTGTTTGGTTTATTGTTAGGCCACTCGCCTATCTTACCGCTGTCGTGAGCGCCAACGGGATTAAAATAACGAAGAGAGATCGCGCTGAAATCCAAATAACGTTTACAGAAATCCTGCAGCATCACCTCGCCTATTTGCTTGGTATAGGCATAGGGAGATTCTGCCTTAGGTAATGGTGTGTTTTCGTCAACAGGCAGTTTCTCGATGTTTCCGTATACCGAACAAGAAGAAGAAAAAATAACGTTGGAAGTTTTGTGTTTGCGACAAAGTTCGAGCACGTTTACTAATGATGCTATGTTGTTATGATAATACTTTAAAGGCAGCTCTACCGACTCACCCACCGCCTTAAAAGCGGCAAAGTGGATCACTCCCGCAATATCATGGTCGCTGAAAATTTTATCGAATTCCAGGATATCGCAGAGATCTAATTTGTAGTGTTTAAATTTCTTCCCGGTGATCATCTCCACCTGATCGTACGACTTAGGAGAAGAAGTAAAGAAATTATCGGCCGAAATTACTTCGTAGCCGCCATGATTAAGCAGTTCAATAATGGTATGCGAGCCGATATAGCCTGCTCCACCTGTTACCAAAACTGTCTTTTTACTCATATCTTTTTCTTTAAAAGCAAAGCCGTGATAAATGCAGAGAAGCTTCCGAACAATAAATTCTTAAATACAACCGATGTGATCTCTTTAAAAACCGTTACCTCTTGAACATCTTCTGATATGATCCGGGGAATATCTGATTCCTTAATTTTAGCAGTTCCTTTCCCGATCTGTTCTTTCAATATCTGTGGTCCCTGGGTTTGCATGAAATTCACCTTATACTCACGAAAATCCATCCGGAAAAAGATGACCTGGAACAGCACCATAAAAATAGTGGCCGCTAAAACAACACGCAGGCCTTCTTTTACAGCATCCCTGCCTGCCAAAACACCGTCACGGTTTCGTTTCATCAGTACTGCCATGTAAATGAACGGGAACATGCAAAGCGTTCCGATCAAATAGGCGTAGGTGAGATACTGGATGTGTCCGCCATAAAAAACGATGCAAACCGTGGCGGCGAAGAGAACGGAATAAATGAGTCCAAGGAAAAAAGGAGTGTTCTTCTGCATAGAACTATTTATTCATGCTTACTAAGAATTCTTCGTTCGATTTGGTTCCTTTCATATGGTCGCGCAGGAACTCCATAGCTTCTACAGGTGTCATATCGCTGAGATGCTTGCGCATTACCCAGATACGCTGTAAAGTACTTGGATCTAACAGCAGGTCGTCGCGACGTGTAGAAGAAGCTGTAAGGTCGATGGCAGGGTAGATACGCTTGTTGGATATCTTGCGATCGAGCTGCATCTCCATGTTACCGGTTCCTTTGAACTCCTCAAAGATCACCTCATCCATCTTAGAGCCTGTATCGATCAGTGCCGTAGCGAGGATCGTAAGCGATCCGCCGTTCTCAATTTTACGGGCGGCTCCGAAGAAACGTTTGGGCTTGTGCAGCGCGTTCGCATCCACACCACCCGTTAATACTTTACCGGAAGCCGGCGACACCGTGTTATAAGCACGTGCCAAGCGCGTGATAGAATCAAGAAGGATGATCACGTCATGACCGCACTCGGTCATACGTTTTGCTTTTTCCAAAACAATATTGGCTCTGCGGACGTGGTTTTCGGCGGGTTCATCGAAGGTACTTGCTACAACCTCAGCTTTTACGCTGCGGGCCATGTCGGTTACCTCTTCCGGACGCTCGTCAATAAGCAGAACGATCAAATAAGCTTCGGGGTGGTTTGCCGCAATGGCATTGGCCACCTCTTTCAATAAAACTGTTTTACCGGTCTTAGGCTGCGCCACGATCAAACCGCGCTGACCTTTACCGATAGGACAAAACATATCCATCACACGTGATGAAAGCGTTTCGTGCTTATGGCCTGTTAATTTGAATTTTTCGTAAGGGAATAAAGGTGTAAGGAAGTCGAAAGGAACGCGGTCGCGCACCCAGGCCGGGTCGCGGCCATTGATCTTCTCTACTTTTACCAGCGGGAAATATTTTTCGCCTTCTTTAGGAGGACGGATACTGCCGCGCACGGTATCACCGGTCTTTAAACCAAATAATTTTATCTGTGATTGAGAAACATAAACGTCGTCGGGAGAACTGAGGTAGTTATAATCTGAAGAACGCAGGAACCCATACCCATCGGGCATCATTTCCAACACACCTTCCGCGTGAACAATACCATCAAAATTGAACTGATCACCTGCATTCTGCTTATGGTGACCGCCCTGGTGATGGTGCTGGTTAGGGTTAGGCTGCGTGTTACCTTCCTGTTTGAACACAAACTCGCTCTGCTGCTGGTTGTTGTTGCTTTGCTGCACAGGCTCCGGTTCGGTCTTGGTCTCTACAACCACAGGCGTTTCCACCACGGGTTCTTCCTCCACCTTACTCTTGGTCTCCTCAGGTAATGGGTCTAATTTTACCTTTCGGGGCCTTTTTGCTCTTTCGGGTTTGTCGCTTTTATCTTCTTTCATAGGGAATGCGCCGGGCGATCCGGTCGTTTTTGATTAAATTTCTATAGAGGTTTGATGAGATTCAAGGGAAGGGAGATACGCAGGTTACTTACCTGTCTTAAAACATAACAATCGATCTTGTTTTTAAAGGACTTAACAAAGTATTTACCGGATTATTGAAAAGCTGTAAAGAAATACAGCTACGATTAACTCAGTACAAATATGGGCTTTTTTATTGAAATAACCAAATATTTTCTCAGATAATGGGGTGCCCGCTTTGCTTCTTGAGTACCTCGGCCATGCTGGTCTTTTCAATACGCGAATCAACCCAGGCAGCAATATCGAAATAACTGAGCAGGTTCTGTTGCACTTTATCGGTGCG
>JANWKZ010000028.1 GCA_025451115.1 Bacteroidia bacterium | reverse complement strand
GTACCCTGCGTGGCATCCAAACCATAACGCAAAGTTGGAGTACAGGTTAAACCGTTTGCCTGTACGCGCCAGTTGGCTACGAATTGGTAAGTGAAATACTGCGGGTCATTAAGGATATTCGCCGTTCCTGCTGCAGTTCCTATCACCACCCAGTTACCGGTATTATTATCGTCGCGCATCAATTCAAAAGTAGTCACAGGCGTTACTCCCATTCCCTCGATCAGATAGGAGTTCCAGGTAAAGGAACCATTCATCTGATCGTTAAAATAAATACTGGTATGATAAGGTCCTTTCAAACTATAAGTACCACAGGTATCGCGTATCTGCAATTTATAGAGGTAAGTAGTGATGTTCGGATCTCCGTTTGCGGGCGTTACACTTCTGGAGGTATCCGTAAACACGCTTAATGAATCCATTGATACCGCTCCTATTCTTTTATAAGTGCCGGTTGATGTCTCACGGTAAACAATAAAGCTATCCGCCATCTGGTACATGGTCTTATCCCAGTAGATCAAATTATAGTTCGAGGCGCTGTCAACCGTAACCATACAGATATCCGGAGCAGGAGGCGCGGGAGCATTGGTTACCTTAACCACATTCGTCATGGCCTTACAACCGCCGGGATATGTAATGCTGGCCGAATAATATCCTGAACTTGAAACACTGATAGTTTGGGTGGTAGCCGCTGTGCTCCATAAATAAGCTGTCATCCCTGCCGGAGCCGTAAGCACCAGGTTACCCGTTGTACACATGTACACACTGTCGCCAACCGGTGTCAGTTGCCCAACAACGCAATCGTTGATCTTATAAGTAAACGAATTGCCCGAAATACCGGCATAAGGAAGTGTATTTGTGCCAAAGGTTGTAGCAGCACCGTAGTAACCGCCTGTAACATACAACCCACTTTGCGTATCATGGGTGATGCAATAGGGATAAGCATTTCCGCCGGTACCGGTATTTATAGCCCATAAAATATTTCCCAGGTTATCGTATTTGGCCACGAAATGATTTCCGTTGGCTAAGACGAGGTTGACCCCATTAAAAGTAGAGTTAGAACCAATAGCTCCGCTAATATAAACCTGGTTCTTGCTTACCGTAACACTGCTGGCGTCATCAAATTGCGTTCCTCCTCCTCTTCTCGACCATTTAGCGCTTCCTGCCGAATCGAATTTTGCTACAAACGCATCGGTTTGTCCCAACGAAGAAATAGAAGATATTCCTGCAATAAAAAGTGTGGTCTTGAAAGAACCCGTAATATACACCCCATCGTGGCCGTCGGCCGCAATATCATACGCGTAATCATCCTGCCCGCCCGCAGCTTTGCGCGCCCAACGCACATTTCCCATAGAGTCATATTTCACAACAAAAATATCAATGAGGCCGGTTTGGGTTAGCGATTGTCCGTCAAAATTGGGAGCCCCTTCATAATAACCGGTAACATATACGTTCCCCCAGCGGTCAGACGTTACTCCTTTGCCCCAGTCGCCATCGAGGTTACCTCCCGAGTTAATGGCACCTCCTGCGCGGAGCCATTGGGCATTTCCGTTCTTATCAATTTTAGCCACATACATATCGCCATAACTTCCGCCACTTGGATCTGACGAGTAGACCTGCGTAGCCACGTTGCCATCCAGCTCAAGAGGCGCAATGCCATTAAAGGCACCACCGGTAATATACAGGGTACCATCAGGATCCGCATGTACGGATGCCCCGGAGGCATACCCACTGGTATTTGTCTTAACCCACTGAAAAACGCCGCTATTGCTTATTTTTCCGTATACGATGCCCCTACTGTTTATTTTGATCGCGCCGAAAAAAAGTGAATCGTAAGCTCCCGCTGCAAAATAAATATTACCGCTGGCGTCAGCGGCCAGGTCAGGCGCTGTGCCTCCGTTCTTTGCAGGAATTGCTGTATGCCACAAGAGATTGCCTGCCGTGTCGTACTTTGCAAAATACATCTCCTGAGACGAGGAGGTTAAGGTTTTGTAAACCGTACTGCCTATCTTAACACTGTCTGAATAAGACCCGGCCACAAAGAGATTGCCCTGGTTATCGTAAACAGCCGAGTTATTTTGGCCGTATTCGTAGTTTGTAATATCCTTAGCCCAGGAGACCTGCTGGGCCCTTAGAGTTGATAGCGAAATGATAGTTAGCGCTGAAAGAAGTAAGATTTTCTTCATAGGATTGAATTAAAGGATTATTTTGACATTGCAATATAATAAAAGGCATTTAACAGTCAAGGTTTTATGGAAAAAAACTGGTAAAAAGCTCCCTGTTTTATATCAGAAAAAGCCGTATTTTCATCCCGCATTAAAAACCGGCTATTTTTTGTGAAAAGACTCCTTTTCATATTTTCTTTTTTTGTCTTGATCAATCCTTTTTGGGCGCAGGAAGGTAATTATTACATCACCAATTTCACCCCTTCCAATTACGGGGCCAGCGACCAGAACTGGTCGATGGTGCAGGACAGCCTGGGCCGCATTTATGTGGCCAACCTGAATGGGATCATGATGTATGACGGAAAGTATTGGAAAATAAACCAGATCGAAGGCGAAAAAGAAGCGATCTCATTAGCAAAAAGCGATAATGGCATCATTTATTCCGGTGGCGGAGGCGTTTTCGGGTATATCAGTTTTAATGATTCGGGTAAAGTAAAATTCAACTCGATGAGTAAGGCGCTACCCGAAAAAGAGAAGGAGTTTGGGAATGTCTGGGCCGTTCATTGTATTGGAAAAGACGTTTTCTTTTGCGCGAACGAAAGGATCTTCTGGTACCAGAACGGGGTGTATAAAAAAAGTTTTACTCCTGCCGGAGAAAAATTCCACACCTTCTTCAAGGTGAACAATATGCTGCTTGTGCGCGAACAAGGTGTCGGACTTCTTTTCTTTAAAGACGGGCAGCTGAAAAAAATATTGGGATCGGGCGAACTTTCTGATACCCGTGTTTATTCCGTATTGCCCATTGACGAACACCTTTACTGGTTATGCTCCAGGAAAGGATTGTACACGCTCTTTTTTAATTCCAACAAACCCGAGATCAGCAATCTTTCCAAAACCGATTCGCCGCTGGATCAATGGATGATAGAGAACGATGTATATTGCGGTGCGAAGATTAACAACAACCTCTTCGCGCTTGGGTCCATCAAAAAAGGCGCTATTCTTTTTAACCGTAACCAGCGTATTGTGAACCAGATGAACACCTCTAAAGGTTTGCAGGACGACGCTGTAAAATTCATTTACAAGGATTTTTCGGGGAATGTATGGCTGGCGCTAAACAAGGGCGTTAGTTACACGGAGATCAACACACCCCTAACCCATTGGTCTAAGTCAAATGGTATTCACGGTGTAATTGAGTCTGCAGCAAAATTCAATGGAATTCCTTATATCGCAACCGACAAGGGTTTCGATAAGTTGGATGTTCTCACAAATAATTTTGTGCCAACCGATATAACCAATGAGGGATGGGATCTCTGCAGGTATAACGATGTGCTGCTTGCCGGCTCAAGCGTAGGGCTTTACGAAATAACTTCGAAAGGAAGTAAAGCACTACTTGAGTCGGACGACGGAGTTTATAAAACCTTTATAGATCCTGTACACAAGGACATCCTTTATCTTGGCGGGTTAAGCACACTTACCGTGGCGAAATACGCGAACCACGAATTGAAGATCATTAAAACATTCGAAAATGTATTTAACATCCGTAGTGCCGCCGCTGATAAGAACAACCAGATCTTTTTTGGTTCGCTAGACAACATTGTGTACTCATTACTTCCGGGAAGACTAGATACTGTTCTTGAGTTCGGCACAAACGATGGCTTACCGGAAGGGTTCGAGATCAACGTCTTTGAGTATAACGGCGAAGTATTGGCCTGTACGGGGCTCACGGGGATCCTGGCTTATAGTTCTACCCCGGGTAAACGTTTTCTTCCTCGCTTTACACTACAAAGCTTCAACCGTTCTCAAATAACAAAAGCTGTTCAGTTCGGTGATGATATTTGGATCGCTTCCAACTTCAACGCCGAGAACAACGCGAAGATCGATGAGCTGAGCGTGCTTGAAAGAAAAGGCAATTCCTTTGTGCAAAACTATCGCCTGTTAAAACGTATACGCGAACTAACAGGCAAATGCTTCCTGGTTGACTCTGATAAGGTTTTCATTGGAACGAACGATGGGCTTATTGAATATAACAATCACCCGATCGATTCCGGCTTTAAGTTCAATACCTTCATTTCAAAGATAACGCAGCACGCGGATACCGGCGGGATCCAGAACGTATATAGTGGCTTTGTGTTCCCTGAACCGGAGATCAAATTCAAAGACAATGATATTCGTTTCTTTGCCGCGGCTTCCGACTATTACAATAAAGATGAGTTGGAGTTTTCCTGCTACCTGGAAGGCAAGGACACCGCTTACAGCGAATGGAACAAAAGTAACAAGTTTGCGTTTAGCGGGCTCCATGAAGGCCACTATGTGATCAATATTAAAAGTAGAAACATCCTTGGAAAGGAAGGAAAACCGGTTAGTTTTTCATTCACCATCCTCCCACCCTGGTACCGCACCTATTGGGCCTATGCGCTTTACCTGCTTAGCGCCACCGGCCTTATCTGGTTCATCGTACAATACACCACGCGCCGACTGAAAGAACAGAACATCAAGCTGGAGCAGATCATCACCGAGCGAACAAAAGAGATCGAGCACCAAAAAGAGGAGATCGAACACAAGAACCAGGAGATCACGGATAGTATCAACTACGCCAAACGTATTCAGCAGGCCATCCTGCCACCGGTGAATAACATCATCAGCGTTTGGAAAGATCTTTTCGTTTTCTACCAGCCTAAAGATATTGTGAGTGGTGATTTCTATTGGTTCAACAAGATCAATGATCACGAGATCCTTATTGCCTGCGCCGATTGTACAGGTCACGGTGTACCGGGGGGGTTCATGAGCATGATCTGTTCAGATAAATTGACCGACGCAGTAAAGGTTACCCACGATCCTGATAAAATACTTTTCCATACCAACAACAACGTAAAGAAAGCGCTTCGCCAGAATGAGACCTCCGATGAGAACGTGAACAAAGACGGGATGGAGATCTCATTGGTGCGTGTTAACTTTCAAACGCAGAAGCTCTGGTACGCGGGCGCCAACCGCCCGCTATGGCTTCTGAAAAAAGGCGCCGAGGAGATAGAAGAGGTAAAACCTACCAAGGCCAGCATCGCCAGCTTTACGCAAACTGATTTTGAGTACCAGGGACACGAGATACAATTGGAAAAAGGCGACCAGGTATACATGACCTCTGATGGTTACCCTGATCAATTTGGCGGACCGGAAGGAAAAAAATTCATGACCAAGAATTTCAAGAAACTCATTCTTTCCATTAAGCACCTTGGCATGCGTGAACAGGAAACTACTGTGAAAAATATCATTAACCAATGGAAAGAAGGCTACGAGCAGGTGGATGATCTATTGGTTATAGCATTTAAACTCTAACCCGCATGAGCAATTCCGTACAGATACGCTCTCTTAATAAATCCTACGGAAAATTTTCAGTTCTGAAAGACGTTACGCTTGAAGTACCGGAAGGCTCTATTTTCGGGCTTATCGGTCCGAATGGTGCGGGCAAAACAACCCTTATCAAAGCTATGGTGGGCGCTTTAAAGATAAATTCGGGCGAAATATCGGTGCTAGGAAAAGACCCACTCAAAAATAGCTGGGAACTCAGGAGACAAATTGGTTACATGCCGCAAAGTCCATCTTTGTATGGCGACCTCTCAGCAAAGCAGAACATTTCTTTTTTCGGCAAAGCGCAAAAAATAACGAACCTTGAGAAAGAAGTTGACAAGATCCTTGAGTTTACGGAACTTACCGGAAGAGCGAATGACCCTGTAAGGAATTTCTCGGGCGGCATGCAGAAAAGGGTTTCATTGGCCTGCGCGCTTATCCATTCGCCGCGTATTATTTTTTTAGATGAGCCAACCGCTGCGGTAGACCCTCACCTGAAACAACGGAGCTGGGAGTTGTTCAAAGAACTATCCCGGAAAGGTGTTACCATTTTTGTGAGCACACACTTGATGGATGAAGCGTTACTTTGCGATAAGATCACCATTTTAAGACAAGGGCAGGTTTTGGCCGTTGATACTCCACAGAACTTTCTTGCCAGGGGCAAAACGCGCATCCGCTATGAAAAGAATGGACAGACCCACGAATTAATTTCGGGATCCGATACTTCTTCGCTGGCCAAAGAAATGCAAAAGATCGGTCTCGATGCGAACATTGCTAAAATTGAGATAGAGCAGGATAATATTGAGAACATTGTTTTACAAATTGTAAACAGAACGGAAGGATGAAGCATGCTTTTATCATAGGGGCACGCGTGATCTCGCAGTTAAAGGGCGACAAACGCTTTCTTGCTTTGTCGCTAATAGCGCCACTCATCATCATTTACCTGCTTAAGATCCTTTTCGATGCAATAGCACCACCTCCTATTCCTGCCATCCCCGGAATGATGCCTATGCCGATACCCACTTTTTCGGCCTCCAAATTTATTTTGCCTGTTTCGGCTTTTATTGTACACTTCCTTAGCTTTGTTCTGTGCGCCATCCTTTTGGTGCAGGAGCGTACCCGCGGTACGCTAGACCGGATGCTGATCAGCGGTTTTCGGAAGATCTCTGTCATAAGCGGGTATACCATCGGTTATTTTGGCCTGGCCACGCTGCAGGCTTTACTTGTGATAACCGAAGCTGTTTATTTATTTGACTTCGATTTTCCGTTCAAGACCATTTGCATACTTTTTCTTGTGATCTGGCTGCTGGCCATTGTGTCTGTTATGCTGGGCATTTTCATCTCTACCTTTGCCCGGCACGAGGGACATGTCTTTCCTTTCATTCCTCTTATCATTCTGCCCTCTGTTTTTCTTACAGGTATCCTGGTAGACACCGATAAACTACCAGTGGCCGCCGATCTTGCCGGTTATTTATTCCCCCTACGCTATGCCAATAATATCATTGTTACACTACAGCAGAACGAATATCATTTTTCCGACCTCTGGCCCAATTTCCTTATATTATTCCTGTACGCCGTTGGGCTCCTCTTCCTTGCTTCGAGTACCATGAAGGAGAAAGAATAAGTCAGATACGAATTACGAATCTGTACGAATATACCAATGGTCATGTGTTTTAAGAATAAACAAATATGGATTCGTATATTCGTAAGTATTCATTCGTAATTCGTATCCCCCTTTTTAGTAAATTTGCCCCTCTTTATGACATTTAAACGCAGTCTACTAACCGCCGCCCTGCCCTACGCCAATGGTCCCGTTCACATCGGGCACCTGGCCGGCTGTTATCTGCCCGCCGATATCTATGCCCGTTACCTGCGCAGCAAAGGAGAAGATGTGAAATTCATTTGCGGGAGCGACGAACACGGCGTGCCCATTACCATTAAAGCAAAAAAGGAAGGTATTACACCCCAACAGGTGGTTGACAAGTACCATAAGATCATGGGCGACGCTTTTAAGGAGTTCGGCATCTCCTTCGATATTTATTCGCGCACTACAAGCAAAACGCATCACCAAACCGCTTCTGATTTCTTTAAGGTGATGTATGAGAAAGGTTGCTTCACAGAAGAGGTGACCAAACAGTATTACGACGACGAGGCGAAACAATTTTTAGCTGACCGTTATATCGTAGGCACCTGCCCTAAATGCGCCAATGAGAACGCTTACGGCGATCAGTGTGAGAAGTGCGGGACTTCTTTGAGTCCGACTGAGCTTATCAATCCTCACTCAACGCTTTCAGGTTCAAAACCGGTTTTAAAAGAAACCAAGAACTGGTTTTTACCACTCGATAAATTATCGCCAAAGATCAAAGCTTATATTGAACAACATAAGGATTGGAAAAGCAACGTGTATGGGCAATGCAAAAGCTGGCTTGACAGCGGTGATGGCTTACAGCCACGCGCCATGACACGTGATCTTGATTGGGGCGTTCCGGTTCCGGTAAAAGGAGCTGATGGAAAAGTGCTATACGTTTGGTTCGACGCACCTATAGGGTATATTTCTGCCACCAAGGACCTAACTCCTGATTGGAAAAAATACTGGTGCGACAAGGAAAGCCGGTTGATCCATTTCATTGGGAAGGACAATATTGTTTTTCATTGTATCATTTTCCCTGCTATGTTAATGGAGCATGGTGAATTTGTGGTACCTGATAATGTTCCGGCCAACGAATTTTTGAACTTAGAAGGCGATAAAATATCCACTTCGCGCAACTGGGCGGTGTGGCTGCACGAGTATTTGCTGGATTTCAAGGATAAACAGGATGTGTTACGCTATACTTTATGCGCCAATGCGCCTGAGAGCAAGGACAATGATTTTACGTGGAAGGATTTCCAGGCGAAGAACAATAATGAACTGGTTGCCATACTCGGGAATTTCGTGAACCGCACGCTTGTTCTAACCCATAAATATTATGAAGGAAAGGTTCCTGAAGCTGTAGAATACACAAAAGACGACCTACGCATTTTGGAAGAGATCAGCAAAGCGCCTGAGAAAATAGCCGCGGCGCTCGATCAATTCAGGTTCAGGGAAGCTTTGGCTGAGTTAATGAACCTTGCGCGTATGGGCAATAAATACCTGGCAGATACCGAACCCTGGAAGCTGATCAAGACGGATGAAAAACGCGTTAAAACGATCATGAATATTTCGCTGCAGATAACGGCCAACCTCGCTATTGTTTGTGAGCCCTTCCTGCCCTTTACTTCAAAAAAACTATTCGGCATGCTGGATATGCCGGCTCTTAAATGGAACTCGGCCAAACATGCCCATAATCTCTCGTCAGGACACAAGATCGGTAAGGAAGAGTTACTTTATAACAAGATCGAAGATCCTGAAATTGAAGCGCAGGTAAAAAAATTACAAGATTCTAAGAAATTGAACGAAGAACAACAGCAAAGTCAAAAGTCGGAAGTTAAAAGTCAAAAGGATGAAATAACTTTTGACCAGTTTGAAAAAATGGATATCCGGATAGCTACAGTTTTAGAAGCAGAGAAAGTGGCCGGAACAGATAAACTTTTGAAGTTAAAAGTAGATACAGGCAACGATGTGCGAACGATAGTGAGCGGCATTGCCGTGTATTACAAACCGGAAGATCTCATAGGAAAACAGGTTACTATGCTCGTCAATCTCGCCCCACGCAAAATAAAAGGCATAGAAAGCAAGGGTATGATCCTGATGGCCGAGAATTCCAAAGGCGAATTAAGTCTTGTATCCCCTACCCGTGAGGATACCAATAACGGTAGCACCGTGAAGTGATCTATCCCCTGATCAGCTTTTGCAATGGGAAACTATGCGTTAGTGTTTTGCCTGAAACCGAAATAGATATAGTATAAGTTCCATTCTCAAGTTCCCTGAGATCCAGGTTTAAATAGCCTGGCTTCTTTATATCAAACTCTTTTACTTTTTTGTTCCCCGCAGCAACTATTTCCACTTTGGCGGAAGTAAATTTATTTGCCGAGAAAGTAAGACTGTATTGTGCATTACCCAGCGGAAGGAAAGTAACCTGGCCCAACTCCTTATCAAGCACTTTCTTCTTATAAATATGCTTCAAAGGCTTTTTCATTCTTGTTCCTGTCGAAGCACTTTCCTTCGGCATAGTTCTTTCAGATAGGTTGAACTCGCTTCCTTTAAGTGAGGCTGTATCCTTATCCGTCCATACACGTACATAATCTACCACAAAATCATTCGGGAATTTCGTGCCCGCATCAGGCGCAGGGCTAAAGCTTCCGTTATTATTTGAGGCTACGCTTGTATTGACAATAAGCCACATAGACGAATCATAGCGATGCTCGAAATAACACATGGGCTGACCATTTACGTACCAGGCCATATAGTTCTCATTCCATTCGCCCGATATTACATTATAATCCTTGCTAAGCGACTCTTCAAATTTTAACCATCCGCCCCACCCTCGCTTCAAATTCAGAAAGCCTCCCCGGTAATTGTTACAACCGTTGGGACAGTGTACATCCACATGCGCTTCATCAGCTCTTTCGCCTTTTAATTCAAACCAATCTATTTCATCGTTCTCCCTTCCCGCATACAGCCAGAAAGCCGGCCATATCCCTTTTTCGGAATTACTTTTAAAACGACATTCAAAGTATCCGTATTTATACTTTTTCTTGCTCCATAGCGAACCTGCTGTATATTTAAAAGGTAATTTCTCATCAACCACTTTTAAATTCATTTTCTTCAGTAGTACCGAATCGTATTCCCAGGGCCAAACATGCCCCATGATGTCCTCCTTTTTTGCAATAAAGTGTGCTTCGCCATCCTTCAAAAAAACATTTCCCCCATATGTGAAGTAAACACTTTGGCCAATGACCGCATTGCCCCAGTCGGCCGACCATTTCCATTTATCCAGGTTTACCTGTGTGTCATTGAACTCGTCGCCCCCGGCATAGTGCCATTTCTTAACTTCGTCTGTTTTTACCTGCCACATAACCTGGCCGTAAGCCATATTTGCCAGTAGCAGTACGGTAGGCACATAGATCGATCGTTTCATTTTCATTTCACTTTAATTTATAAACCTTTATATTATCAAAAACCGCGAGAGGCTCCCGTAGATACCGCAGTGTTTCAACCGACATTTCAGCGTCACTTACCAGGTAGCTCACGCCCTTTTGTTTATAGTCTTCTATCAAAACACTATCAATACGATTCTCATAAAAACTAAAACCTTTACGGTTAAGATAGTACAGGGTGATCATCCCGGAATCATCGTTGCCCGTAAGACAGATGGCGTTGGCCGGTATGATCTCCCGCAACTTTTCTTTATTGTGCAGAAGGGTCGGGTTAAAGCCGGGCTCCTCCAGGTTCCAGCGGGAATTACTTCGAAGATACGCTGTAACAGGCATGACCGTTATACAAATAACAGCGAGCACCTTTAGAAAACTGCTCTGCAAACCGCGCAATTTCTTAAATCCATAAAGTGTAATAAGAAATAAATAAGGAAGAAAAGGAAAGAGATAGTAATCATGAACTTTGGCTATCATGTTCAACTCAAAAAGCAGGTAAGCGATAACTCCCAGTAATCCGAAGAAAAAACAGGAGGCCAAAACATTTTTAGCGGGAATTTTATTCTTTACCAGGTAATAAGATCCGGAAAAGAACAGGATAAGCGCCGAAAAATTAATATACAATTCGGGTAAAGTAGAAATGAAATTGTGTTGTAAGTAATCCAGGTATGTCATCAGGTCGAACCCCCCGCCTAAAACCCCTTTCACTACACCATTATCTCTCCAACTGCCCATCACTGCGCCATACCATACTATTGGTAACGACAGAAAAAGAGAAACAACTGCGAACTCCTTAAGACTTTTTGAACTACGGAACCAATGAACCGCGAAGGGTATAATGTATAGTATAAAAGGAAGTTTGCATAAAGTTGAAAGAGCTAAGAGGGCTGAAAAAAACACAAGATCAGAGATCTTTCTACTTTCAAAATAACGTGAAAAAAAATACAGCGCGTAGATCCCGAAACAAAGCGCCAGGTTATCAGGCAAAGGATTGATCATATAATAATAAAAGACGGGCGAAAAAAGCAAAGCCCATGCTCCGGCCGCGCCAAACAAGGCACTCTTAAAAAGATCCCTTGCCAATAAAAAAAAGCCTACTACTGAAAGTATTCCTATTGCAAAGGTTACTACGCGTGTGGCAAAAAGGTGATGTCCGGTTACCTTACAAACACAGGCTACCATCCATTGGTAGAGAGGAAACTCCATCCGGATGATCCCACCGGGATAATCCAGGTTATTAAGTCTCGGATTCAAAATACAAAAATCCTCCGTACAGAAATTCTCAATGACCGTTTGAGTCTGGCTTTGCCTCCATACGTGGTAGCCAACCAGGTCACGATCAAATATATTAAAATGCAATCCTATACTTAGGAGAATTCCGGCAAAGACAATTGCAAAAGGAAAATAACTTCGGTTCAAATATTTTTCAGTTAGGGAAGCCGTTAGCGTTCATATTATTACGTTCGCAAAGATAATCAAAGCGGTAAATAACCGTTGAAATCATTTAGGACATGAACTGGCGATCCTCCTTATTCCTGCCGGCAAATAACAAGCCAAAAAACAGGAATACCAATAGCCAGGCCACGCGGCACTGGTAACGGTCAGTAACCACCGAAAAAGCTCCGCAGATACAGGCATTCAACACAACACCCGCCAAAATTAGCAATGCAAGCAGAAAAAGATCATTGGCAGGTTTTTTTATGAATAAAAGGGCGATCCCTATTAAGACAGCTAAAGAAAGAACGCTACGGAAGTAAAAAACGAACTTACCCTCTAGCGACAAACCTCCACTTTGCTGGCGACTTGCAGCATACATGGCTGCATCACGGGGCGCATATTGCTTTATTCTTTCATAGAGGCGGCTACCTTCCATAAAGATGCCGTTCCCGTCGTCTATATCGAAACGAAAAAGCTGTCTCCAGGAATCTGTGATCGCATTTGTGGTTATTCGCTTAAGATACTTGCCGCTATTTAAACTCAACTTGCGGATCTCTTTGAATTCTTCCCTGGCGCCTTTATATCCACCCATTTTTTGCAGTGGACTGTTCGCGTCCCACAGAAACTTCACCGCGTTGTGCGGCAGCGAATCTTTATATTGGCACATTTTAAAATTCTTCTCCCCGCAATGGTCATCCAGTATCTCTTTCAGCAATCCGCTATCATCCAGCCTTGAAACAAAGAAAACGCTGCTGTATTTCGAGTACGATGAGGCGAATACAGGGAAAGTGAGAAGGGTGACAAGGAGAATACAACCTAATTTTTTCCAGGACAAATTTGGTTTGAAGCGGTTATTAAAACGCACAAGTAGCAAAAGTGGCAAAAGGCCCAGCGTCATGAAAAAATGTGAAATATGCATGGCGGTGGCAAAGAACAGAATGACATAATACGTGACTAGCCTTCTTTTATCTGTGCCCTTATCAAGAAGAATGATGGCCCAGGAGAGGATGAGAATCGGTGTGAATACATCGGCGATCAATTGCGAGGACACCCAGGAAACTCCCGTTGAAAGCGTGCATATCAGCACGGTAACAATACTCGCTCTTTCAGGACGCGAAACACCAAGCTTTTGAAAAAGTTTATAGGCCAGCCAGCCCAACAAAAGTGATTGAAAGAACACCGTTCCCCAAAGGCTTAGTCCGTTGAGACTTGTAATGCGCACGAACAGTCCGTAGGTGATAGGTCGGTCGGCGGGTGTTTCCAATTCGAAGCCTGAAGCGAGGTAGGTAGATGTGTCGGAATATACAAGCGGAAAGCCATTGTAAAAAGCGGCGAGCATAAGAATGCAAGCCGACAGGAGGGGTACAAAATATGTTGAATACTGCCTAACCAAAGCAAATTTTGTACTCTATAAATCTTTAACTTTACCACGTAAAAATACAATTATTCTGATGATAACCGCTGAAATGCCCGTTCGTTTTGAGAGAAAAAAACACAAGGATGAGATCCTGATGGCCCTGTATAAGAATATCCTGAAACCGCGGATGGTAGAAGAAAAAATGCTGATCCTGTTAAGGCAGGGGCGCATTGCCAAATGGTTCAGCGGTATCGGGCAGGAGGCTATTTCGGTAGGATTGGCTACGGCTTTTGATAAGGACGAATATATTCTTCCGATGCACCGGAACCTGGGTGTTTTTACTACAAGAGGCATTCCGCTGAACAGGCTTTTCTCGCAATTTACCGGCAAGCCGGGCGGATTTACGCAGGGGCGCGATCGTTCCTTTCACTTCGGCACGCAGGATTATAAATTAGTGGGGATGATCTCACATTTGGGTCCTCAAATGGGTGTTGCGGATGGTATTGCTTTGGCTAATAAATTGCGAAAAGATAAAAAAGCTGTTGCTGTTTTCAGTGGAGACGGAGGAAGCAGCGAGGGCGATTTTCATGAGAGCCTGAACGTGGCCGCCGTATGGGATCTACCTGTAATTTTCGTAATAGAGAACAACGGTTACGGACTTTCAACGCCAAGTAACGAGCAATTTCGTTGTAAACAGTTCATCGATAAAGCTATTGGTTACGGCATTGAAGGCGTGCAGGTAGACGGGAACAATGTTTTGAAGGTATATGAAGCCGTGCAGAAGATCGCGGAAGATATCCGTGAAAAACCTAGGCCCATCTTATTGGAGTGTATCACTTTTAGGATGCGCGGGCATGAGGAAGCATCGGGCACTAAATATGTTCCGAAGGAATTATTTGAGCAGTGGGGCAAGAAAGATCCGGTGAATAATTATGAAAAGTTCCTGCTGCAGGAAGGGGTGCTTACAGAAGATCTTATTGAGAAGTTAAGAGCGGAAATAAAAGAAGAAATTGAAAAAGGGCTGGAGATCACTTTTGCGGAGCAGGTGCCTGATGTAAATACAGAAAAAGAAATACGCGACATGTACGCGCCTTTTATTTTGAATGAAAAAAAACCTTCCGGAAGCGTTTCACAGAAAAGATTCATTGACGCGATCTCCGATGGAATGCGTTTAGCCATGCGCAAACATCCTGATCTTGTACTTATGGGACAGGATATCGCGGAGTATGGCGGGGTTTTTAAAATTACAGATGGATTTACCGATGAATTCGGAAAAGGAAGAGTACGTAACACCCCTTTATGCGAATCAGCTATACTGGGAACAGGCTTCGGACTTTCCATCAGCGGAATGAAAGCGATGGTGGAAATGCAGTTCGCCGATTTTGTGAGTGAAGGCATAACCCAGATTGTGAACAACCTGGCAAAATCGCATTACCGCTGGGGACAAAACGCGGATGTTGTTGTGAGAATGCCGACAGGGGCAGCCGTTGCCGCGGGACCTTTCCATAGCCAAAGCAACGAGGCCTGGTTCTTCCATACGCCCGGTTTGAAGATCGCTTACCCTGCTTTTCCTTCCGACGCGAAAGGTTTGTTGCTTACTTCATTTGAAGATCCGAACCCCGTGATGTTCTTCGAACATAAAGCGCTTTACAGAAGTATCACGGAAGATGTGCCTGACGATTATTTTACAATTCCCTTTGGTAAAGCCCGGCTG
>JANWKZ010000027.1 GCA_025451115.1 Bacteroidia bacterium | reverse complement strand
AGATCCTGATAACTACCCCTTTCCATGTAAAGATACCCGACTGCACTTTTTCGCGCATGGGGCATGATGGGAACGCTTATTACATTTCCCAGTGGTATCCTAAGCCCGCGGTTTATGATGTCAACGGATGGAACCCTATGCCTTATCTCGACCAGGGGGAGTTCTATTCGGAGTTCGGGAGTTTTGATGTTTCTATTACTCTGCCAAAGAACTATGTTATAGCGGCCACAGGTGAGCGTTTCGACGCGGAGGAGGAAGAGGAATTCCTGAATAAGAATGTTATAAGAACAGAGGAGATCATCCGCTCCATGGATTCTGTTCCCTACGTCAGGGATATGTCGTTCCCACCTTCTTCTACGGAGTGGAAGACCGTACGCTTTAAACAGGACCAGGTGCACGATTTTGCCTGGTTTGCCGATAAGCGTTTTCACGTGCTGCGTGGTGAGGTGGTGTTGCCACACACTAAGCGAAGTGTGAAGACCTGGGCCTATTTTACGGACGATAAGATCGAACTGTGGAAAGATGCTATTGGTTATATCAGCGACGCCACTTTTTACTATTCGCTTTGGAACGGAGATTACGCTTACAACCACGTATCGGCCATTGACGGCGTAATATCAGCGGGCGGCGGAATGGAATATCCCATGATCACCATTATCGGGCGTACAAGCGAGGCTTTTAGCCTCGATGTGGTTATTACCCACGAAGTGGGCCACAACTGGTTCTACGGCATGCTGGGAACGAATGAGCGTGAGCACGCCTGGATGGACGAGGGGATCAATTCCTTTAACGAGATGCGCTATGTGAAGACAAAATATCCAAATGCCACGCTGGCCGAGGTTTTAGGCTACGACAGCACTTTTAGCTTGTTGGGGCTTAATAAACATAAGCAGGCAGAAAGCTATTATTACCTCTACGCCATGCAGGCCAAGCGCAACGCCGATCAGCCCTGCGAACTTCCATCCGACGAATTTTCGGAGGTGAATTACGGAGCTATCGTTTACAGTAAAACAGCCCTCCTGTTCAATTACCTTATCAATTACATGGGCGAGGAAGATTTTGACGTAGCTATGCAGTTCTATTTCGAGCAGTGCAAAATGAAGCACCCGTCCTCCAACGATCTTCGGAAGGTTTTGGAGTATTTCAGCGAGAAAAAACTCGATTGGTTCTTCGATGACCTTATCGGCTCTACCAAAAAACTGGATTACCGTATTGTGCGCACCGACCGCGACGCCACGGATGGCACTTACCTTGTTGAGGTAAAAAATGTGGGAGACATAAAAGGCCCTGTGCCGCTTTGCGCCACGCGTGATGGAAAGATCATAGGCATGGTATGGTACGAAGGATTTGAGGGAAGCAAGGTCCTTGAATTCCCCTCGGCCGAGATTGACGCGTTCAAGATCGATTTTTTTTCCTTTATGCCCGAGGCCAATCGCAAGAACAACCGCTTACGCACAAGAGGATTGTTTAAAAAGGCCGAACCCCTGCAGGTAAAAATGTTCGCTTACCTCGACGACCAGGACAAGACCCAGGCCTTCCTGGCCCCGGCCATGGCTTTCAACATGTACAACGGCTTTATGCTGGGCGCTGCTTATTACAATCATATCCTTTATGAAAAGAAGATAGAGACTGAGATCGTGCCTATGTATTCATTCGGAGATAAGGGTATTGCCGGCCTTGCCAATCTACATCTCAATTTTCATCCCAATAAACTGTTCAGCGAGATCAATATAGATCTGAAAACCTCCCGCTTTGCTTACGAGTCGGGTGCGTGGACCAATTATTACAATAAACTAAGCCCGGGCATTAGTTTTGATTTCAAAAAGAAGAATGTATCCACGCCGGTTACACATAAGGTGGGTTATCGCTACGTTTACATTGACAGGGAATACACCGCCTTCGATTTTGATAAGGTCATTATGTGCTTTACCACCCCTTGTCCGGGCCTGACTTATAAGGATCACATGCAATATGCGGTGCACGATCTTTTATACCAGTTTTCCAGGAGCAGTTCGCTGTTTCCTTTTTCAGCTAAAGTAAATTTTCAGACGGGCGATGATGTGCAGAAGATCTCGCTCAACTTTAACCAGCGTTTGTATATTAATCCAACCAAATACTTTGAATATCGTCTCTTTGCCGGGAACATGTTCTACATGAACCCTTCTACTTCGGTTGACTACCGTTTCCGGATGAGCGGCTGGCGCGGATACAACGATTACCTCTGCGATTATTCTTATTTCGGTCGTACCGAGACCTACGGACTTGCCGCTAACCAGTTCATTGAGACAGATGGCGCTTTCAAGTCCTATTCAGCATTAGGGCAGAGCGCAAAATGGTTGGTTGCTCTGAATATTAAATCACCCAAACTCTTCAAACTGCCCTTCCTTTTTTATGCAGATATAGGGACTTGCGCCGATGATGGTTTTGCCGCCGGCATAGACCCGCTGATGTATGACGCAGGTTTGGATATCATCATTGGACGCGATTTCTGCGAGATATTTGTTCCGCTTTTACAGAGCCAGAACATTCTGGATAACAATAAGCTTAACGGGATCGACTTCATTCACCAGGTGCGCTTCACTTTCAATCTGCATCGCGCCAATCCATTCACGCTCTTTAAGCAGGCCATCGATTTTTAAGGCTCGAATTTACGGAACCATTTATGCAGCACGATCAGCAGCCACACGCGGTTGTAGAGGTAATCGCTGCCGTTCTCAAAGGCACTTACCAATCGTTTAACTTCATCGGGGTTCATTACACCGTATTTCCGGATCACTTCATCGTTGAGGTTCTCCGCAATAAGGTATTTTAATTCTTTGCGAAGCCATTTCACCAGCGGAATGTCGAAACCCTCTTTCGGGCGCTCGAATAACTCTGAGGGAAGGTATTTATAAAGAATAGAGCTAAGAATGAATTTCTGAGTGCCGTGCCTGAATTTAAGGTCTGGAGAAACATTCAGGGCATACTCTACCACGCGGTGATCGAGATAAGGCACACGCGCCTCCAGTGAATAGCGCATACCGCAACGGTCGGTCTTTCTCAAGAGGTCGTCCTGCAGATAGAAACGAAGATCAAAAAGCGCCTGTTCTTCCATGGCGGTAAGCTTTCTGCCCGCCACATCCGACTCATTGCGTTTGTTCTGCCTGTACAGATCTAGAAAATTAACCGGCATATTCTCAATGAGCGGGCTTTCGATATCGTATTCAGGCCTCAGCAATCCTTTCAGTTCATGCTCGGCAAACCAATATTGTTCCTGTGAGAAGATGTGCGACTGTAGGTTTACTTCCGGCTGGTAATCCAGCAGTCGACCGATACGCTGGTAGCGGCTCGACATCTTCGAAAAAACAAAAGCCATTGGCCTTCGGAAGGTCTTATAGAAAACACTATCCAGTCGCTGTGCCCAGCGATAAGAACCATAACCCAAAAAGAGTTCATCCCCGCCTTCGCCGCTCAAAGCAACGGTTACGTAAGGTTTGGCAAGTTTGGAAACGAGTAGGGTAGGTATGGAGGAAGAATCGGCAAAAGGCTCGTCGAAAACATCAAAAAGCGTATCAATGATATTCACCGCATCGTTCACCGATAGAACGAACTCGTGGTGATTGGTGCCCAACTCCTTGGCTATCTTACGGGCGTGAACGGTTTCGTTTACGGGGTTGTCTGAGAACCCGATGGTGAAAGTATTCGGCTTGATGTGCGACATACCTGCCGCCTTCGCCGCGATCAGGCTCGAATCGATACCTCCGCTCAAAAAAATACCGAAAGGCACATCACTCTTCAATTGATATTGTACCGATGAAATGAGAAGGTCGGATAGTTTTACCAGCGCCTCTTCGCTGTCGGTAACCATCTTTTCCTTAATGCAGTTGCGGATGTCCCAATACTTGTATTCCTCCAGTCCGGCCTTCGATATCTTGAGGCGGGTTCCGCTGTTCATTTTATATATCTTCTCGTAAATGCTGTACGGTGTGGGTATATACCCAAAGTGCAGGAAATCACGGATCACGCCTTTGTTCACCACCTTCGGTATCTGGGGTACAACCCGTAATCCTTTTAATTCAGAAGCAAAAGCAAAATTGGCGCCGTCCCAGTAATAATAAAGCGGTTTGATGCCCAGTCGGTCGCGAAAGATGTGGAGCTCATCCGCTATCTTATCGTAAATGGCTATCACGAACATGCCGTTGAGCATTTCCACGAACGAAGGCCCATACTGCACAAAGGCCTCGAGCACGATCTCGGTATCGCTGGAAGTTACGGGCGCGCTCCTGCCGGCGCTTTGCATCAAGCCAGCGCCTATCTCACCAAAATTGTATACCATGCCGTTGTAAACAGCTACATAACGACCATTGGCCGAATGCATAGGCTGGTTGGCCCGTTCGGAAAGATCTACAATACTGAGGCGGCGACTCCCCAATCCTACACTATCCTGCTGAAAGAACCCATGCGAGTCGGGGCCCCGGTGTTCGAGGGTGGCCGTCATTGCCTCGAGGTTCTCCCGGGTAAAGAAGTTCTTGGTTGAAAAATATCCTGCCAGCCCACACATACGGTCGAGGTCCCTTTTAGCTTAAAAAATAACGTTTAAATAGTTGTTTGTTCTAAACAAATATAACAATTCTGCCCAAATGGCAAAATGTCAAAAAACTGATAACTAGGCGAGGAGTTCTTTCAGCTTTGCGATCTGCTCGGATGTGCCCAATACAAAGATCTTGGCATCGTGGATGATCTTTGTGTCGGCGCTGGGATTGATGATGTATTCGCCGGTGGCGGTCTTAAAACCAATGATGTTGGCGCCCGATTTATTTCTTATTTCAAGGTCTTTCAGGCTGTGGTTGCGCAGGTGCTCGGGTACATTCTCAAAGGTGATCTCTTCGAGGTTGATAGAATCTCCACCCTGTCCCACAATATAATCAACAAACTCCACTACGTCGGGTTTCATCACCAAAGAGGCCATGTGCGCCCCGCCCACCTTATCAGGCATGATCACGTTATTGGCGCCGGCTATCTTTAATTTGGTATCCGAGTTATCCTCGCTGGCGCGACTGATAATAGTAAGTTTTGGATTGAGGTTACGCGCTGTAAGTACGATGAAAAGATTGTCGGCATCGGTAGGTAAAGTAGTGATCAGAGCCTTTGCTCTTAGAATACCTGCTTTCATCAATGTTTCATCCAACGTGGCGTCTTCATTTATTACCAGCTCGCTATAGTCGTGCTTCATGTTGCCGGTAAGCCCGGGGTCTTTTTCGATCACTACAAAACGCTGGGTGTGTTTTTTTAAAACCTGCGCGGCCTGTCTGCCATTACGGCCATAGCCGCAAATGATCACGTGGTTATTGAGTTTTTCTATCGCGGCGTTCAATTTTCGGTTTTTAAAGATCTGGTTGAACTCCCCATCCATCACAAAACGGGTAATGGAGGAGATGGCATAGGCAAATGTACCAAAACTTATGATGATAAGGAAGGTTGTAAAGATCCTGCCTGCTGTATTCAGGGGGTGTACCTCTCCAAAACCAACCGTGGCCACCGTAGAGATGGTCATGTAAAACGCATCGATATAGGGATAATCCGAAATGAAATGGTAGCCAAAAGTACCCACAATAACAATGGCACCCAACAGATAAATTGGGATAAGGATATGGTTATAACGCTTCAGGTCTTGAAACACAATTATTTTTTTGCCAGTAAACGGGCCACGTATTTTCCTACTATGTCAAACTCCAGGTTCACCCTATCGCCCACCTGTATCTCCTTAAAATTGGTATGCTCAAAGGTGTAGGGGATGATGCACACCGAGAAACGGTTCTCTTTTGAATTGACAACCGTTAAACTCACTCCGTTAACCGTAACACTTCCTTTCTCTACCGTAACATTCCCTTTCGTGGCATCATACTCAAAAGTGTAGGTCCAGCTGCCATTTTCTTCTTTTCGCTCTAAACAGACAGCAATCTGATCTACGTGACCTTGTACAATATGACCATCAAAACGACCATTGGCCGGCATGCAGCGCTCAAGGTTTATGGTATCGCCGGCTTTTAATTTGCCAAGATTGCTTTTATCGAGGGTTTCTTTGATGGCGGTTACTCTATAGGCATTACCCTTTATCTCCACCACAGTAAGGCAAACGCCGTTATGGGCCAGGCTTTGGTCTATCTTTAATGCTGAAGTAAAAGTGCAGGAACACCAGATATGCAGGTTGCTTTGCTCTTGCTCAAGTTTTTCAACCCTGCCCGTACTTTCTATAATGCCGGTAAACATCTTACACAAAGATAAGAAGAAACCGGCACGCTATACCTATAGGAACTAGTGCTTAATAAAGGTCCTTGTTAGCGTACTGTTATTGCTGTCAGTGATCACGAGCTTGTAAATACCATTGCTCAAACCACTGATGTCAGCCTGTGTGCTGTTAAAGCCGGTGATGGCGGGCACAGCAACAAACTGGCCTAAGTTGTTTATCACTTTGATCTCTTTCATTATGCTTCCGTTCGCAAGAGAAATGTTCAGACTGCTTTCAGCCGGATTAGGATAAACATTTACCACTTCTGCGCCAATACCACTAATGCCTGTGGTATTGCAAACTGGAATATATTTCTGGTAAGGATATTGGTTGTAACCAGTAACAGTAAGCAATAAAGAATCAGGTCCGCTTTGCGGAGTGAAGTTAAGTGTAGCAACACCACCTGTAACAGGGCCGGTAGCTAAAATAGTTCCGTTCATGGTAAGTGAAGCAATAGCACCATTCAGATTACCGTTCACAGCCAAACTGCTTGTGCTTGTATTGAAACACAAAGGATGTGTGACGGTCATTTGCTGTGGTAATTTGCAACGCATCACGCAGGAAGGATCTCCAAAGAACACCCATGTTTGCATTACTTCCTCTCCGTCAGTGGTAGGGTATTTCTCCAGCATGCGCATTTGTCCGTTGTAAAATAATCCACCTAAAGTTTGCTTTACATTACCCGGTTTGTTCTCCGTTAAAATGTCCGCCACTTCATCTTCTGTAGGCATAGGCTCGGCCCAGGCCATTAAGATAGAAGAACCGCAACCGGCAATGGCACCCGTGGGGCCATTTGCGTTATTGGCGCGCGAGAAATCTTCCATCAGGCAGGTGCCAGAATCAAAGGTTCCATTGTTGCAGGCTACGCTCAAAACAAAGGGATACTTGCTGTTATTGGTTCCGTTCCAAACGTTGGTAGAATTGTAATTGCTGGTTACGCAGGCGTTCTGACTTCCATGGCCGCAATACATAAATAAACCGGTGCCCGCGTTTACCGCAGCCGCAACGGCGCTGTTGGTTGGGTTACCGGAAGCATCCGCTCCACCATGACTACCGTCATAAAACTCATGTACCTGTGTGTAACCATAACCCAACAAGGTATCGCGTATATAACGCATGTGCTGCCAATCCGGTTCTCCGTTATCTCCAATACCCGAACCCTGGTTAGAGGCAAGTCCTAAGCTGGTGGTCAACCATGCGCCACTCAATGGATTTTTTTCGTACTCTAAAGTGCGGTTCACCATCGTGCTTGCTTCGGTAACGTTGTTCGCAGAAAAGCGACCTACTAAAATTTCGGGATAATAATCGGTTCCGGTGAGGAAAGTATAGCGGGTGTCTGACCATTTTGTTTCCGGCGCGCTGGTTTGTCCCATATTGCCGGCCTTTATCTGCTGATGGTCGCCCACAAAAAGCAGGAACATCAGATCAGGATAAGCCTGGTAGTAATTTTGTACGTAAGCAAAAATGGCAGCTTCTGTGTTTCCTATAGTAGAGATACTAACTACATCGGTAGTAATTCCTTTTTGAATTTTCCAGTCAACCAAAGGTTGTATGGCGCCTAAAAGTGTACTTGCGGAAATAACGAGCATACGGCCGCTTTCTGCTATCTGTGTGTATTGTGTACTGTTGGGTGTTCCTTTGGCGTTGATGAATACAGAAGGATAAATGCTGCTGAACACATCATTTCCGACGTAGCGCTGATTTGCAGGGATCTCGTTCAACCCTTTTTCTTTTTTATTGCAGTTAACCGTGAAGCTAATATTCTTGTAAACCCTTAAAACTTTGGTCACCGGATTATATTGAAAAGGATAAGTGATCACGGTAACGCCCCTT
>JANWKZ010000026.1 GCA_025451115.1 Bacteroidia bacterium | reverse complement strand
CCAGTACAACAGCACCTGGAATTTCAACTGGCACATGGATGTTACTGATTATGCTTTGTTCCTCCGCGACTCGGTAGAGATAGAATACATACACACCGGTTACGAAGGAACCAACGTGGGCTGGCAAGTGACTGTAGATTTCGCTTTCATTGAAGGAACACCCGTTGCAAACCAGATCAATTTTAACCAATTGTGGAATGGCAGTTTTCCTTACGGAGATGCAAATAACTCCATTGAAAATTATTTAACACCCGATACGGTTGCTATAGATCCAACCTGCGCTTATACAAAACTGCGTTTGCTACATACCGGGCACGGCTCAGATGCAAATTACTGTTCGGAGTTCTGTCCTAAATTCCGCACCATCAAGTTCGACGGCGTAGCGATGAACACCCGCTCGCGCTGGAGGCCCTGCGGCAACAACGCACTCTTCCCGCAGGGAGGAACCTGGGTGTACGACCGCGCCAATTGGTGCCCCGGCAACGTAGTGCAACCTGATTTCACAACAAGCACCACGCTAACTCCCGGGAATCACATTTTTGATATGGACATGCAAACCTATACCGTTAGCAGTCCGAGCGCCAACGAAGTTGTGAACGGTCAACTCTTCCAATATACTGCGCCCAATAACAGTGTGGATGCTTCTATCGAGGAAGTGTATCATCCTTCCACCATGAAGGAATACAATCGCTTGAATCCAATTTGTACTAATCCACTTATCGTGGTAAGAAACAACGGAAGCACAGCCATCAATTCCGTTTCTTTCAAATACGGTTTGGTTGGGCTCCCTTATCAATCTTATACCTGGAACGGCAATCTGAACTTCGGCGATACATCAAGCGTGATGCTCCCAAATTTCATTCTGCAATCAAGCACGCCGGTAAACAGCACCTTCAAAGTTTTTATTGACCAGGTGAACGGGCAAGCCGACCAATACAATTACGACGACAGTGCGGAAGTAAAAATGCCCTCGCTCCCTCCTACTTATGATACAGCATTGCTGGTTGTTTTCCGCACCAATAATTATTTAGAGAACAGTTATTACGTTACCGATGAGAACGGAAATGTGGTTTGGAGCAGGATAGCAAGCAACCTGCAACCCAACACTACTTATATGGACACTTTGCATTTAGCCGGAGGTTGCTACGATATTTCGGTTTACGACAGCGGCGGCGACGGGCTTTCATTTTGGGCGAACACAGCACAGGGTTCGGGACTTTACCGTTTGAAGAGATTGTACCAGCCCCCATCCATCTACCTTAAGATCTTCGGCCTCGATTTCGGCAACTTCATTAAGTGGAATTTCTTCGCGGTTCCCGGCTTCTTTGCGGGCGTAAACGAGGTAAAAGCCAATTCGGCCTCCATGGACGTTTACCCCAACCCGGTTTCGGATAAGGCCACGATCGAGTACAGCTGCCCGGCCGGAAGCAAGCCTTCCCTGCAGGTTTTAGACGCCCTCGGAAGGGTCATAAAACAGGTAGCATTGACTAAAGATGAGGACTTTTATTCACTGGATTTCAATGATTTAACAAAAGGATTCTATTGGATCAGGTTGCAAACCACGGGCGGAAATACCATCCGAAAAGTGATCAAAGAATAGCTTGCCTTTTACTAAAAATGTACTATCTTTGTCGTCCTTAAAATTAAGTAAAATGAAGAAAGATATTCATCCCGAGAGCTACAGAATGGTTGTGTTCAAAGACATTTCTAACGACTACGCTTTTTTAACACGTTCATGTGCTGAAACAAAAGATTCTATCAAATGGGAAGATGGTAACGAGTATCCCCTGATCAAATTGGAGATCTCTAACACTTCGCATCCTTTCTATACCGGTAAACACATGCTGGTTGATACAGCGGGTCGCGTAGATAAATTCCGCAGCCGTTACGCTAAGAAGAAGTAATTTTAAATTATTCTATAAAGAAACCCCATCGGCAACGATGGGGTTTTTTGTTTGGGGATGGTTGGGGCGTTTCCCCGCGAGAGTTATTTTCAACGGTGAAGGATTTCGTGCCGGGCTGCTGCGGTCCCGATAGCTATCGGGACGCTTTTTGAGCCTGAAAAAAGAAGGAGAAAGATCAAGGCAAATAAAAATGTTTGCGTTAGGGATACAAAAGGCCCGCAGGGGTTCTTTGCCCAGGTTAACCGTAAGAAGAAGTACTTTTAAGTTTTTTTAGGAATTGATTGGGCAAAAACGGAACCCTTTTGTAGCCCGACCACGAGTGCGCACATTTCTAAAACTGAAAGAAAAAGTCTATCGCACCTCGGGGGAACGCCCTATAAACTCATCATATCCTTCAGCTTCACCGATTGACGGCGGGAGATCTCTATTTGTTCTCCGCCTTTCAGTTTAACCATCAAACCGCCGTTGAACCAGGGCTCGATGTTCTCGATCCAGCGGAGATTAACAATGTGCTTGCGGCTGGCCCTGAAAAAGCTGTTAGGGCTCAAACGTTGTTCCAGGTTATTCAAGCTGCGTAGTATAAGTGGTTTGTTACCTTCAAAGAAAACGCGCACATAGTTTCCTTCGCTTTCAAAAAGTCTCACGTTGGATAATTTAACGAACCAACAGCGTTCTCCGTCTTTCAGAAAAACCTGATCTTCGTCGGTAAGCACGGTACGAAAATCTTCGGGTGCAGCGTCGTCTTCGCGTAAAAAAAGTTTTTTGAGGGTCTCGGCCAAACGATCCGGTTGAACGGGTTTTAATAAATAATCGAGCGCGTTCACTTCAAAAGCGCGCAAAGCAAATTCATCGTGCGCGGTAATGAAAACCAATTCGGGTACCGGCGATAATTCCTGGGCCAGTTCCAAGCCGGTCTTTCCGGGCATTTGTATATCCAGGAAAACAACATCGGGTTTCAGCAGACCTATCTTCTCCTTAGCTTCGGCGGCATTGGCGCATTCGGCTATCACTTCTATGTCCTTGTGCTCGGCCAGCAAAGTCTTCAGCTCCTGCCTCGCTAATCGTTCGTCATCAACAATAATGGCTTTCATGTTTTATAGTTAAATGGTTGTATAGTTGAATGTTTGTTGTTTCAACCTATGACTTTTGACTTATTACTTTTAACTTTTTAGTTCTTGTATAAAGGTATGACTATTTGCGTTTTTACGAAGAATTTTTCATTAAAGATGGAAAAGCTGGCTTCATCGGCAAAAACGTGTGCCAGGCGGTCGCGGGTGTTCTTAATGCCGTAACCCGAAGCAGGAGTAGCCTCCGGGTTGTAAGTACCTGAATTGCTTATTTCTATCTGCAGTTTTTTATTTTTAAGCAGGGTTGTGCGGATCGTGATCATACCTCCTTCCGTAAGGTTTGAGATCCCGTGTTTAATGGCATTCTCAACCAGCGTCTGCAGGATCATGGGTGGTACATTGTAATGGTGCGAGCCCGGTTCTATTTCATAAGAACAATGCAAGCGTTCTTCAAAGCGAATCAATTCAAGATCTAGATAATCCTTCACCAATTGCATTTCGCGCTCAAAAGGAATGAGCTTATTTTTTTCGAGCGTTAAGGTTTGACGTAAAATAGAAGATAGTTTGGTAACGGCCTCTTTCGCTTTCTTTGGATCTTCATCAATTAGCGCGCGGATACTGTTCATGGCATTGAACATGAAGTGCGGGTTGAGTTGCGATTTCAGTTTATTAAGTTCTGCTTCCTTTAAAGTGGCCTTCATCTTTAACTGCTGGATCTCCACTTTACGGATGGTTTGCAGGTAATGATAAAAATAATAGCCTACGCTCCATACAAAGAACACGAACCAGAAATTGATCACCTGGATAGCCGCCTCTATCAAGGTAAGCTCATCCGCCTGTCTGAAAATAACGAGGTTCAGCGCGTATCTTAAAGAAAGGAAAACAATAGAAAGCGCGTAACCCGAAATGATCGCTATCATCAGTTGCGTAAGTACAGGCCTGTGCAACCAATGTTGGCGCAGGATGATAAAACGATAAATATGCGTTAAAAGAATAGCGGCCGGCACCAGCGAAGCGTAATAAATAACGTCCTGGTTGGTGTAAATTGCCTTCCCCCTGAACTCAAGAATAAAACTGATGGTAAAATAGGCCGCCCACCCTAAGATCTGTGCAATCCAGTAGATACGGCTCTTCTGCATAGCTATTGTTTTAAACCAAGCCAGGCATTGCGCGCTATGACTTGTTTTTCGGTAGCATCCTTATTTACAGTAATGAAGTTAGGAATGGAAACCTTAACGGTCATTACCTTCGCCTTCAGCGATTTTATTTTTTCTTTTTTCTTTTTCATGCGCGCCACTTTCACTTCCAGCTTATCGCCCACTTTGGCGTTTTGCAGGAAACCGAAGAGCACATCTTTGTAATTATCCATGGTGATGGGCTTGCCATTGAACAGCACGATCTCATCACCTTCCTTAAAGCCCATTTTCTTACCAAACTCATCCATTTTCTCGGTCTCATACACCACCGCACGGTTTGTTGCCGGGTTGAACCCGAGTCCAAAACCACCTAGACTGATCTCCTCCTTCTCTAATAAGGGCGTATAGATCAGGCCCACCATATCAAAGATCTTTTCGAAAGGAAGTTTTTGATTGCCGGCCACATAGGTGTTTAAAAAAACGCGTATCTCCGGAAAAGTAAGTCTCTCGATCTCGTCAAAAAGTTCCTCATCCTTAAAGGAGCGGTCCTTTCCGTATTTCTTGGAAAGATCGGCCATCAGGTTCTGTGTACCGTATTTTCCATTACTGTAATAACGCAACTGGATATCCAGGCACATATTTATCAAAGCTCCCTTGGCGTAAACGTTATTGTATTCTTTATGATACTTAGGTTCCAGCACATGCCTGCTCATGAATGTAAAGGGCATGGTATCGTTATACTGCGTTTGGGCTTCCGACATCTTGCCCTGCATCACTTCAATGAACTTATCGATATCGATGAGCCCGTTCAAAACCTGCACGTGGTGCGCATTATATTCTGTTAAACCCTCATAAAGCCACAGGTGCTTGCTCATGCGTGGGTTATTGAAATCGAAATTGCCGATCTCTTCACTATGGATGTTGAGCGGCGTTACAATGTGGAAGAACTCATGGGCCGCCACATCACGCATGGTCTGCGCCAGGTAAAGTGAATCGATCTCAGGCAACACATAGAAAGAAGAATAACTGTGCTCTAAAGCGCCGTTGGCCCCTGATTGCGTTGGCTTATCGTTCAGGTAAATGATGAAAGCGTATTTATCAACGGGCAATGTACCGCCCAGGTAAGATTTCTGCGCCTGAAGTACTTCCGAGATATTATGCGCGATATAAGCCGAATTGATCTTCTTATTGGGAGAATAAACCGAGATCAACACACGCGAGCCGCCCACTTCCACAAAAGCAGTATCGGGCTGGCAATACATCATAGGCGAATCAACCAACCTGTGGTAGCCATAGACTTCTATTTTATCGGTGTCTTCGCCGCTCTTTATTGTAGAAAGACCGCTGGAGCCATAAAATCCTTTAGGTTTTTTCACCTCCAGTGCAAAATTCCGGTCGGTCATATTCTTGAAATAACCAAAAAAGCCATGAGTATTCAATACAAAGTTCTTTCCGCTCTCAATGTTCGTACCTGCAGGTTCAAAAACAACATCTTCTTTTACTTCGCTTTTCTTTTGCTCGTAATCCCAGCTGTCCTGCACATTGTATGTGATGTAGCTGATGTTCTTGGCGTTTGAGATCTTGTAAGTATTCTTATCACTCTGCGTATAGGTAATGTTGGCCCCGTTCTTATCAACCACTTTAAAATCGCTTATAAAGCGGCCAAAATTATAAATGGCGTAGGTACCGGGCACAATAGCGGGGAACATAAAAGTAACTTCGTCCTCTGTAAAATCGGGGGGCACAAGTTTTACCTGTACTTTATCATTATCCGTTTTAGTAAGATCTACAAAATACCTGTAATCATTGTCGGCAAGGACAGCAGAAAGGGAAAGCAGGAATACGGTAAAAAAAAGCGGGATGCGCTTCATAAAGACTATTTGTTAAGTAAGAATTGTTTCTCGAGCTTGTAAGCGTCGCCGCCTTTACCCAAGGGAAGGTTCACTTTTTCTTCGGTGGTTTT
>JANWKZ010000025.1 GCA_025451115.1 Bacteroidia bacterium | reverse complement strand
TGTCATCAAGGGCCCATTGCAGGTCGGCCGCCCTTTGTTCGTCTTTACCCGCCCATTGGTTGTGCTCCTCAAACAAATGCTTGCCTTTAACAGGCTGTAAACCCCATTTTTGCAAGGTGTAAATAGCCGCCTCAAGGTCGGCCGCCGCTACCTTGCGGGAGCCCGCAACGAGGGCGACCTTGTCGCCCGACTTTAAAAAGGGAGGAATTACCATAAATTCTTCAAACAAAGATAGTTTTTACAAACGATTTTTTACATTTGAACAAAGGAATTTTATGGAGAACGGATCAGTTAAAAGCGTTATAGAGAATGGCATCGGAACGGTGACCTTCTTTCACCCTCAGAGCAACTCTTTGCCGGGCGATCTTTTGCGAGCCCTGGCAGCAGAAATAACCAAAGTTGGGAACGATGACAACGCCAAAGTGATCATATTAAGGAGTGAGGGTGAAAAGGCCTTTTGTGCAGGAGCATCTTTCGATGAACTGATAGCCATTAATGATATTGAAGTTGGAAAAAAGTTCTTTTCGGGTTTCGCGGGTGTGATCAACGCCATGCGTAAAGCGCCCAAATTTGTGATAGCCCGCGTACAGGGCAAAGCTGTGGGTGGTGGTGTAGGATTAGCTTCTGCGGCCGATTATACTTTGGCTATTGATAGTGCCGCCATCAAATTAAGTGAACTAGCTGTAGGCATTGGCCCTTTTGTAGTGGGCCCGGCCGTTGAAAGAAAAATGGGTACTTCTGCTTTTTGTCAACTGACCATCAACGCCGCCGAATGGCACAGCGCGCAATACGGAAAAGAAAAAGGCCTCTACGCCGAGATCTTTAAAACAACCGAAGAACTGGATGCAGCCGTACTCAAATTAGCACAAACACTGGCCAAAAGCAGCCCGGATGCCATGAAGCAATTAAAAAAGATCATGTGGGAAGGCACCGAGAACTGGGATACACTTTTACTGGAGCGTGCACTCATGAGCGGTACGCTGGTATTGAGTGATTTTACAAAAAATTTTATTGCAGGGTTTAAGGCGAAACAAGCAAAATAAAAAAAGGAGGTCGATAACCTCCTTTTTTCTGAACGCTTAATTCAATTAAACGATCATCAGTTCATCGAAACGCCATGCGTATCGAGAGTTCCGTAAATTCGTTCACCTTTCAGGTCGAACCATTTTGTTTCGCCATCTTCCTGTATAAAATACTTAGAGGGGCCATCTTTGGTTTCAACCTTCCAGATACGGGAATCTCTTGCACAGAACTTTTCAATTTCTTCCGGACAGGCTTTATTACTTAACTCCATTTCAGTTACCAGGATATTGCCCTCCTTATCGTAAACAATGATCGTGCTCAAGGCATCATCATCGTCACCGTTCCTGAACATAGCTCTGAAATTCTCACCTTCAGTTTTCCAGGTAGCTTTCGCGCTATTATACGCATTACTGAAAGCGCTTCGAACTTTTTCAGGGACACTCACCGCGGTTTTATCCTGCGGTTCAGGTGTGTGTGTATAGGTTGCAGTGCTTAGACCTGTGTTTTCGCTGCTTTTCACTTTCTCAGATCGCGAGCTACGGCCAACGGTTTTTGTAGCTTTCTTATGCGAGAGCTTTTTTTCCGTTGGAGTACATTCGTCCTTTTCGGATTTCTGGACTTTCATTTTTCCATTTTGTACGGGTGGAATACCCCATTGGTCTTCGCCCAGCGTACCCATTTCATTCTGTTTATTTTTACTGTCAGACCCATAGGTCTGTGCCGACATGGTAGCAAGTGCGCCACAAAATGCCAACATGATCATTATTTTTTTCATTGGTTTCATGTTATATTTTATTTCGCAGGATATAAACGAAATACGTGCCAATGAAGATAAGTGCCTGTTTAGTAAAAGTTTAAGAAAATCACCCGCGACGCACAGGTTCATTTTGAGAAATAATTCTCAGCCAAAAAAAGCACACCGTTTAATTGTCTTTTTCAAGATCGGAGGCTGAGTATTTTAGCAGGCCCTTGAGATTGGTGAGTTGATCACCTACCTTACTTTCATCTCCCGCAATGATAAGCTTATAAGAATCGGCCGTGTAATATTTCTTCACAGCCTTTTGAACGTCTTCCAATTTTAAAGCAGCGAGGTCGCTCAGGTAATTCTTCCGTTTATTGAAATCGTATATCACAGGATTATAAAAATTAAGGATAGCCTCCGGCATTTCTGAGCTGGCGAGACCGATCTTAATGGCTGTGATGGCCATATCAAAATCCTCTTGGGTAATATTTCCGGTGCTGAAGGTTTGCAGGCTCTTGTCAAATAAATTAATAGTATTCATCATCTCGCTGTTTCGAACAGAACAGGAAGTAATGAAGAGATTAGAGAACTGCGTAGCCTGGTGAGCGCTGCTTATGCCGTAGGTCTTCCCTCCCTTTTCGCGGATCTCCACAAAGATGAAACGGTTAAAGACCTGGTTGGCTACGCGAAAAGCCACGTAATCCTTATCCTTAACTGAAGGCGCTACTTTACACCAGCGCAGGTTACACTGTGTAGCAGCCGTACGGTTGACGAACGCGTTCTCCTTCTTCTTAACTGTCGGCTTATCCAAAGCAACTCCATTTGCCTCTCCATAAGCCGAGGCCCAGGAGCCAAAATATTTCTCAATAGCCGCCTTGACCTTGGCAGGATCATAATTTCCGCAAAGTATAATAGAAGCATTTTTAGGGGTAAAATTAAAACTGTGATATTCCCTCATCTTTTCCGGCGTGATCTCCTGCAATTGCTTCTTATAATAACGTCTTCCCAAAGGGTTTGCCGTTCCATACAAAGCGTACTGACTGTAAACGCCGGTAAGGTCGGCCACATCCATTTTATTCAGGTTATTATAATCTATGATATAAGAAATCTCCTGGGCAAGCTTATCCTTATCAAACAATGGGCTTAAAATAGCCGAGCTAAAAAGATCCATTCCGTCATCCAGGTCCTTACTCAGTAAATTGGCATTTATACTTGTGTAGTCGAAATCAGAACCGGAGTTCATGTCGGCGCCCAGCTTAAAAGCCTTGTCAGCCTGTTGCTCTTCACTGTACTTTTTGTTTCCCTTCAACAACATCGTGGCGCAGATCTCGCTATAACCTTGCTGACCGGGTGTTTCGTTCTTTTTACCCGAATTCACCATTAGTTTTACGTGCACCGCAGGTATCTTGCCATATTGCATAAGATAGACCTTGAGTCCATTTTTTAAAGTATAGGTCTCAAGTGCAGGAACTTCCTGCGCATAAGCCGAGACAAAAAGCAAACTGCACAGTATGGATAATAACTTCTTCATGTTCTATTCTGTTACAGGTTTAATATTGATGACCTTCAGTTTCTCAGGATTGTAATAGGTTTGAGCGATCAGCTTCAGATCGTCGGCCTTGATCTTCTTGTATTCTTCGATCATTGCGTTATATTTCGAATAGTCGTTATAATAGTATTCCGCAAACCCGAGATCGCCGGCAATGCCCGCGTTCGAATAGTTTCCGAAGGTGCGCTGGGCCTCGAGATGACTAATGTAATCATCGATCAGCTGTTGTTCGAGACCTTCGGTAATGATGTCGTTGATCTCCTTTGAAATGATCTTTTTCACTTTGGCGTTGCCGATCCCCGCCCGCATGATAACATCAAAGTTTGAATAGTTATTATACATCCTCGAAGCATCCATTCCGGCCTGTATACCGTAGGCCAAACTGGTTTTCATTACAAGACTGTTAAAGAGAATTGCGTTTGAATTAGTGAACAGCAATTCTGTAAGCAGATTGAACGCATAGTAATCCTTATGCCCAAAGGCAGGGCTGGGCACCGTATAAGAATAGATCTGCACCGGGAAATCGATGTTCATCTCCTCCAATTCAATGGCATGCGTAAAAAGATCCGGCTCCTTTTTCTTTGTATTTAAAGGGAGTTGCTTGGTAATTGGTCCAAAATATTTCTTCGCGTATGCAAAAACATCGTCCGCCTTAACATTTCCCACAACAACGAGAAACGCGTTGTTAGGGCTGTAGAATTTATCATAGAAATCCTGGCACTGTTTTGTAGTGAAAGAGGTGATCTCTTCGAGATTACCGATCACGTTCACTTCGTAAGGGTGCGTTTTAGGATAAAGATGCCTGTATCGCTCGTAGATATTGCGTTGATACCAGTTGTTCTCTCCAAGACGGAACTCCTCGCCCACTACTTCCCGTTCTGTATCCAGTACTTTTTGGCTCAATAGCAGGTTGGTCATGCGATCTGCCTCCATCTCCATTACTTTTTCCACGTGCTGGCTCATTACCTCCTCGTGGTAAACCGTGCGATCGAAAGTTGTATAAGCGTTTACGCGGCCTCCCATCTTTTCGAGCAATTTGATGTACACATCACCTTCGCCATTAAAATTCTTAGAGCCGCGAAACATCATGTGCTCGAACATGTGCGCCATGCCACGAACCCCATCCCACTCATCTTTACTTCCCACGCGGTACCAAATTTCTACCTGCACCATGGGGTTGGTTGCTTTCTCGCAAACGATCACCTTGAGCCCGTTAGGCAAGGTTGTGGTTTTAGTTGGATAAGTTTGTGCCTGCAGCGCTGAGGCAAACAAAACCAGGATAAAAAATACTTTTTTCATACTACAAATTTAAAATTGTGTGGTAAATCCTAAAAGGATGCCATTCGTTACTTTTCCTCCAATGCCGTAACCCAGAACATAATCAACACGCATTACTTTAAAGATATTCTCTATGGCAAAATTGATCTCGTAATAATTACTGATCCTATCATTGAACAAGGCATGAAAACCGGCCACCTCCTGCAGTTTTGTCTTTTTTATAAGCGGAATCTTATTAAAGATGAAGCCATTGAAGTGGTGTTCCGCGTGCACTTCACCATAATATTCTTTAGTGCTGTAGGTATAGTAAGGCAATAATTTAAAGGAATTCAGATAATCGCCATTGGCAATGATGGTTTGGTTACCGGTAAAATGCCTGTAATCCATAAAGTACATTTTTTTGTTATTGAGGAAATAGGCCCCCTTCAAACGGTAGGCGAAGGTTCCAAACAATCCAAGACGGATATCATCCTCAATGCTTATCAAAGCCACATCATAATCGGCTTTGGCGCCCAGGGCCGGAATTGCTTTTTTATACCCTACGAAAATATTCGGGTATTTAGAGCCTGTGTTGATCTTGCGGTGAGGCAAGGTGTAATATTTTTGCTTGAAACGGATACGGAAAGTAACATCTACAATAAAGGCATTATTGGAAGAAAATAAAGAATCGTCTGTGTAAACACGCTGCGGATCATTACTTGTAAACAATTTATTTGTGTCGTCGAGGATAAGATAAGGACTTGTATTCCTTACAGGATCGCGTTCAGCATACTCCATATTACCATAGAACATCAAACCATTCACCAGTTCTTCCCGAATGCTCGCCATTACTGAACTTTTTTTATAAAGTTTGAGGTAATTCTGGTTCAGGAAAAGTGTATACGCGGTGTTTACAAGTGGGCTTACCGGGGCAAAAGAGCTGTACTGCTGTACGAGACTTTGCGCACTTAGCGCAATACGTCGGAATTTCTCCGGTTTTTGGGTATAGTCCCACCGGAGACTGCCACCCCACAAATAGTTAGAAGCCCCATAATGAGCTGTGGCCGAAACATTATGTTCCCTGAAATCCTCGTATTCTTTTTGGAAGTTAAAATTCATACCGGCATTGACGCCTTCAACCGTATTATACTGAATTCCGCTGTTCAGGATGCCACTGGTACCGAAATGGATCTTACGATAGGTGTTCTGGTAATTATACCCGGTTAAAAGTGAGGATATTTTGAACCTATTCGCTCTCTTGTCGACAGAATCTTTATAAGCCCTGGTTCCGTGCTTGGCTGAAATGCTGTCCTTTTTATGGTAATCATCCAGTTCTTCCTGGGTGAGCGGGATCGGACGGTTCTCTTTCCAGTAAGCGGTATCTTTTTTATTAGCTTCCTCTTCCACCTTCAGGATCTCATTTTTAAAGAAACGCTTAGGGAAGGTTGGGTTTATTTCGTAATCGGAAATAACCGCGTTATAATATCCATCTCCCTTAAAGCCCAGGAACTTAAAGTAAAAACCAAAATTCATCCCCACCGGCATCCAGATGCTATCTCCTTTTACCGGGGCGTGCATCTGGCGTATCTTCAAAGTATCCACAAAGTCGATCTTGGCGTCTTTGGTGAGAAACATATCGGCACTGTGAATACGCCAGGTATTTTCCTGTATGTAAATTACGCCATGGAAACAGGGGTCTGTTTTTCTTTTTGGCAATACTTCAATTTTATTGATCATTTTGCCATCCTCGTAAATGGTTCCCAACAAATGGTAACGATACGACAAGAAAGCATTCTCATTAATAGGTGAAATAAAGGGTCTGTCGCTTAACGCGTCTATATAAACAAGGTTTTCATAGAAATTGAATTTCATATCACTAAGCTGGTTAAAGCTGAAAGCTTTATTGTCGCCACTCACTTTACTCGAATACATGATCTCTTTCTCATCATTCGGTTTCCTGTAGTGATACTTGCTCTCACTCTCTGAAAGGTAGATAACTCCCAACATAGAAGAGTCCAGTTTATCGCCATTCGCTGAAACATTCAATAGCTTTCCAAGACTCTTGGGATAATCTTTGAGTCGTTGTAACCCTTTTATATAAGCTTTGCAGGTGTAGGCATTGACGAGCCCTAAATAATACTTTCTCTTTTTGATCGCCTGTCGTATCACTGCGTAGGCCGGATCCTCTCCTTCTTTAAAGACAATCTCTTTCAGTTCATAAGCTTCCGACTGCATCACGATATCCAATTTTGCGTCGGCAGAGATCTCTACTTTACGTACTTCCTTTTTGTAGCCTACATACTGAAAAATTATCTCGTAGGTGCCGGGCGGCAGTTTCAGGCTGTAATATCCATCAGCATTACTGTTTGTACCGGTTCCCGATCCTTTTACAAGGATAGAAGCAAAAGGCATTGTATTCTTTTTATCATCGCTTATCTTTCCCGAAAGTGTGAATGACTGTGAAAAAGCGAGGGTCGAGCAAACCGACAAAAAAACACATAATAGGATCCTGTTGAACATATATCGTAAGACGGACAGACCGGGTAAAAAGTTACAAACTGCTAAATTAAACGCAAGATAATCAGAACTATTGTGGGGCGAAAACCGTTTATACGGAGGCATAACCTTTCAAAGTGAAATAAAATACTGTCCCCTCACCCTGTACGCTTTCAAACCAGATCTGTCCACCATGCTGCTCGATGATACGTTTGCACATGGCCAACCCAAGCCCGGTGCCATACGACTTGGTAGAGAAATTAGGCTGAAATATTTTTGGCTTTAAGGTTTCATCTATGCCGACACCGTTATCGGCCACTGAAACGATGACCTTGCTTCCTTCCTTGCTTAAGGCCAGGTCTATTTTACCTTCTTCTTTATCGCCCATGGCCTGGATGGCGTTATTGACCAGGTTATTCAGCACCCGCAACATTTGATCCTTATCAGCCATTACCACGGCCTTTTCTACAGAAGGATTGAATTCAATTTTCATATTCGCGTTTGCCGAATACAAAGGGAGCACGGAGCGGATGAAAGAAACCATTTCGATCTCAACCGACTTAGGCGCAGGTAGCTGGGAGAAATTACTGAACTCGGTTGCGATATGAGATAAGGCGTCAATTTCTTCGAGAAGCACCGTGGTGATCCGTTTCATGTGTTTGGAGGCTTCTTCGGGATCTGTTTCCATCAATCGCTGCACATGCTGGATGCTTAGCTTCATGGGCGTGAGCGGGTTCTTAATTTCGTGTGCTACCTGGCGGGCCATCTCCTTCCAGGCTCCCTCCCGCTCGCTTTGCGCGAGCTTTTCGGCGCTCTGCTGCAATTTCACAAGCATATTGTTGTAAGCCGAGATCAAAAGCCCGATCTCGTCATTCTTACTGTATGAGATAGAGTTGTCTTGCCGGTTCAATCCTATCTGCATGAATTGCTTCTGCAACAGACGTAACGGGCGTGTAAGCCAATTGGCCAATAAAGCGACGCCTAAACTCACTATCATAAAGGCCAGCACGTAAATATTAAGCAGCGCAGAAAGATAACTGAACAATTGCGCCTGTATCTCACCCTGCCGCGAGAAATAAGGAAGGTTTACCACACACAATTTTTTGCCTGTTTTATTCCTGACTATCCGGTAGGCCGAGTAAAAATTCAAATTTCCTATGCTTTCCTGGAAAACCTCTTTCGGGTCTGCTCCGCTTAAAATGCGGTTATAAACCCTTGGGTTCAGTTTCTTGGAGATCAATCCTTCTTCAAATAATTTCGGTAAGCTGGCCGCGTAATATTCCCCATTCGTATGGAATACGGTTACGTCGTTCTTGAACAGATCTGAAGATTGGGACAACAGGTAAGTAACGTACTCCTTGTGCGAATTATTAAGCGTGTCGTACTCGGTAAGCCTCAAGCTCAGGTAATCGGCCAGCATTTGGGTCTTTTCCTTTATCTCGTCGGTATTGGCATTCTCTGTTTGTTTTTTAACAAGCGCAACCGCGCTGGCAGCCACCGGAATGAAAAGCACGCAGATGCCAATAGCGGCGTAATATTGAATACGCATCGAAAGCGAGTTCTCGGGACGGAAAACCAGCACCATCACAAAATTAATGAGCAGGAAGACCGTACTGCTGGCCAGGAAAACAAAACCCAGGGTAGAGAACAGATCATTGAAATAACTGTAACTTTTGGAAACGATAACCTTCGCGTTACCTGTTTTATGCACAAGATGGCTGTATCCGTTCTGTTGAAAGGTCCAGCTATCCTGTATATTATCGCGATAGGAAAAATAATTAGGATACTCGTACTTACCTTGTCTTATGTGCATTTGTCCTTCCCTGTAAACCGCATAGGAATATTCGGTGCCTGAAAATTGAACGGAACGGCTTAATAAAAGATCAGGAAAACCACGATACTCAGCGGCCTTCTTGGATTCAACAACGATATATAACAAATGAGGTTTACGCGCGGTTGGAAGCGTGGTCTTAAATAGATAAAAGGTTTTGTCCTTCAGTTTTTCATTAAAATAAAGCTGGTCGCAGGAACTGGAGGCCAGCTTTGTATTGATCAGCTCATCAAAATAAGAGTTATTATTATACAGGTGCTGGGGATGCTGAACAAGCGGGAAGCAAAGCGAATCGAACACACACACCGAAATGTGGTATTTATCCCAATACCCGTTAAAATACTTCCGCAGAATGGTTTGCTCCACATCCAATAAGGTCTTTTCCTTTTTCTGGATACTTTTTATGAGCTCTTTATCGCTAAGTATATTATTACGCGCCGAAACAAATAAGTTCTCGGCGATCGGGTCCTTGGGGCTCGCCAACTGTTTCGCTACATTTAATCTTTGCTCATAGTCAGTACGGCTTTTCTGGTGAATGGTGAGATAGGCCACGAAGAAAGAAATAAAAAGACAGGTGAGTGTACCATACACAAAGCGATTGGCAGTGAGCAATCTTTTTGAAATAGCAATAAAAAGGAATAGAGCACCGGGCCAGGCAGCCTTTAGAACGTCGTACTGACCAAAAAGGTCGTGTATCAAAATAGCAATAAGAACGGCTCCAATTACGAAAAACCAATGTCTTCTTTCGGATCCGAAAGAATAACCAGTTAGAAAAGATTCTGAAAGTATAACAAAAGCAAGGAGCAGAACAAATACCAGGATATAACTGAAATAAGCCTGCACGGAAGAAGAGAAAATGATCTCGGCAAGGTCGGCGCCTAAGTACGATTTACTGAAGACCTTATCAATACAGAGATTGATGCCGAAACCAACCACGAAGATCAGAGACAAAAAGACGAGTAGAACAATACTACTGTTTTTTATTTCTGTCATCGACTTCCTTAAGGTCGCAAAGATCCAGAGGAACAGAAGTGCCCCAACCAGCAGCAACATGTGCTCAGGAAAAGCCTCCGCGTCGAAGATCCAGGTCGCCGGAATGAAAAGGAATTTCAGTTTTACTATACATAAGGCCAGGATGGGCAACGTTGCCGCAACAAATAAAGACCAACGGACAGAACCTTTTACTGAAGAGACAGCCGAAAAGTGCATTTTTAAAAAGCCAAGGAAAGAAAAGAAGGCACCACACAAGAACAGGAAAGAAAAAACAGAAGGGACGGTGCGTCGTCCGCTTTCGCTCATTTGAATGGAGAAAACCGGTTGGCCTTTATAATTATGGATCGCTTTTGAATCGGCCCCGGCCGGATTTTCACTCTCGTTATAAGTAGCGTTCTCGGGTAATTCCAAATGTTCATTGAAACCATTGACGAGATATCTGTTCTCATAAGGGAAGTTGTTCTTGATCAGGATGAGGGCATACAATTTAAAAGTGCTGTACGCGTTCTTCGGGTGACGGATCACCTCAAAATAGCCATTCTTTAGTTTTACAAGCTTCTTTTCCAGGCAAACATTGAGCATGTAATTCTCAACCGCGGCCCTACTGGCAGTCCAGTACAAGAGAGAGTCGTTCTCATATACATAACAAGCAATACCTTCATTGGTATAGGTATCGTTGAAGTTAGCCGATAGATAATTTACAAATGACTTTTTAGAAGAATTGTGCAGTTGAGTATGAACACTATCAAGATACGCTTCGGCCTTTTTCTCAAGTCGGTGAAGATTCTCCTCCGTTTTTTGACCCGCGGAATCCAACGAAACAAAGGAAAAGAAATAACAGACCAGTGATAAGGCCGCCAGGAGGAAAGAAAACCAGAGCCATGCTCTTTTGCTCATCAGTTCACTTTTTGTTTTTCGCTATCTACGCGCTGTACGGAAATAACACCCGGTACTTTTTTAAGATTAGTGCTCAACTGGTTCAGGTGTTCGGTACTGTGTACATACACCATGATCATTCCCTCAAAGATGCCATCCTCCGTATCGAAAGTGATGGAGCGCATATTTACGTTGTGCTGCGTGGAGATGATCTTGGTAATGTTATTTACGATACCCAAAGCGTCGGTTCCCTTGATCTTGATGCTGGCCAGGAAGGTAAGAAGCTGTTGGCTATTCCATTTTGCCTTCACCACACGGTAAGCGTAATTAGAAAGAAGTTTTACCGCATTCGGGCAATTCACACGATGGATCTTGATGCCCTCGCCTACCGTAATGAAACCGAACACATCGTCGCCGGGTATTGGGTTGCAGCAGGGAGAAAGTTTGTAATCGAGCTTTTCCATGTCATCGCCAATAACCAGCCAGTCGCTTTTGCCGCGCTTGGTGTTCACCAGTTCTTCTATGGTATGCTGTTGTTCTAATTTTTTGTTTACGTACTTCTCTGGATGCTTTTTGAAATTTACATATTCCTTGATCTCATCCGATCCTACCACATCCTTCGCAGCGCGGTAAAAAACTTCCTGGGTTGAAGGAAGTTTAAGGAAGCCGGCAAATTCTTTGATGTTCTGGATCGTGAACTCAAGCTTGTGACGATAGAATTTTCTCTCCAATATTTCCCGTCCTTCCGCAGCGGTTTTCTTGCGCTGTTCTTTCAAAGCGTTCTTGATCTTTGATTTTGCTTTGGCCGTAATAACGAATTTCAGCCAGTCTTCGTTCGGATGTTGCTTTTTGGAAGTAAGGATCTCCACCTGGTCGCCACTCTTTAACTCATAGCTCAGTGGCACCAGTTTGTGGTTCACTTTCGCGCCAATACAATGCTCGCCTATCTTGGTATGAATGTCAAAGGCAAAATCAAGTGCTGTGGCCCCGGAAGGAATGGTTCGCATCTCTCCCTTGGGTGTGAACACAAATATCTCTTCGGCAAAAAGGTTCAGCTTAAAATCATCAATGAAATCGAGCGCGTTCTCCTCGGGACTTTCCAGCATTTCCCGGATCCTTCCGATCCACTCTTCGAGCTGACTTTCCTTTTCGGAAGCTGTATCTTTGTATTTCCAGTGCGCTGCATATCCCTTTTCTGCGATCTCATCCATCCTATCGGTGCGGATCTGCACTTCCACCCATTTTCCTTCGGGTCCCATAACTGTGGTATGCAGGCTCTCGTAGCCGTTCGCTTTGGGTGTTGAGATCCAGTCGCGCAGGCGCTCCGGACTGGGATGATAGAAGTCCGTGATGATGGAATAGATCTTCCAGCAATCGGCCTTCTCCTCTTCGATCTTCGAATTGATGACGATACGTATGGCGAAAAGATCGTAGATCTCTTCGAAACTAACCCCTTTGAATTTGATCTTATTGTAGATAGAAAAAATAGATTTGGGCCTTCCGAAAATTTTGAACTTGAAATCCTGCTCTTTCAGAATATCTTTTAACGGCTCGATGAACTTGGCAATGAACTTTTTTCTTTCGGGCTCAGATTCTTTCAGTTTCTCAGCGATATCGTCGTAGGCGTCTCCGTGGGTGTATTTCAACCCAAGATCTTCGAGCTCTGATTTAATAGCATTTAAGCCGAGACGATGCGCCAGGGGCGCGTAGAGATACAGGGTTTCTGAAGCGATCTTGATCTGCTTATCGTGCGCCATGCTCTCCAGCGTGCGCATGTTATGCAAACGATCGGCCAGCTTGATAAGAATAACGCGAATGTCGTCGCTAAGCGTAAGGAGCATCTTACGAAAGTTCTCAGCCTGCAACGAAGAAGTTTGATCAAAAACACCGGATATCTTGGTAAGCCCGTCGATGATCTTGGCGATACGCTCACCGAACATTCCTTTGATATCATCAATGGTAATGTCCGTGTCCTCAACAGTATCATGTAAAAGCGCGCAAACAATGGAAGTGGTACCCAGGCCTACCTCTTCGGCACAGATCTGCGCCACGGCGATAGGATGATAGATATAGGGCTCGCCCGATTTACGGCGCATATCCTTATGCGCCTCCACGGCCATTTCAAATGCTTTACGAATAAGGGCCTTATCGCCCTTTTCCATGCGGCGGCGCGATGCTGTCAGTAAGTTCTTGTAGCGATTAAGTATCTCCTTCTTTTCCTGCGCTTCGTTTCTCTTGTATTCCATAGGTTTTACTCATCTAAAATTACTAAAAATATGGGGTCGGGTCGACAATTTACCCCCATTTTTTTCGTTTATTTAAGAGATTCTCCATTAAAAACCTAATTTTACAGTTATGTTGAAATCTGTTCCGGGAATAAAGGGAGTACTGGTCTTGTTTTTTATTCCTTTTTTGATGTTTTCGCAGTCGCCCGCGCCGGGCATGAAAATGAAAGGAAATTATGGCGGTGTTCTTTCTGTGGGAGGACGGAGCGTGCTTAGTACATTCAACGATGGCAAGTGGGGCGATATGGGCCAGGGGGCCGGCGGGCAGTTCATGCTGCAGTTCTCTGACCATGTGAATACGGCCTGGTTCTTCGATTATATCTCAACGGGTATTGGCAATTACGCCAACCGAACCGATTATCATATTGGCTGGAGCGTGATGTATTACTTCACACCTTCCAATGCCGAAAAAACCCCTAAATGGCAGCCGTATGTTTTAGCCGGACATTGCTTTGATTACAGCAACCTGCGTGATAACAGCGATGACCGCAATTTTGATGAAAGGTGGAGTTCGGCTGTACAAGGGGGCCTGGGCACGCACTATAATTTCACCTCCCGGTTTGATGCGGCTTTGCAGGGACAATACATGGTTCACCTCGGAAATGATATTGAAACCGAATATGAGAACAACGAGGTGAGCTTCATTCAAAAAGGCGGCATCAACCTGGAAGGACATATTCTGATTACCCTTAGCTTCAATTACAAAATTGCAGATCTATGGTAAGGAACCTGTTGTTTTTACTTCTTGTAATGAGCAATTTGCTCTTTGCCCAGGAAGAAAATCCGTCTGCTTATAAGAATGTACTAAAAGGAACAGCTACACTTGCTCCCGGTTTTATGCTTTCGCAAACACAAGGGAACATTTATGTGCATGGGCACCTCGAGTATTTTCCGGAAGAACGGGTAAGCCTGCGCGGCGAGGGATTCTGGTTTACCGGCGCGCAGGAGAAACAGCCACTATTGAAAGAGAATAGCACACTGTTATTCGGCGTACTTTACCATTTTCATAAGAACACCGGTCAGCTTAAGAACAACCTCGATTTTTTTATGGGAATACAGCCAGGCGCCGCATTTACAAGGCCGGCAAACACAAAGGACAGTACAACTGTTGGAAGTGGCCCTAGTACAATAACTACGAGCACAACGAGCGAATACGGATTAAAAGTTCTGCCTGTTTTCTCTCCATTTACGGGTATCACTTTTTACCCGGGAAAATACGTGAATTTCTTTTTGGAATTGCGTTACGTAAGCGGTAAGTATTTTGGGTATCGTGGCGGAACTTTAGATATGCGTGAGGTCCGGCTTTCGGCGGGATTAGGTTTTCAGCTTCCCTTACGAAAAAAAGCCTAGTGCTCTTCTTCTTCGCCCCCCTCTAATCCACCTTCGTGCTCATCGCCTTCTTCACCTTCATGCTCTTCGTCCTGGTGCACTAACGCGTTCTCATCGTCATGCAGATCTTCGGCCTCTTTCTCATCAAAAACGTGTTTCTCATCGGAAGCGGCGCGGTAGGCCCCGTCATCAGCAGCCGGAACATTTTCCAGGTCCATTTCCTCTTCTTCCTTTTGCTTAAGCTTATCGAGAACCTGCTGTTTGTATTGTTTGGGGGCCTGGCCTACGGTTTTTACACAGCGGGGATAATTCACCAGGGTGTCTTCAGGTACTAATTTGATCATTTGTATATTGAAAGACCAAAGTGCCTGTTTATCGTAGAGGTAGATGTAACGTTGGTTGGGTTGCACAACCGTTGAGGAGATCTTTACTTTCTTCATCAGCCTCACCCCGTCCTCGAGGTCTTCCTCCAGCAAAGTGATCTCATCGTTTTTGCGCCAGTATTCGTCGCTCACAAAGAAAGAGGCCGCGTGTTTCGTATCAAATGA